>NZ_CADCJB010000004.1 GCF_902801725.1 uncultured Methanobrevibacter sp. | reverse complement strand
ATGTTAGATTCCGTAGTGTATTTTTTGAAAAATTCATTTAATTGTTGCATGGCTAACAAGAAACATACTGTCATGTTCATACTTCTAATATTTTTGTTTGCATTTATCTTTGGTTTACTTGATGGTATATATGCTGCTATAGCTATTGTAATCTATATTGTTTTATACAATTCCTACGGAATGCAATTGACTCGTGAAGTAATAAATGGTAGGGAAGAATTGCCTAAATTTAATTTTAAAGATATTAAATTGGGTATTTGGGCAACAATAATATTTGCTATTTATATTTGTATTCAAACTTTGTTTTTAGCTGCAATTTCATTTTTATTTGATTTTCCTAGGTTTGAAATAGAGGAGTTTGTTTTTAACTTTCAAGAAACATTTCATTTAATCTACAATCATAATCCTATCAGTTCACTCTTATTTTTTGCTTTAAGCATAGTTATCCTTTATATTACTGTTTTCTTCCTAGAAATTGCTTTGGCCCAACTTGCTGATGGTGGAAGTCTTCGTAATTCTTTCAATTTAAAATTGCTTAAAGAATATATTGAAAAAATTGGTTGGTATAACTATGCTAAGGATTATACAATCGTTTTGATTATTTTGATGATTCTGACATTATTGGAATTCGCACCGATTTTCAATGATGTGTTATCCGTTTTTTCGTATATATTGATTTTCATTGTTGAATTCTGTGCAATAGGGCTGATATTTAGAAAAACTAAGACTTAGTTTTTTTTAAGAAGGGATTTTGAATTGTTTTTTAAATAACTCAAAACTTTCCTATTCCAGATTAATCCCTAAAATATAAATTTAGAATTTTTCTAATATTCTTGCATACACTGCTTTTAATTCATTATCTGATTTTTCATATATTCTTTTTAAAATTAATTCGGGAGTACTTTTTGCAAGGAAATTCATTTTTGGTGTTCTGTCTACAATTAAATTATAATCTTCATCCAATCCTTTTGCTTCAATACCGTCTACTCGGATGTCTGTGTAGTTCATTATTTCTCTTGCCATGTGTGTTACAATGATTCCATAAGAATTTGATTCCTTAATCATGTCTATAAATGTTGATATTATTTTAACGGCTGCATCAAGTTCTGTTATTCCTTCAAGTTCGTCCAGCAATACCAGTTTTTCGCTTTTTGTTGTAACTATTGGTATGAATACATTCAGGAATGATTCAAAAGCACCTGCATCAAGAGATCTTTTCTTTGAGAAATGATAAATTTCATCAACTATTTTTATCTCTGCCGCATCAGCACTTACTGGAAGTCCCATTTGAGCCATTATGGATATTTGTGTCAATGTTTCTAGGAGTGTTGTTTTTCCTCCGCTGTTGGCACCTGTCAAAAGAGCAATATTTTCATCGCGTGTTAATTGGTAATCAATTTTTTGAACGTACTCTTCATCTTTCTTAAGTGCTAATTCTAAATGAAGGGCTCCGTTTAATTTGATTTCATCTCCAAATTCCGGCCTGCATAAATCATATTCGTATGCAAAACTTCCAAGACTGAATTCATAATCAAATTTAATTGCATCCTCAACTTCCTCAATTGCCTTTTCTTTAATGGAGTTTAGCTGGATTGCTGCACTTTTTTTAATGTCGAAGATGTCATTTTCCTTTTTGGAAGACTGTTCCAGTGTTACTCTTTGAATTTCTGTGTCGTCAATTTCTATAGGATACTTTCTGATGAATGGGTCAAAACTTATACCGGTTTCTTCGCGAATAATTTCCTTTCTTTTATTGATAATTTCGTCAAATATTTTACTAATCTTCGGAGGAAAGTTATTGTTTAATAGATTGAGAATTTCATCTCCTTCAAGGTCAACACTTTTCATGGATTTTTCTAATTCGTTATCCATATCATCTTTAAGAGAATAGACAAGTTTCTCAATATCGACTTCTCTTTTGTCGATGATGTTGAGTTCATCAATTATGGGGATGATGTCTCCCAGAACACTTTCCTTATCTCTGATTTTTTGAATTTCATGAACTCTTAAAAATAATTCCTTATTCTGCACAAAAAAGTTAATGATTTTTTCAGGAACGATTTCATAATCCTCTTCTTCAATGTTGACCATCACCAAATTGGGCATTCCTTCAAAATCAAGGATGCCTTGGGAATAAACGTAAAATACCAAATCATAATTCATTATCTCTTCTTGAAGTAATGGTGAATCGTTTGCAGTTATAATGGGATAATATTGGTTGAGGCCCAAATCCATAAGGTATGAACTGTCTTCTTCGCTTTCTACAAGGATCGCTTTGCTTGGGTCGTATTCGGGTTTTGCCTCTTCAACTTCCTTTAAATTTTTCATCAATCCTCTTAGTTTGATGATTGGAAGTTGTGACACATGATCTTTAGCGGACATTACAAAATCAAGGCGGGAATTTATCTTATCAATATCTTTTGTGGGGCTAAGCAGTAAAATTCTGTTTTTTGAATAGTTTGTGTTTGAGTATGACAGGATTTTGTTTATGATATCTTCATAGATTTCCATTGCTCTATCGCTTTTTATAAACTCATAGTTTGGGTTATTTAGCAATTGATTCATTATTTCAATTGCTTTTCTTTGACTTATTCCTTCAATGTTCGATATCTTTTCAACATCAACATTTTCAACAATTTTTTGGAGTTCCTCTTCCCCTCCAATACCATTTATAATTTTTTCAGAGATTTTATCTCCAATGCCTTTTATATTTTGCAATGTAATTTTTTCCCCTTGCATTTTTACCAAACCCTTTTTTGATATAATATGTATTATTAATGTATTATTCCATATTCCCTAGAGCATTTGGAAAGTAATATTAGTAGTTGCCTGATGTGTTTTGACAGCTATATTTTAACAGTTCTTTTTCTTCGATATTTCCTTCAAATGCTTTTTTATATATTCCGACAATTTTGTTATAGTCATTATCCTTATATCTTCCATCTATTGAAAAATTGCTGATGCCAATATCTTTTAAGTGATTAATTTCGCCAAGCAACGATAACTCTTCACAATTGAATATTGTTAACTCTTCACCTGAAATGCTTCTGTGAATAGGATATTTGTTGTTCTTTCTGTCAATTAAGAAAAATTCTGATTTGTCTTTTAATCGTTTGAATTCTTTTCCATATAAGAGGGGGTAGCGTGTTTTCATTAGTTCAACGGTTCCCTGCACTAGTATTTCAACTTTATCAGGGGTTTTGCAATATCTTGCAATGTTTTCATAATCCTCTTTATTTAGTTCAGGTGATATTGTTAAAATTTTATAATCTTCGAGGCTGTCTATTGTTTCGGTATTTGTAATGTTCATGGAATAAGGCCCATATTCTCCATTAAAACTGCCACTCATAATTGGAATTTTATAATGCATTTTATTCAATATTCCTTTTACCTTATTGAATGCTCTAATAAGCTTGTCATGAGTGATGTCCGGCCATTTCCATATCAGTTCGTAATCTTTCATGCGTGAAATTTCCAAAGCATCCTTTAAAAAGCTGATCATATAGTTCAGGTTGTAGTTTTCATGATTTTTAATGTCTAAATTATCGTTTTCAGGAGGAATTTCCAAATAAACTCTTTTCACTCCTTCTATATTTTTCAAATGATTCAGATTATTGGTGTAGAATGAAATTGAGGGTGCAGATTCTTCTTTTTTAGCTTCAGTTAATTTCAAGTTAATTTGTTTGATTTCATGTTTATAGGAATTGTTGAGTTCTATTTCTAATTTTTTGAATAAGTCCCTTCTCAATTCATTGATTTTGCTTATTGGAATAAACAGTGTTCCGTCATAATTGATATTGGTTTGAATAATCTTATAGGGGTAATTGTCAACTTTCGACAATTGCTTTTGGATGATTTCCTGCGAAACGCTTTTTTTAAGTGGTTTTTCAAACGGTGTGTTTCCTCTGACTTCACATTCTATTTCCTTTTTGTTTGCAAGCGTTAGTCGCCCTTTAAGTTGGGGGAATTTATTTTTAACTGAAAATGTAAGAATCAATTTGGATTTGACGTAACTGTTTTTCTTGCTTTCAATTTCTCGAACTTTTTTAATAAGGTTATTTTTCTTAGTCAGGTAAACATCACACCCGTTTAAATCAAAATCACTTTTTTTGTTTTGCCATACTTTTTTAACAATCATGACTTTGTCTTTTCTTGTCAAATCCTTAACTTGCTTGTTTTTTCCTTTTTTGAAATGATTCACGGTTGTCAATAATGGATTTTGTGAAATTTCAAACCCATAATCCTTGCTGTTTTTAATGAGAAGCAGTCCGTCACCCTTCTCGGGAATATTCTTAACTGTGTCATTTATTTTTATCGCAATTTGGTTTTTATGGGCATCAATTACTTTTCCTATTTTTAATCCTATATGTCCTGCCCTTATGCTTCTTTTTGAGGTGTTGCTGAATTGACCTTGGCTGAATCCCCTATTGAAAACCAAACTGAGCTCTTCGTTTTCACTTTTTTTCCCGCTTTTCAGTTTGTTGAGGGCATTTCTGTAGCTGCTGATTGTGATGGCAAGATATTCCTTGCTTCGCATTCTGCCTTCTATTTTGATGCAGGCAATATTCATCTCGGAAATTTCTTTTAGTTTGTCAAACAAATTCAAATCGCAGGGTGACAGGTAATAATCTTCTTTTTTTATTCCGGAAACTTTATATTTCTGTCTGCATGGCTGGGCGCATGTTCCTCGATTTCCGCTTCTGCCTCCCTTAAAGCTACTCATAAGGCATTGTCCTGAATATGAATAACATAATGCACCATGCACGAAAATCTCAAGTTCCATATTTGTTTTGAGGTTTTGAATTTCCTCTTTTCTCATCTCCCGTGGAAGAACTATTCTTTTAATTCCCTTGCTTTCGATGTAGTCTAATTTCAGCTGGTTTTCGCAGGTCATCTGTGTGGATGCATGAATCTTGAGGTCTGGCAGGTTTTTGTTAATGAGTTCCACCAGCCCAAAATCCTGAACCAGAACGGCATCTACTCCGATAGCATATAGATTTGACAGATAATTTATTACGTCCTCAAGTTCATCCTGCTTAATTAATGTGTTCACGGTAACGTAAACTTTAACATTATGTAAATGTGCTATGTTTACTGCATCTTCTATTTCATTTAATGTAAAGTTCTGAGCATACTTTCTTGCGCCATAGTTCTTTCCGGAAAGATAGACGGAACTGGCTCCCGCATTTATTGCCACTTTCAGATGATCCATTGAGCCGACAGGTGCAAGTAATTCTGGAATTCTCATTATTTGTCCTCGTGTAGTCTTCCTTCAATGTAGTTGCCTTTGTTGATGTATGATTGGGAAAAATCCATAATTTGATATTTGTATTCGCTTAACTCTTCAATGGTCTTGTTTTTAAGACTTTCATTGTATATTGATAGGATTTGGGAAGTGTATTTCTCATTTGAATATCTGCAGTCCAAAATTATGGAATCAAGTCCGAATTCTTTTATATCATTCATCTCTTCAATCAAACACAGGCAATCCTTGTTGATGATATGGCTCTGCCTGTTGTAGTCGAAAAATATTTTATACTTGAATTTCTTTCTTTTCTTGTCTTCCAAGGTTGCATAATCTGCATCGTTTGAAATGATGAAGTCTTTTCCATCGTTCAGGTTGGTAAAATCGTCTTTGCTGACAATAACTTCCAAATTTCCATTAACAATCATTTCAAGGTCAATGTTTCTGTCAGGAGTCTTATTAATCAGTTCTTTTATTTCATCTCCGGATAGTTCTGATGACAATATCAATGATTTGAAACCCGCCTCGTTCAAATCACGCACACAAAAGCTGTTCCATACGTTTAAATTATGATTTCCATAAATTGGGCAGTCAAATATTTCAGCCATTCCTGGAAAGTCTCCCATTACCGATACGATAATTCCCTCATTTTCCAAATCCTTAATAATTTCGTTGCATCTTAATGCGTCCTTTTCTGTTATGAATGATGAGAGAACCCAGACAAATTCGGTCGGTGATGCCATAAGGCTTCCCTTTTTAAGAGTCTCTTTTATATTGTCAAAATAATCTTGAGGATTGTTATAGTGGCAGTTTCCATCAAAATAGATTCTTTTCAAATCAAATCCTGATGCTGCTTTAATTTGAGCAATATCGTCGATAAATATTGACAATTTCGGAGTTTTTCTTTTTGATTTGCCTTTGATATTTTTGTAATCCTCAAAAAATTTAGTTAAGTTTTTGCGCACTGCCTTAACGGACTTTTTGGTAGGGGTATAATGATTAATTAAAAATTCAGTTGCGTTGTCAAGTATTTCACGCCTTATCTGATTAATTTCACGAATAGGGATGAATATGTCTTTCGGCATATTGTTAAATCGAATATTTTCTATATAGAATGGTGTTCCGCCGGTTTTTTTAAGCTGTTTTTCCAGGATTTCTTCAGTAACTGGCTTATTTTTTGCTTTTTCGAACTTGTCCAGTGTTTTATGCCTGAAATTAATTAGTTCATCGTCCAGGTAATATTCGACCTTGGTGTATAAATTCAGATTTTCATCCCATGTTAAAGACAGGCTGAGCGGAACATTGTTTTTGATGATTTCCTTTTCAAACTGTTTTAGGTATTCGTGTGTTGATTTTGAATAACTGATGAATACCTCTGTTCCGACTTTAACGAGGCGTGTAGTGTTAATTATGATTTCATTCTCGTCCTGTTTTACGATGTCTTCAAGATAGATTCCTTTGATTTTTCCATTGTATTTAAATGCAATTCCGTCTCCAGGCTCTAAAATAACTGGAATTTCCTTGTTTTTGATTTCAATTGTAACTTTGGTATCTTCAATGTCGACAATGTCTCCGATGTATAATCCTTCATGACCGGAATGGCCTCTTCCCATTACATCTCCCGGTTTATCGCCCATCATGTATCCGTTGGTAAACTGTCTGTTGAAAACAAGGTGCAAATCTTTTTTGTAATCTCCCTCATTGCCGTCCAGAAGGTTTCTGTAGCTGTTTACGATTGTTCCGATATAGTCTCCGGATTTCATTCTTCCTTCCAGTTTTAGGGATTTGACTCCTGCGTCGGATATGGCTTCTAAATTATTGTAGGTCGCAAGGTCATGTGTTGAGAGGAGGTATCCGTTTCCAATGTTGTATCCTCTGTATTTCAAACGATATTCCCGTCTGCATGGCTGTGCACAGGCTCCTCTGTTGCCGCTTCTTCCACTGTTGTATGATGACATATAACATTTTCCACTTACACAGTAACATAATGCTCCGTGGCCAAATACCTCAATGTCCATATTGATGCCGTCCTTTTCAAGCTGTTCTGTGGTTTGCCTTATCTGTTCAATTGTAACTTCTCTTGGGAGAACGACTCTTTTAATGTTGTTTTTGCTGGCCCATTTTATTGATGAATAATTGTTCAAGCCCATTTGTGTTGATGCATGGACTTCCAAATCCGGTATGAATGTTTTTAAAAGCCATATCAATCCAAAATCCTGCACAATTACTGCATCCACTCCAATTTTATACAATTCCAACAAATATTTTAAAACATCAATGATTTCAAAATTGTTAATTAATGTATTAACGGTAACATGTATTTTGCTGCCGTTTAAGTGAGCATATTCCACTGCTTTTTCAATTTCTTCCATTGAAAAATTTTTGGCATATGCTCTTGCCCCATAATTTTGACCTGCAATATAAACTGCATCAGCACCGGCATTAACTGCTATTGTTAATACTTCTGGTGAACCTGCAGGCGCTAATAATTCTTCTAAAGCCATTTTATTTTTACACCTTAAGTTTTTATTCATTAATACTTTTGGAATTAATTATATATTAAATTAAAACATATTCTATTTTATGTATATAGTTTTTGAAGGAATTGATGGTGCTGGAAAATCTACTCAAATTCAAATGTTGAAGGAATGGTTGGAAGCAAATGGATTTAGAGTGGACACATTAGTTGAACCGACAGATTCTGAAGTTGGTAAATTAATTCGAAAGATTTTGCAACGTCCTGATGCAACTTCTGAAAGATTGCTAAAATCATTGGCACTTTTGTTTGCAGCGGACAGGATGTTAATAATGGACAGGTTGGAAGATGAGTCTAAAATCATAATTTCAGACAGGTCATTTATTTCAAGTTTGGCTTATCAGAAACCTGTCGATTGGGTCGAAGTTATAAATAGGTATGCTAAAAAACCTGATTTAATAATTTTACTGGATTTGGATGTTATTAAATCAGTTGCGAGAACTTCCGGTAAAGATACTTTTGAAGATGAAGAATTTTTGACAGGCGTTAGACAAAATTACTTGAAGCTGGCTGAAGAGTATACCTGTGAAGTTATTGATGCTAATAATGGTATAAATAAAGTCTCTTCTGATATTAAAAAGGCTGTAGCACCATATCTTGGAATCTGTCCTGATTGTATCCTTTAATCGGATTATTTAACTTTTTCTTTTAATGATGATTATTTTTTTAAAAAGCACTGGAGGTGCTTGCTCCAGTGCTAATTTGGTATTATACTTTTATGTTAAGATCTGTTGTTTAATTTGGATGTTGAACAAATCTTCATTGAGGTTTGAAAATGCATTAACAAATGATATTATACTAGTTTATTCATAGGGTGATAATCAACAGGTTCTGTTCCTAAAGGTTTTGCAGCTTCGGATATAAACATATCTGTTTGAGCTACGGCCGGAAACGCTATGCTTGCGTTTTCGATCGGTCCAAAAAGAACAAAGTCTCCCGCACACATTACCTGCACGATATTTGCACCGATATCACAAACGGTGAATGCAGTTTTGTTTCCTTCTTTTTTGTATTCTCTTAACCAATCCCATGCGGATGGGACGTTATGAATTCCTGATCCTACTGGATATCCCCATTTTGCTTTTTCAGCAAATGAAGTTCTCGCAGCGATACCTGCACCTTGACCTAAAGGTGTAACTGCAGTATCCATCATGAATCTGTCGATTCCACATTCTGCGGCCACTTCAAGTAAACCTTTTTCGTATGCACCGTCATCCCCATCTTCCCACATTGCCATTTTACCTTCAACGGTAGCATTCATTGGGTTGAATCCTAAGATGATTGAAGCAGAAATATCTGTTTCAGCGAGTGCTTCTAATTCAGATTTATCTGCAGCCATGTTGATTGAATTATAGATTGCTCTTTCTGTTAATCCGGTTTCATCAGCGTACTGTGCACCAGCAACTCTTGCATCACCGGATGTAGAATCTATAAGAAATGGAGCATCACAAATCTCTCCGATATATTCAATATATTTTGGAAGTGCTTCTACAGTCTGTCCGAAAACTTGTACAATGTAGGGATTTCCTGTTACATCGGAAATAGCTGCCATATCATTTACTAATTGTTCGGCTCTGTCTTTATCGAAATCACCTGTTAATTCATCGTTAAGAATGTTGTGTCCTCCGTAGAATATTGTTCCTGCTAACACAGTAGGATATTCTCCCGGTTGACCACCCATTTTGACTCCTGCGAAGTCAAAAACTTCTTGTTCTTTATCAAATTTAAACATTTAATTTAACCTCGTTTATTATGACTTAACTTTTTTCATTTTAACTTTATAAAAATTCAAGTTAAGTCTAACTACTTATTTTTATTTAGTAGTATATAAAATTAACTGAAAATTTTATAATAATTTATAAAAGTTTTAATATACTGTTTAATTATCGAAATATATGTTGGGCAGTTTTCTTTTTGACAAATGTTTATTACATATCAGGTATACTTGATAATAACTTCACTTAATCTTTATTTTTTAAATTGCTTTAAAAATACTAAAAATAGATTATTGTCCATATTTAATCATGATTATTTGTTAAATTCGGTGATTTGAGCAGTTGTTTTTAAAATAAATTGTTTGCATGGATATTAATAACTCCATAATATTTAGACATACCTAAATATCGTTTAAGACATTAAAGATTGTGTAGGTAAAAATTAATTCAATAAAATGGATTGGATGCTGATTTTCCAACGGTATTTTGCATATAAACTGAAACACCAGTTACTCTAACCTAGTTTGAATGAAGAGGTTAATGAAAAAACATTTGGCAATACATAAAAAAGTTATTTGGGATTTTGCCGTTACGATAAATTCAAAAAAAATAATGTATGTGGAGAAATCTATTCTCCGGATAATTCTTTTAATCTTTCACGAATTGCATTTTCCAAGAAATCTCTTGTTTTTACAAGTTCGTCATATTCACCTATTATTTTAGGTCCGAATTCGGTCTGTTCCAATTTGATGTCAAATTTTTCAAATGCATGAGCGAGCATCTGTTCGCCAACACCATTTGGCAAACCCATTTCAAATTCTTCTTTTTCTTCAACCATTTAATTTTCCTCCAGGTATTCTCTTACAGGAGCAAAGAATTCAATTAAGAAATCTTTAATTCCATTTTTTAAATCCATTGGATGTAAGTTACCTTCACTAAAGTCTTTAATTAGTTCGTCGTGGTTCAATTCAATGTCTCCACCGAACTTTTCAGGTCTTTTAATAAGTAATTTCTCTTGATTTGGGAATACGAAAGTTTCTGCAATTTCAATCATAGGATTTCCTTCAACCTCTCCTTGAGGACAGAAACTCTTCTTGATTTTTTTGCTGATTTCTTCAATGGAATCGTCTATTGCAATGTAGTTTCCTTTACTTGAAGACATTTTGGCATCTCCATCAAGTCCGTGCAATAATGGGGTGTGAATACAGACAGGTACGTTTTCGCCTATTTTTTCCAAATTTTCACGCGCCAGCATTTGAATTTTTCTCTGTTCCATACCTCCAAGAGCAACATCAACTTCTAATGCAGCCATATCTACGGTTTGCATGATTGGATAGATTACACTTGCTACTTTTGGATTGTCATCAGCACGGCTCACCTGGTCCATACTTCTTCTTGCTCTTTTCAAGGTGGTCATTGTAGCCAATTGATAAATATTGTTGGTGTAGTCAGGTTCTAATTGAAAAGATGAGCCTAAAACAAATTCGGTTGTTTCATCAAGGCCTAATGCTTGGAAACATTTTTTGTTGTACTCTGCAGTTTCAGCAATTTCTTCAAGACTTCCTTTTCCATTTAAAAATGCGTGATAATCTGCAAGAAGGATTTTAATTTTAAAACCTAAACTTTGCAGTTGTTTTAATTTTTGAACTGTTACTGCATGTCCTAAATGGATTTTACCTGAAGGTTCATAACCAGTATAAGCTATAGGTGCGTCTTTTTCAAGAACTTCCTTCAATTCTTCACTGTCTATAACTTCCAAGGTTCCTTCTTCAATTAATTGAATTTTTTCTTCAATATTCATGTTATCACTTAATTTATTAAATAAATGTAGTTGTCAATTTTAATAAGTTTGATTTCTTCTCCAATCTGGCAGTCTTCAAATCCTTCTTTTATTTCCAAATCCACGGCGGAATAGTCACTTGGATCTAAAATTTGAATTATTTTCGGAGATTTTGATATTATTGTTGTAGTTTCAATTTCATCTTCTTTTTTAACAAGCTCTACATTTTCCATATGTTTAAGTGGAATTGTGAAATGCTTGTTGTCATTTGCAATGTCAATGCAAGTAATTCTATTTTTATCAATATCCTTTACCTGTGATATCTTGTTTTCATATTTTATGAAGTCGCCAATTTCAAATTCAGGGATTCTGACTGAAATCCAGATTCTGTAAAGCCCTTTTCCGGTGGATTTGTCTTCACTGATGAGTCTTGGGGATTCCTTGATAACTCCTCCGAATTCATCTTTTAGTGCATCAGCAACTTTCCGACCGGATTTTAAAGAACCGATGTAGTAATCATAGCCCTCTTTTAATTTAGCTATTTGCGGACAGTATGCAAGTTTGTCCTTTTTGCTTTGTTTAATTAGGGTTTTCTCAACAATTTCGTCGGCTTTGTCATATTCTTCTTTTTTTATATCTCTTTTGTCAGCTCTAAATTGGATAACTGACTCGTAGTATCCTGCCTGTAATTTGCTGCATGTTGGACAGACTGTCTTTAATATTTTCACTTCACTGTCATGGGTTTCTTCAATTTGCGCGCCATAAACTTCACCGACAACTTCAACATAGCAGCTGGCGATTGTTCCTTTCATCTGATCGATTTCAAGGTTGATTATTTCGTTTTCAACTTCATCAGCTATTCGGATATTTCTTTCGAGTGCTCTGTAGATAATCTCTTCTTCGGGAATGTTTTCTTCACTCCATTTTCCTTCTTCAAGTTTACTGTTGCAATGGCTGCAGATTTGAACTTCAATTCTTCCTGGAATTTCAATCATCTGAAAATCTTTTAAAAAACAGTCTATGCAGATGTTTCCAACCATCTTTTTTTCAGTACTTCCGCACTCTACACAAAACATGATATCGATAAAAAATAAGTAAAAAAGGTAAAATTATAATGATTTTAAAGGTGCTGTTGCACCGCATGCAGCACATTTAAGTAAGAATATTCTACCTTCTCTGATAATTCTAGTATCTGGTCTGTTACATTCGTGACAAATAACATATTTGTCCACATAATCTTCAATTCTTTCATTAATTAAGTAATGAGTAAATTTACCTTGCAAAATTGCTCTTTGACCTTCAATATTTCCAGCAGTACCTAATTCTCTCATTAAGAATTTTAATAAGTGTTGAGGGTCTCTGTTCAAGCCTTCTGCAACATCTTTAAAGTTTTTGATGAATGTTCTATTACCTTGGATATCTGAATAAGCTTTAGGAATTTTAAATCTTTTGTGTTCAAATACTTCTGGAGGTAATTGGTCTATTGCTCTTTCTAATAAATCTTCGTATTTATCCATATTATCTCTCCGTGAAAATTAGTATAAGTATAATATATTAAATTTTATTTTAATCATTTATTAATGTATTGATATTTTTGAAAAAAATAGTAAAATTAAAAAAAATAAAAAAAGTTGAAGAGCCTATGCTCTTTTGAAATATCCTGTATTAGGCTCGTAAATTACTCCTTTTTGCCTTAAATTGCGAACAATGCTTTCCACTTTATCTTCACTTAATCCGTATTTTTCGTTCATGTTGGATATTAGCACATTTAATGGAGCATTTCCAGCATATTCCTCTTCAAGAAGTGCAATTTCTTCAGTTACTCTTTGGATTTTGTCTCTGTCGGATTTAGGTGTTCTTCCTTCCATGATTTCGATATCCATTTCACCGGTTTCAGGGTCAACACCTACCTTTTTAAGACATGCCATCTGCAATCTCACTGCTTTTTCAGCATCTTCTTTATCGACAGTGTCCTTAAGTTTGATTTTAGCGCTGGCTTCAGCCAAACGAATAATAGCTTCCAATTGACGTGCTGTAATTGGAACTGCACCTTGTTCTTCAGGGTTGCTGTTTCTTGTATTTACATAAAACTCCCTTAGGACATTGTTTGCTTCCTCGGTTAATGCAGGATTGGCATTTTTACGGGCATATGCAATATATTTCCTAAGCAGTTCGGGTTCAATTTCATAGTCGATTGTATTCTCTTTATGTATCTTCAATATGTGATCAGCTAATTTTGAATCCCCTTCTCTACTTGGTTTGTCTTCAATTACAAAAATTAAATCAAAACGGGAAATAATCGGCGCAGGCAAATCAATCTGTTCTGCAAGGATTTTATATTTGTCAAATCTACCGAATTTAGGGTTTGCTGCTGCAAGAACGGAACATCTTGAATTTAAAGTTGCCATGATTCCTGCTTTTGCAATACTTACGGTTTGTTGTTCCAATGCTTCGTGAAGTGCAGACCTGTCTTCAGATCTCATCTTGTCCAATTCGTCTACACATACATTACCCTGGTCTCCAAGTACCAATGCACCTGCTTCAAGGGACCATCCTCCAAGTTCATCTCTAACGGCAGCAGCGGTTAATCCTGCACCGGTAGTACCTTTACCACTTGTGTAAATACTTCTTGGAGCCAATCTTGAAACATACTTTAAAATTTGGGATTTACCGATACCAGGATCCCCTACGATAAGAATGTGGATATCTCCCCTTAATTTTGTTTCGTCTTCAAGCTGCTTTGCGGAACCACCAAACAACTGTAATGCAATAGCTTCTTTTACGTCTCTATATCCCCTAATTGATGGGGCTGTTGATTTGATTATTTTATCATAAATGTGGGGATCTTTTGATAGTTCAATAATCTTTTCTTCATCCTCTTCTGACAGTTGAAGTTCTTCAAATTCCTGTTCTAAAGGCTCAATGTGGTTTACATAGATATAGTTTTTAAATTTGCCGCTTCTCTCTTCCCTGAATGTTTTCAATGTTCCGGTTATTCTTACCTTGTCTCCTGGATTCAATTCATCTACTAAATCATCTTCCAATACCATCAGCATTTGCTTAGGTTCGGTTCCTCCGGATAGATTTTCCAATGGCTCCTGCATTCTTGCGGTTTGAGTATCGATATATTTTGATTCTTCTTGGAGCAATCTAAATGACCTTCCACCACATTCGCTACAGAGTGACGGTTCTATAATGGTGTTGCTGGAGGTTTGTTCAACTTCGTGAAGCCTCATACAGCCTCTGCATTCAAATACTCCAGTTTCAATACGTGGTCTGATTTCATCAGTTTTTCTTACAATCCCATCTGCAGCAACGAATGTTCCGATATATTTACTCAGCAATGTTTTTAAAGGGATTATATTGGTAAGATTTTCAAAACGGATGTGGATGTCTGCATCTTTTACAAGAGGGTCAATGTTTTTGATAGCTATTTGGGCAGCCTGAATAACCTCTTCCGGTTTGTCTATTAATAAATCTGCAAGATCAGGATCAAACATTTCTAATGCATTATAGTCTACATTAAGTGATCGCTCATCAGGATATTTTTCAAGTATTTCAAAAACATCATCCTTGTAAGAAGTAGAAAAAAATTCTTCGAATTTTGCAATTGATGTCTGTGATTTAGTAGTAGAATTCATTATCTATATTATTATTTTTTCATACTTTAAAAATTATTGCATGAGAGCATTTGGCAAGTAATGGGATGAGGTAAATATTAAATACTTAAATTAATAATATACATATTATAAATATTTTAATTTTATTTTGAGGGTATTATGAAGAAATCAAGATTAAATGTATTCAAATCCACTTCAATGATGATTTCCGTTGTTGGGATCATTATGATTGTATCAACAATTATCGTTGTGGCGTATGTGGGATATAGTATGGTTTCTGAGGGTATTACAGATGAAATATCTTCAGGCACTCAATACGATGAGCTTGCAGAGCTGAAATCCTCATATTCTGATTTGGCAGTTAAGTTTGATAATGTCAAATCTACATATTATGCGGGAGGAGCTGATGATGTTAAAATTTATAATGATGCAAGACTTGAGTTATCCCGAGCAAATTCTGCTATTGAAAATGTTCAAAGTGCTTTAGATGCAGGAAAACCGTCTAATGAAGTAGATAGTAGAATTGATTTTGCAAAACAAGAACTTAAAGCCGCTAATGATGCTTATAATAATCTTTAATTTCTTTTTTTTCTCTTTTTTGGCATATATTCCAAACCCACCACATACATTTCAGAGCTTTTTTTACGTGAAGATGCAGGTTTGGTTGTTCGCACATGTCTGAATTTTCCTTTAAGCGAATCCAGCATATTTTTATATTCAGGGCCTTGAAAAACTTTCATTACCAGGTTTCCTTTCTCTTCAAGGATGTTTTCCGCTATTTCAATAACGACATTAACCAAATCAATTGACCTCAATTGGTCTATATTTTTAATTCCGCATAGTGAAGGGGATGCATCGGACATTACGACTTTTGCTTTTCCTCCAATAATATCCATAATCTTTTGCTGAACTTCTGGTGTTGTAAAGTCTCCTCTGATTCCATAATAGTTCTCTTCATGGAATTTCTTAAATCTATTCAAATCAACACCAACTACAATTCCTTCTTCTCCGACCTTTTCCAATGCGACTTGGGACCATCCTCCAGGTGCGGCACCCAAATCGACGACAGTATTCCCTTCTTTTATGAGTTTATACTTTTTGTCAAGTTGCTTTAATTTATATGATGCGCGTGAACGATAATCCTCTTGTTTTGCTCTTTTGTAATACGGATCATTGTGTTTTTCCATTTGCCATTTGCTTCCCATTTCAATCCCTCTTGTATTGGTCAAAATCAAGTGCGCTGCATACCGGTGCACCAATTTTTATAATTTCGACATCCACTTCCTTGTTGTTGATTTCAAGTATCATCACAGTTCTGTCTGCAAGTCTAGGCACAATCGGACTTCCCGGATTCAGTAAAAGTACTCCGTCAGTCTGTTCGATTTTTGGCTGATGTGAATGTCCTGTAATCATTATGTCTGCATTCAATTCCTTTGCAAGGTAAACCAGTTGTTGAGTATCTGCTCTAGGATAAACTTCGCCGTGGGCAATTCCAATTTTCAAACCTTCAGCTTCAAGTACCTTTGCTGCAGGTAAATCAATTCCTCTTGTCCTGTCCATATTTCCCTGAACGGCCATTACTGGAGCTATTTTCTCCAAGTCCTCTATCACTTTTAGAGAAGTTAAATCACCAGCATGTATTATCAAATCAACTTCGCTAAATGCATCAAATACTTTTTGAGGTATTTCTTTAGCTCTATCCGGTATATGGGTGTCTGAAATTAATCCTATCAACATTTTTTTCAACCTTTTATATTTTATCGAAATATTATCTTATAATTTGTTGGTTATCCTTTTTAATATTTTTTTTAGAATTTTTTTGGTGATGCAATAAAAACTATATAAATTCTAAAAAACATATATAATATCATCATTCTTTGAGGAGAAGATAAAATGGGCGAAGTTAAAAAGGAAGATATTTTAGATATTTTAGCTAAATATGACAAAAGTGAAATAACAATAGCTACTCTCGGAAGCCATACTTCTTTACATATTTTGCAAGGTGCTAAGGAAGAAGGATTCAGAACTGCTATTGTGTGTCAAAAAGGTCGTGAAATTCCATATCAACGTTTTGATGTCGCCGACGAATATATTATTGTCGACGAATTTAAGGACATAGTCAATGAAGATGTCCAACAAAAACTCAGGGATATGAATGCAATTGTTGTACCTCATGGATCTTTTGTCGCATATGCTGGATTGGATAATGTTGAAGATAAATTCAACGTCCCTATGTTTGGTAATAGAGATGTTTTAAGATGGGAAGCTGAAAGAGATAAAGAAAGAGCTTTACTTGTTGAAGGCGACGTAAGAATTCCTTTCAAATATAATGGTCCTGATGAAATCGACAGGCCTGTTATGGTCAAGTTCCCAGGTGCTAGGGGAGGTAGAGGTTACTTTGTAGCTTCATCTACTGAAGAGTTCAATTCTAAAATTGATGCTATGAAAGCACGTGGATGGCTAGAAGACAGTGATGTTGAAGCGGCCCACATTGAAGAATATGTTTCAGGATGTAATTACTGTATACACTATTTCTACTCAGCACTTGATGATACAGTTGAATTGATGGGTATGGACACCAGATATGAATCCAGTATTGATGGATTTGTAAGGATGCCTGCAAAAGACCAATTGGACATTGATTTAAGCCCTTCTTATGTTGTAACTGGTAACCACCCTGCGGTAATTCGTGAATCATTGCTTCCACAAGTATTTGATATTGCTGATAAATTAACAGAAAGTGCTAAAAAATTAGTTGCTCCTGGATTAAACGGTCCTTTCTGTATGCAGACTTTAGTAAACGATAATCTTGAAGTAATCTGTTTCGAAATAAGTGCAAGAACTGACGGTGGAACAAACACATTTATGGACGGTTCTCCTTACTCCTACTTAACCTACGGCAAACCAATGAGTATGGGTAGAAGAATTGCTTTAGAAATTAAACGTGGTATAGAAAGAGATGAATTGGAAAAAATAATAACATAAATTTAGTTATTATTTTTTTATTCTTTTTTTAAAATTTTACCTAAAAGACCTTTATTTTCGGTTTGAGGCTCTTTGGATTTTTTGTTTTTCTTTTTATTTTTACCGATTTTTTGTTTTTTCTCGTATTCCTCTTTAGCTTTCATACGGTCTCTTTTGGCCCATGCACCAATGACTGTAACGAGTATACCAACAATAAGAATTGCAATAATCATCACTATTCTTCCTGTCTCGGTTAGAGGTATTCCCCTAAATATGTTGTACTCAAATGCAAGATATATTATCGGTGTTGCTGCGAATGCACCAAGTAATGTTGATGTTTTTATATTTGGAGCGTTGTATCCAACATATAGGAATCCGATTGATGCGAAAGCATAAAGGAACTCGTTATACATTGACCCCAATATTACAAATGCGGCGGCGATTCCTGCTCCGAATACTAATGATTTAAAATCTATGTCACTAAATATTTCCATTTTATTTCTCCAAAAACTTATTTTTTAGAAGCTATTGCTCCTCCAATTGCTCCTGTTATTCCCATGACAATTGCGTAATAGATTAATTCTGAGATGACTGCAAACAGGCTTGAAATTCCGGATACTGTAAAACCGGTAAGTCCTCCGAATAATCCGAGGAAACTTCCTCCGACTGTTGCAGATATTATGAATAATACTGCGGATATGATAGTGCCCAATGATCCGGCAACGGCCGCATTCCACATTCCTCCAAAAATCCCGTCATGTGCGATATATCCTGTAATAAATCCAACAACCAATAATCCTATGAATTCATAGTGGGCGAAAAATGAATTAACCATTACAGATAAAATAAATCCTATTATTACTGCTTTCCATTTTGTCATGAGTATCTCCTATTATTCATTATTTATCATTAACTATAAAAGTATTTATAATTGAGTTCAGTAGATGTCTTTTAATTTATCTTTTATTTGGTTTAAAATTGCCTGATGCATTCTTTTTGTAAATTCAGCTTTGTCATTTTGATTCAACACATCCAAATATCCTTGTGATATTAAATTAAATGCAAAAGGGCTGGGTATAACAGTATTTATGGTTTTAACATCCATTTCTTCTGAAGCCACCCATTCAATTACTTTCAAAGCATTTTTAACATCCATGTAATCTTCCAGTGCTTCCCTTCTTGCTTCTTTTAGGATTGAAAAATTCTCATCCATGTCCTGTACAAATTTGAGCAGTATTTTTCCTCTTACTTGCTGGCGTCCTACTGATTTTGATTCTCCCTTGTATCTTCTCAAGGTCATAAGTGATCTTCCGGCGCAATGCCTAAACCTTGAGGCTAATGTTTCTGTTTTGTTGAGTGATTGCGATAGAATATTTTCAAAGTTTTCTGGATTCAATTCTCTAAATGACTCCAAACCTCCGATTTTGCCATCTGAACTTAAATAAAATCCGTTGTCTGATATTGAAATGGTCACGTTGATATTATATCTTTTAGCTACGATGTATGCAACCGCTCTTGAAAGCGCATCGTTGACTTTTCTTCCGAATAATGAGTGGAATATTACGAATCGTCTTCCACCAAATCCCTTGTAGTATTCAATTAATAGGAGTTGGTTGCTTGGTATTTTTGCATATTTGAACTGTTCAACGAAGTATTCATAGATTGAATTGGCTGCAAAGTCATCAACATACAGGTAATCATGTATGAATTCCATTATTTCCTCTTTACTTCTTCTATATCTAAATTTAACGTCCATATGTGCTCTAAACCTTTGGATATCCATCGCCAAATCAAAGGAAAGGGGCAATTGCTGTGAAAACCATGAAGGAATTGTTGGGGGACCCATTGCAGGTGTTACATTTATGGTCATTCCTTTTCCGTAATTGAATCTATAGGTATTTCCTCCTAAAACGAATGTGTCTCCCTTTTTAAGTCTTTCCATAAAATCTTCTTCAATTTTTCCCACAGTTTCTCCGTCACATTTGACTAAAACACCAGAACTATCTGGAATTGTCCCAATATTTGTGGAATAAAGCATTCTGGCTAATTTACCACGTTTTCCGAATGTATTTTTCTTGTAATCTATCCAGATTTTTGCATAAACATACCTTTCTTCAAGTTCGGGATATTCTCCAGCCATATAGCTTAAAACGTCTTCATAATCATCTCTGGTCAGGTTTTTATAACAGTAACTCTTTTTAATCACGTCAAAGGCATAATCAATATCCCATGGGTTTTCTATACTCATTCCATAGATGTGCTGTGCCAAAACATCCAGACAATTGGTTGGAATGTTGATTCGGTCAATCTTTCCTTCTTTTGCATTCTTAAGCAGGACGGAACATTCAACCAAATCGTCACGGTCGGTTACAATTATTTTTCCTCTTGATTTTTCATGCAGCCTATGGCCACTACGCCCAATTCTTTGAAGCGCTCTTGCAACGGACTTTGGGGAATTGATTAGGATAACAAGATCGATGTAGCCTATATCAATTCCAAGTTCCAGTGAAGTTGATGAAACAACGGCCTTCAGTTTCCCTTCCTTTAAGTTGTTTTCAGTTTCAAGGCGCACTTCCTTAGAAAGTGATGAATGATGGGCCATTATGTTTTCATTATTGTAGTGCATAGGATACATTTTCTTTAAATTGTAAACGAAGCGTTCCGTACCGCTTCGGGTATTTGTAAATATTAGTGTGGTCTTGTTTTCCCAAATCAAATCATCCAGAAGATCATACATTCCAAGCCTTGTGTCTTCTTCATCCGCCAGTACAATGTCGCTTACAGGACACATCACTTCCATGTCAAGCTCCTTTAAATAGTTTATATTGACGATTTTGCAGTTTCGCTCAACCCCATATTCGTATCCTGCGAGAAATTTTGCAACTTCCTCGATGGGGCTTACGGTAGCTGAAAGTCCGATTCTGGTAAAGTTTCCTATTAAATGTTGTAATCGTTCAAGAGATAAACTTAAATGAACTCCTCTTTTGTTTTCAGCTAATGAATGAATTTCATCAACGATCACATATTTTACATTGCTTAACTTTTCCCTAAACTTTGGAGCCACCAGTAAAATTGATAATGTTTCGGGGGTTGTGATTAGGATGTGCGGTGGCTTTTTAAGCATCTTTTGCCTTTGGTATTGTGTGGTGTCTCCTGTTCTTACTGCTTTTCTGATTCCCAAATCTTTTCCAGCTATTTTTTCAATTCCTTCTAAAGGTTCGTCTAAATTTTTCTCAATATCGTTGTCCAATGCTTTTAGGGGTGAAATATAAACGCAATAAACTTTGTCTTCAAGTTTATCCTTCTCTGCAAGTGTTGTCAGTTCGCTGATGATTGATAAGAATGCGGTCAATGTTTTACCGGACCCTGTTGGAGATGAAATCAGAATGTTGTTTTTTTTATGAATATCTATGATTGATTTTTTCTGAGCGGGTGTAAAGTCCTCGAATTTTGAATTAAACCATTGTCTAACCCATGGATGCAATATCTTGTAAATTTGCTTTTTGGAATAGCTCTTGGTCTGCTCTTCAATCATTATTTTTAGCCTCTATAAATTTTGATGTTTAATTAAGTTTTAATTTTTATAATATTTAATAATGTTTTTTGATATTTATTGTTCAATATGATAATTTTTAATATTTTTTTCTATGCTCAAACTTTTTTTATTAATTTTTTCTAATCATTTATTGAATAATTTATATGGTTGTTTATTTAAAATTAAATCTTGTTTTAAATTTTGTAGGAATAAATAAAAATTATTAAATAGTTTAATTTACTATACATTTAATCATAGGCTTATGCCTAGGTGGTATTCAAAATGAAAAATTATTTCGATATTAAAGACAAAGTGGCACTTATTACTGGTGCATCATCTGGTCTTGGTTGGCAAATTGCTCAAGCATACGCTAGTCAAGGTGCAAAATTAGCATTATTTGCAAGAAGAGAAGAAAGATTACAAGAAAACGTTGCTGAAATCGAAAAAGAATTCGGAACTGAAGTAATGTATGCTGTATGTGATGTCGGAGATTATGACAGTATCACCGCTGGCGTTGCAAAAGTTATGGATGCTTATGGAAGAATCGATATTCTTGTAAACGCAGCAGGTATGGGTAACAACAAAATGGTCACTGACCAATCCAACGAAGAATGGGAAAGACACATCCACATTGACTTAAGCGGTGTCTACTACATGTGTAAAGCTGTTGGAGAAATTATGATTGAACAGGAATACGGTAAAATCATCAACATTGGTTCAATCCACTCCAGAGTAATCTTCCCTGGTGGAGGAATCAGTGCATACTCTTCAGCTAAAGGTGGAGTAATGAACTTGACCAAAAACTTGGCTGTTGAATGGGCAAAATATAATATTACAGTAAATGCAATCGGTCCTGCAGTATTTGAAACTGAATTAACTGTTGATTCAATTGAAATGGATGGATTTATGGATCTTATTGCAGCATACTGTCCTGCTGGCCGTTTAGGTAAACCAGGTGAATTGGATGGTATTGCAATTTACTTAGCATCTGATGCATCCAGCTTCTGTACAGGTCAATTAATCTGTATTGATGGTGGTTGGACCGCAATTTAAATAAGAGATTATTCTCTTATTTTTTTCTATTTTTTTAATATTTATATAGTACTTGAAATCTAACTTATTAACATGACTGATTTTAATTTTGAAGAAGCTATTAACAATTTATCAAATGATGATGTTAAAGTTCGAAAAGAAGCAATTGAGTCTTTAGTAGGGACTACTGATGAATCAGCTATTGAACCATTAATCAAAGCCACTACTGATGATAATGCTCAAGTTAGGTTTAAAGCAGCTGAAATTTTGGGCAGTATGGGAGATGTAGCTGTTGATAAGTTAATCGAGGAGTTTAAAAATGCTGAAGGTAAAGATAAACGTTTCCTTGCATTCGCACTCAAAGAGACAGAAGATAAAAAAGTAATTCCTTATTTTGTTGAAGCTGTAAATGATGAAGATTTTGGAGTTAGAAAAGTTGCCGTACGTGCTTTAGGTGAACTTCAAGCAGAAGATGAGATAGATACTATTGCCAAATGTCTTGAAGATGAAGATTGGGGTGTTAAATTGGCAGCCATTCAAGCTTTGGGTGATTTGGCCACAGATGATTCTATTAAATTAATTAAAGACGCAAGAAAAACTGAGGATGATAAGGATTTCAAGAAATCCTGTAACAAGGCAATCAAAAAAGCACAAAAAAGACAAAAGGCTAAAAAATCAGGGGAATCCATTGTTAAAGTAATTCCTATGAGCACCATTAAAGAAATGGAGAAAACCAATCCTCAAAAAGCTATAAAAGAATATGAACGTTATGTTGAAGCAAAACAACCTAAAGATGCTCCATACAAACGTTTATGTATTTTATACAGGAAAGCCAACGACTATGATAATGAAGTTAGGGTTATAGAAACAGCTTGCGAAGTCTTTGCTGATAATGATAAAAAATTAGCCTACTTTGAAAAAAGGCTGGCTAAATTGAAATAGCTATTTTTTAATAATTTCGTAAAGATCTTCTCTTTTGTTTTTTAAAAGGGGAAGTTCTTCTCTAATTTTTTTTATTTCACTTAAATCAATTTCTGATATTATCAGGCTCTCGTTTTCATTTGCTTCGGCTATTATTTCACCCCACGGGTTTGCAATAATGGAATGTCCGTAGCTGTTGTAACTTGCATCTCTGTTTAATGCAGGGGCAACACCTATGCAGAAAACCTGATTGTCCAATGCTCTTGAACGGAAAAGCAACTCCCAATGGGCAGGTCCGGTAGTTAGGTTGAATGCTCCAGGATAAAATAGCATTAAAGCACCTTCAAGAGCCATCAATCTTGCAAGTTCTGGAAAACGAATGTCATAACAGATTCCTATGCCTATCTTTCCAAATTCCGTATCTGCTAGGGTTACATTATCACCGGCTGTCAGCACATCAGATTCCATAAATGTTATTTTTCCCTTGACATCGATATCAAAAAGATGCATTTTCCTATGTTTTGCGGTAATTTCACCGTTTCTGTTAAAAAGATAGCTGGTATTGTACAGTTTGCTTCCTTCTTTTTCGGGAATTGATCCTGCAAGGATGTAGACATTATTGTCTAAAGCCAGTTGTGATATTTTCAAAAGAGTCTTGCTGTTTTTTTGCTCTTCGCAATATTCGATAAATTTGTCATTTGAATAGGGGCAGTTAAACATTTCCGGCAAGACTATAAAATCAGCATTTTCAGTAACGCTTCTATTTATCATCATTTCAGCGTTTCTTAAGTTTTCGTCTTTGTCGTCAATAACGTTCATTTGGCAAAGTGCAATTTTAATTTTAGTCATGTTAACACTTTAAAAAATAAAAATAGAAGTATGAAATTAATCATACTTATTTGATGTCTGCGGTATTTATCATTGAGTTAATGTCGTCTGAATTAACAGCGTTGATTGACTCACCGCTTATTTTAAATACATATAGCTTCCCGTCACTAAACATTGAAACAAATCTTGTATAATCTCCATCAGCATTTTCTATGATGATATTTGATCCGTTTCTACCATCTAATTTGACAGTTTCGACAAGTTCAACATATGAATTATTATTTTGAGCAAGACTAATCCTATCTTGAGTTATTTCTTTTAGTGAGGTGGATTCCATTGTACTGTTGTAATATTCAATAGTAGTATTATTTCCATTTTTGAAGAATTTAGCATTGGTGTGCTCTGCATCGCTTTCATTTATTACTTCCCAATTTCCAGGATACTTAAATGAAAATGCTCCTTCGGCAACTTCAACTAATTCACTACTTGATGATTGTGTTGGATTGTTATTGTTGGATCCAGTTAAAAGGATTCCACAGATTACAATCAATGTTACCAAAAGTATTGCACCAATGATAAGTTTCTTTTCTTTTATAATACTGACTGTACTTTCGTTAGAGGATGGTTTTTTTGGTTCTGGTGCTTTATCAAAAATACTTTCTTCTTTAGGTGGTTTAACTTTTGGTTTAGGGAATTTGTATCCACAATTTCCACAAACCGGAGCACCATCGTAACTAGGATTTCCACATTTTGGACATTTTTTCACAGCTCAACCTCCGTTTAAATTTTACATTATATTTAATAATAATGTTTTTATTTTATAAAAAGATATTTATAAATGTGATAAAAATGGCAAATGATGAGATTATTAATATTGATGATATGAATTATGCAATTTATAAAATTGGTGACTGGAAAAACAATTATGAAATTAATCAGATTGGTTTGTCAAGAGAGATTCCTGTTACAAAACACACATTAACTCATGTTAAATTTTCCATGGAGGAAATAAGGAACTCCACATTCGAAATTTCAGATAAATCCGTTAATGGTTTTGTTGCCATTGCATTACAATTAAATCCTAAAGTTCAGAAAATGGAATTGGATGATGTAATTGAGCTTGAAGAAAATGAATATAATCTTATTCTAGGAGAATTGGATGGTTTGGAACTTTTGGAGGATGATGAAACTATTCCATTGGAAAATGAGGATTATCTTATTTATAAACTAGAAAAGGACTGTCATGTTACTAATTCAATCCCTGCAAATAAATTCACAAGAAAATTCTATCTTGATGAAATGAGAAGAATTGAAGATGCATTGCGTTAAAATGCATCCAATGTTACTTTTTTATCTCGTTTTAATTCTCGAGGAGGTTCAATTGATACAAATTCAATACCTTCCTCTTCAATTAGTTCTTGCGCGTCGTCCATTAGGGATGGGGCAACAAGAAGTCCTCTGATTTTTTTCTTTTGGGCTTTACATTCTTTTAAATAATCGTTGTCAGTATTTTCTAAATCCTGAAGATATCTTCTAAGTTGCTTGACTGCGCTGACTCCGGCTTTACGTGCCTTGAGTTCCAAAACCATCAGGTTATTGTCTTTATCTTTTCCTAATATGTCAATGAATCCGTGTTCCACACTATATTCTCGTGTTGTAGGAGTAAAACCCTCTTCAATCATGTGTGGCTTTTCCATAATCATGTCGCTCATGTCTTTTTCATATCCTGCCTGTTCAAGTTCTTCATAGTCTTCGATATTGGCATAATTGATAAATTGAATCTTTCTTATCTCTACGGTTAGCAGTTCCTTTGGAGTTCTTCTGTGGCTTTCGAGGAAAAGATTGTCATTTTTGATATAACTTCTTGTTTTTGATTTGGGAGGCTGCCAATTAACTGGCTCCACTTTTTTCTCTTGATGGATTAAAAATGCCCCATCGGGTTTTATCATAATTATTCTTTCTCCCCAGTCAAGCAAACTTAATGCTCGTCCTTCATAGTTAACTTTACAGCATGCAAATATTACAATTGTTGCTCTTTTGCGCAATGCTTCCTGGACCAGGTCGTATGCATCTTCGCAATTTGGCTTTTCTAAAATTTTATATTTCATCACAATAACATTGTTTAGATTAATTTAAATAATTTGTTTTTTATACTAAAATTAAAAAATAACTTAATTTGGTGGGGATTAAAATTTACGATGATGATTATTTTGAAGATAAAAAAGAGTATTTTACAATGGGCACGTTTCAATTTGAAAATGGAAAAACTCTTGATAATGTAACTGTGGAGTATATGACTTTTGGAACTCCGAAATATGATGAAAATGGAGCTATCAGCAATGCAATTTTGTACTGCCATGGATCTTTGGGCAATTTCTCTTCAATGAATAAAATTATTCCGTTAAGCGGTGGTGATGCTCCTTTTGATAAGAGCAAATACTTTTTCATATCTTCCTCCGCTTTGGGTTCACCGGGGTCATGCTCTCCGTCATCAACCGGTTTGAAAAATAAATTTCCCAAATATTCAATTGGGGACGTGGTCAATTTTCATAAGCAGTTTTTGGCTGAAAAATTCAATATTAATCATATTTTAGGTTTAATAGGTAATTCCATGGGTGGTTTTGTTGGTTTGAAGTTGGCTATTGACTATCCTGATTTTGCAGACTTTATAATATGTGGTGTGAGCAGTTATAAAGTTGCTGGGCATGATTTCATTCTTTCCAAATTTGTAAATGAAATAATCGAGTCAGACCCTGATTACAACAAGGGGGAGATGACTTATTCATTAATCAGAACATTGAGATTGGCCAATTTGGCAGAATTTAATTTTGGTCTTTCTAAAGAAGCATTGAGAGCCATGCCTAATGATGAATTGGCTGCGGAATTTGAAAACTTTGGAAATGAAAGTTTGAATGTTGACATTTATGATGTGAAGTATTGCAATGAATCCTGCATGAATTATGATGTTGAAGATGATTTGGATAAGATAAATTCCAGAGTTCTGATTATTTCATGTAAGCAGGACCCTCATTTTCCTCCGGAACTTGACGGAATCCCAATGTCTGCTATGATTGAAAATTCTGAATTGATTGTAATGGATTCGGAACTGGGACATCTGTGTTTTAATGAACTTGAAAACATTTCTGATGAGTTGTTGATGTTCATGCATGATTTTGAGGGATAACATGGATGTAAAAATATCTGATTATGGTGATGATAATGATAAAAAATTCATTGAATATGAGGTTTTTGGATTGTCTGAAAGTCAGGTCAAATTCTTGGATGAAAATTTAAGCGAAGAAACTGAAGTTGGAAACGGCATATTGAAGATTAAAATGTATTTTGCCGATAATATCTACCCTTTTCAAAGCGAGGTTGCAAAAATCAGATTGGATGATTTCATTTCAAGAGAAGAAATAGAAATGAACGTATTCCTTTCGGGCTTTTTGGAGGATATGTTATAAAATATATTGTTATATATATTTTACTTTAATGTTTATTGCTTGTAAATATATTTATAAATTTCAAAGACAATTATTAATTAGAAGTTAATTTGGGGAGGGATTATTATTAATAATCCTGAATTTATTTTGGAGTATGGGAAGTACACTTTTGATAAGTTTGAATTTGTGAATGGCAAAGTTCTTGAAAATGTTGTTGTGGATTATATTTTAAAGGGTACTCCATGCTATGATGAAGATGGCAACGTTACTAATGCAATTGTTTTTTGTCATAACTATGAAGGAAATGCATCTTCGCTTGCTGACTTTTCACAGTTAACATCTGAAGGCAATCCTTTTGATTTCAATGATTATTTTTTCATTTCAATATCATCTATTGGTGTTCCGGACTCATGTAGCCCTTCCACTACTGGGTTGAGATATAATTTCCCGGAATATAATTTTTTGGATAGAGTCAATTTTAAACGGAAATTTCTTAGGGAAAAATTGAACATGGATAAAGTTCTTGGAATTACCGGCAGAGGATTGGGAGGATATGAAGTGTATACTTGGGCCTGCGAGTATCCTGATGATATGAAATTCATCATTGTTGACAGCAGTGCATATAGGACAACCGGACATCGTTATGTTGTCGCTAAAGGAATTGAAAGCATCATAGACTCAAGCGAAAATTATTATTCTGAATTATACAGTGAATCTTTATCAAAAATAATGGTTTCCATTAATAGGCTTTTATATTCAAGTTATTCTTCCAGAAATACCTTTGATGCAATGTCAAAAGATGAAATCGATGTTTTGATGGATGATTATGTTGATGATGGGTTATTCATTGACATTTACGATTTTAAATTTCAAAATGACGCTATTATTCAGTATGATGTTGAAAATCAGTTGAAAAATGTTAAGGCAAAAGCGCTAATCATCAGCCCTTATGAGGATTTATATTATTCGCCGAAATTCGATACAATTCCTTTGAAGAATTTAATTGATGATTGCGAGTTGTTAATGTTCGAATTCAATAAAAATCAGATAAATGATGTTGATTATAATTATTTCATTGATGAATTAACTTCATTTTTAGAAAATTTTAAAAAATAAAAAAAGTAAGCTAGCGAACTAGCTATTTTGATGCATCAAGCATGTGCTGAACAGCCTTTAAGGATTTTTCAGCAACGTCCTTTGGCAATGTAACCTGTGGAGCTTCATTTATAAGGGAATCCCTTACTTTTTCTAGTGTGTGCAACTTCATGGTTTCACAGATTGCTCCTTCAAGCAAAGGATATAATTTTTTACCTGAAACTTCCAGATTAATTCTTGTAATCATGTCAATTTCTGTTCCGAGTACAAATTCCTCTTTATCACTTTGGGTGATGTACCTTAGCATTCCTCCAGTGGACATTACCTGGTCACATGCTTCCTGAACTTCGATATTACATTCAGGGTGGCATATTATTTCTGCATTAGGGTGCTGCTCTCTTTTCAGTTCAACATCTTCCACATGGAATAATTTATGAACGTAACAGTGTCCTCCTTTTGGAACTGGAATGATTTCTTTATCAGTTTTTTGGGCAACATGATTTCCTAAGTTGGTGTCAGGTCCGAACAATATTTTATCCTGTTTTAAGCTTTCAGTCACTTTCACTGCATTTGCAGATGTGCATAATGTGTCGGCATGCTGTTTTGCTTCCGCAATACTGTTGACATAAAGTATTACTCCTGCATCAGGATGTTCTTCTTTAGCTTTCAATAACTCCTCTTCCGGCAACATATGTGCCATTGGACATTCAGCTTCAAGTGTTGGAATGACAATTTTCTTATCAGGATTTAGAATAAATGCAGTTTCAGCCATAAAGTCCACACCACAAAAGATTACAAGATCTTTGTCATCAATTTCAGAGGCTTTGATACATAATTCCAAAGAGTCGCCCAGAAAATCGGCAATTTCTTGAATTTCTTTTGGCTGATAATTGTGCGCCAGTATTATGGCATTTTTTTCTTCTTTCAACTTTAAAATTTCTTCTTGAATGGAATTACTCATTTTTTTCACCCATTGTATTTATATATTTCCGAATATCGTTAGCGATTATCAGTTTATATTTATCTTTATTTACAATTATTAATTTACGTCTGTCTTCAGTATTAAATTCTTTTATCCAAAAAGATACTTTGACTTTGGTTTGCTTAAAGCTGGTTTCCCTTGCAAAAACATTAGGCATGGGAGTATCAGCTATTTCATCATAAGTTACAATTTTCTTAATAATATAATCTCTAAATTCTTCAACATCAATATTTAAAGGCAATCCAGCATTAATATCAACCCTGCGCAGTTCATCGGATTTAAATTCGAGATAGGGATTGTTTGTTAATGTGGAGTTTGGAACATTAATCTTTATGCCCAAGTCATCAACGATAACGGTTGACCTGAGGGAAATACGCTCGACAGTCCCTTTCTTGCCATCAATTTCAATGGAATCTCCAACTTTAATGCTTTTGCCAAGTATTAATATGATTCCTGAAAATAAATTGGAAATAATGTCCTTAGCTGCAAAACTCACTGCAATACCCACGATACCTAAACTCAATAATGTTCCTGCAAGGTTTATTCCAAAGAATTGCAAAATAAACATTAATGCAATAAAATATATTGTGTAGGTTATAATGTCTTTAATCAGATATGATGCAGTCATATCTCGGCCGGCACGTTCCCCTTTTTTCATGAAATATGAAAAAAGTTTTGTTATGATTGCAGTTAAGACAATAATGATTATTATGTAAACTAAAATTTGTAAATTATTGTCCAGTGTTGTTGGGAGGTTCATATTATCATTTAACTTCAATTTCCATTAGGTCGTAAGCGATTTTGGTATTTTCAAAAATTTCCTGTGCTTCATTTAATATAATTTCAGAAAATTTTCCATTATAACGTGTGCTGATGTGGGTTAATATTAATTCTTTACAGTTTGATTGCTTTGCAACGTATGCAGCATCGGCTGCTGTTGAATGCCCATGCTCTTCTGCATTTTCTTCATCTTGCCTTGAAAATGTTGATTCATGGATTAGAACTGTACTGTCTTTTGCAAGGTCAATCATTTCTTCACATGGTCTCGTATCTCCTGAATATGTGAGTTTGATTCCTTTTCTAGGTTCTCCAAGAACTTGTTTTGGCTTTATGATTCTTCCATCAACTTCGACTTCTTCTCCATTGTGCAATTTGCCGAAAAGAGGGCCAACGGGAACTCCTAATTCAATGGCTTTTTCTCGCAAAAATCTTGGCTTTTTCTTTTCTTCAATTGAATATGCAAGTGCTGGAACATTATGTCTGACAGATTGGCATCTGATAAGGTATTCATCAGTTTCTTCAATGATTCCAGGTTCTATCTCAATGAATTCGAGAGGGTATTCGTATTTACAATAGCCGAAGTTCAATATTGCGTCTCTGACTTTATGTAATCCTTTAGGTCCGTAAATTGTCAGTTTTTCTTTTCTGCCATGCAGTCCCAGAGATTGTATTAGTCCTGGAAGGCCTAAAATATGGTCTCCATGGAAATGCGTGATGAATATATTGGATATTTTCATAGGACTTACTTTTGTGTGAAGCATTTGCCTTTGGGTTCCTTCTCCACAATCAAATAGCATCACCTTTCCGAATGCCTTGACGGCAACTGAAACTTGATTTCTTTCTTTCGAATGGACTGCTGAAGAGGTTCCTAAAAATATTATTTCCATATATAATCACTTATATTATATTATAGAATAAATATATATTTTAATTAATTATTAAAGTTTAGGTGATTTTTTGGATAAAATAATAGAATACATGTTGGCCGAAGATGAGGGATTTGGCGATATTACTTCAGATGCTGTTGTTGAAAAAGGAAAAGAAATAACTGCTAAAATAATTTCTAAAGATGAGGGAATTCTGGCAGGAATGGATATAATTAGGGGAGTATTTGAAGAATATGGTATTAAAGTCAACTTCTGGTTAAATGATGGATGTGAGATATCTAAAAATGATTTGCTAATGTCCGTTGCAGGAGATGCAAGGACAATTTTGCTTTTGGAGAGAACTGTTTTAAACTTATCTATGAGGATGAGTGGTGTGGCCAGTGCAGCTAATCATTATGTTAATTTGGTTAAGGATTATGATGTTAGGGTTGCTGGAACACGTAAAACTTCACCTGCGATCGCCAAATTTGATAAATATGCCTTGGGTGTAGGCGGGGCGGATACCCATCGGTTTAGTCTGGATGACATGGTATTGATTAAGGACAATCACATTGCGGCCTGCGGAACTCCTCTTGAAGCATTGCTAAAGGCAAAAGCAAATGTCAGCTTTTCTAAAAAGATTGAAATTGAAGTTGAAACACTTGATGACGCTATTGAATGCGTTAAAAATGGTGCTGATATTGTGATGCTTGATAATATGTCACCTGATGATGTTAGTGAAGTCATTGATAAGTTGAATGAGCTAAACATTCGTCAAAATTCATTGATTGAAGTGTCTGGAGGCATAACTGAGGATACTATTGAGGAATATGCAAAATTAGGTGTTGACATCATTTCAATCGGCGCTTTGACACATTCATCAAGAAGCCTTAATTTTAGTATGAAATTCTGATTATAATCTTAATTTCAATACTTCTTTCAGCTCTTCGTTGTTCATCTCGGTAAGGAACGTTTCATCGTTACTGATGGATTTGGCGGCTAAATCAGTTTTATGCTTGCTTATCGCATCGATAGTTTCTTCCAAGGTTCCTTTTGTGATGAATCTGTAAACCATCACGTCATTTTCCTGACCAATTCTGTGAACTCTGTCTGTGGCCTGATTTTCCACTGCAGGATTCCACCATAGGTCATAATGAATTACATTTTGGGCAGCAGTTAAATTCAAACCTGTTCCTCCGGTTTTGAGTGTTGCAACAAAAATTTTATGGTCTTCATCCTCCTGGAATGTATCGATAATTCTTGATTTTTCTTCTCTTGTTTGTGAGCCGTGTAAAAAGAGTACTTCCTGCTTAAACTTTTTAGAAATTAATTGTTGGATTAATTTGCCCATTTCAACGTATTGTGTGAATATTATGACTTTTTCATCATTGTCTAGGATGTTTTCTAAAATATTCACTAAAAGCTCCATTTTCCCGGATTCACTTATTTTTGGATTTTTGATTGATAAAAATTGTGCAGGATGATTACAGGTTTGTTTCAGAGCTGTTAATATTTTAAGAATAATTCCCTTTCTCTGAATTCCTTTTGAATTTTCAATGTCGAAAAATATCTCCTCCAGAATGGCATTATACAGTTTAATCTGCTTTTTGGTTAATGTGCAGTAAATGTCATTAACAAATTTTTCGGGCAATTCTTTTTTGATGTCATCATCCGTTTTAAGCCTTCTTAAAACAAAGGGTTTTGCAATAGTTTTGAGTTCGTCCAAGGTCTCTTCATCTTCCAATTTTTCTATTGGCATTACGTATTGTCTTTTGAAATCATCTTTTGTAGACAGGTAGCCTTTGTTTGTAAAATCGAATATCGACCAGTAATCCATCAATTTGTTTTCGATAGGTGTTCCTGTCATTGCAATTTTGCTTCTGGCAGCAACGCTCTTAATGGCTTTTGTTTGTTCTGTATTTGGATTTTTAATATTCTGCGCTTCATCAATTACACATAAAAACCATCTTTGATCTAAAAACATATCTAAATCAAGCCTGACAACACCGTAGGAGGTTAATATGATGTCATAAGTGTCCAAGGGGAATGTTCTGTTGGATCCATGATAGATAAAATAGGTTAAATCCGGTGAGAACTTTTTAATTTCATTTTCCCAGTTGGATATTAATGTTGGAGGAACAATTATAAGTGCTGTCTTATCTTCCATATAATCATTTTCTTTAAAATAGAGGATTGCAGATAGAACCTGTATTGTTTTTCCAAGACCCATATCGTCGGCTAAGATGCTTCCAAATCCGTACCGGATATTTTGAACCAACCAGGAATAACCCATTTTTTGATAGGGTCTAAGCTCGCCGGTCAGATAATTGGGAGAATCATAGATTCTTGTATCATTGATTAGCTTCTTGAATTTGGAATAATCTTTTGAGTTTAAATGCTTTTTAACTAAGCCTACAAGTTTGCTATCCATAATCTTTTCTCTTTCAATTCAATATGTGTTATGTAGTAGTTAATCGGATATTAATCTATGCATTGTTTTTCACCATTAAAAACAATTCAAATCGGGGTGTGTTTTTTTCATAATCTTTGAATAATTTTTCAAAAACAATAATTTATAATATAGTAAAATAATATATATTAAAGATAGAGAATTATATTTTTTTTATAATGGTGATGTAATGGTAAAAATAGCTAAATTAGCTTTGGAAGATGGAACTATTTTAAAAGGTGAAGGGTTTGGTTATGAAACCACCAAATTGGGAGAACTTGTTTTTTCCACAGGTATGGGTGGTTACACTGAATCTTTGACTGATCCTTCTTTTAAAGGAGAGATTTTAATGTCCACTTACCCGTTAGAGGGAAATCATGGGGTAAGTGAGAAGTGGTATCAATCTGATAATATTCAGGTTGAAGGTTTTGTTTGTCGTGAAGTTTGTCGTGAAGTTTCCAATTTCGGACCTCAAAAAACTTTGGATGATTTTTTAAAAGAATTTGAAACTCCGGGAATAAGCGGAATAGACACTAGGGATTTAACCTTGAAAATCCGTGAAAGAGGTTCACTTAAAGCAGCAATCACAACTGAAGACGTTGATGATGATAAATTGCTTGAAATGGCAAGATCCCAACCAAGCATTGAAGAAAGAGATGTTGTGCCTTTGGTTTCAACTAAAGAAATTAAAGTGTTTAATGAAGATGCAGACAAGAAAGTTGCTTTAATTGACTGTGGAGTTAAAAAGAGCATCATCAACTCATTTTTAGAAAGGGATATTGGTGTAGTATTATTCCCATATGATACTGATTATAAAACAGTTCTTGATTACTCTCCAAGCGGTTTGATGATTACTTCCGGACCTGGAAATCCTGATAGGGTATCAGAGACAATTGAAACAATGAAGAAACTATCCAACAGACTGCCTATTTTTGGAATATGTATGGGTCAACAATTGATTGCCAAATCCTTCGGTGCAAGATCATATAAAATGAAATTCGGTCATCGTGGTGAAAATCAACCTGTTAAAGATTTAAGCACTGGAAAAGTATTTATAACATCCCAAAACCATGGGTTTACAATTGATAAGGAATCTTTAAAGGAAACCGATTTGGAATTGGCTCAAATTAATTTGAATGACGGAACTCCTGAAGGTATTTCTCATAAGGAACTGCCTTTAAAATGTATACAGTACCACCCTGAAGCGGGTCCTGGTCCAAATGATACAAAAAGTATTTTTGATGAGTTCAATCAGATGATGGATGATTATTAAAAATTTAGTGAGGATTACAAATGCCAGTTGATAAAGATATTAAAAAAGTATTAATTATTGGTTCTGGACCTATTCAAATCGGACAGGCTGCAGAGTTCGATTATTCTGGTTCACAAGCATGTAAATCATTAAGAGAGGAAGGTATTGAAACTGTTTTAGTCAACAGTAATCCAGCTACAATTCAAACTGACATTGATATGGCTGATACAGTTTATACTGAACCATTAACTCCGGAAGTTGTTGCAAAAATTATAAAAGAAGAAGATATTGATGCTATTTTACCAACAATGGGTGGACAAACCGGATTAAATATTGCAACAGGTCTTGGAGATTTGGGATTACTTGAAGGAATTAAAGTTTTAGGTTCTGACGTCCAGACAATCAAGGATGTGGAAGACCGTGACTTATTTGCAAATCTGATGGATGAAATAGGTGAAAAAATTCCTAAATGTCAGGCGGTTGAAAGTGTAGATGCAGCTCTTGAAGCTGTTAAGGAAATAGGCTATCCTGTAATCGTCAGGCCGGCATTCACATTAGGGGGAACCGGTGGTGGAATTGCTCACGACGAAGAGGAATTAATTGAAATTGCAAATCATGGTTTGGATATGAGTTTCATTAATCAGGTTCTAATTGACGAATCAGTCCTCGGATGGAAAGAAATTGAATTTGAGGTTATGAGGGATAAGGAAGATACATGTATTATTGTATGTACTATGGAAAACATAGACCCTATGGGAATCCACACTGGGGACAGTGTTGTAGTTGCACCTATTCAAAACTTATGTGATGAAACCATTCAAAAAATGCGTGATGCATCTATCAAAATTATAAGGGCTTTGGGTATTCGAGGCGGATGTAATATCCAATTTGCGCTTAATCCTGAAACTGATGAATATAAGGTTATTGAAGTAAATCCACGTGTATCAAGAAGTAGTGCACTAGCATCAAAAGCAACAGGTTATCCGATTGCAAAAATATCATCCAAAATCGCTTTAGGAATGACATTGGATGAAATCAAGAATGACATTACTAAAGAAACCCCTGCTTCTTTCGAGCCTGCTATCGATTATGTTGTAATTAAAATCCCAAGATGGCCTTTTGACAAATTCAAAGGAATCAGCCGTCAAGTGGGAGTTCAAATGAAGGCAACTGGAGAGGTAATGGCTATTGGAAGAACCTTTGAAGAAGCATTCCAAAAAGCATTAAGATCTCTTGATATGGGCTTTGACGGATTTGAATATGTTGAATACACAGAAGAGGATTTGGCAAATCCGACTGACTTAATCTACTTCCAAATTTATTCCGCAATAAAAGATGGAATGGACATTGATAAAATCAGGGAACTTACCCAAATCGATAATTTCTTCCTATACAAAATCAGGAACATCGTAAACTTTGAAAATGATGTCACAGCCGAAAAATTAGATGATGAATATTACTTAAGAAAAGCAAAACAGCTAGGATTTTCTAATAAAAGATTAGCTGATTTGGCGGGTCAAACTGAAGAGTATATCAGAAACTTGCTTTCAAGATACAACATCAAACAATCATATAAGATGGTTGATACATGTGCTGCTGAGTTTGAAGCAAAGACTCCTTATTACTACAGCAGTTATGATATTGGAAATGAACTTGTTTCAACTACCAAAAAGAAAGTTGTTATTCTTGGTGCAGGTCCAATTAGAATTGGTCAAGGTATTGAATTTGATTACTGTTGTGTACATTCATCTTTAGCACTTAAAGAAGATGGAATCGAAACAATATTAATCAACAACAACCCTGAAACCGTAAGTACTGATTATGATATTTCAGATAAGCTGTTCTTTGAACCGTTGACTTTTGAAGATGTAATGGGTGTTATTGAACAGGAAAAACCAGATGGTGTCATTGTACAATTTGGTGGTCAAACTTCCATTAATCTGGCAGTTCCACTTGCAAATGCTGGAGTTAAAATCTTGGGAACTCCATATGAAAGCATTGACAGGGTAGAAGACAGGGAACTGTTTGCTGACCTTCTGGAAAAATTGCATATTCATCAGGCGCCATACGGAACAGCTAATTCCTTTGAAGAGGCTAAAGAAATTGCTGAAGAAATCACATTTCCAGTATTGGTACGTCCTTCATATGTTATTGGTGGAAGGGCTATGGAAATTGTTTATGATACTAATGAGCTTGAGGAATATATGAAGGAAGCTGTAAAGGTATCTCCTGACCATCCTATTTTGGTTGATAAGTTCCTGGAGGATGCTATTGAACTTGATGTGGATATTTTATGTGATGGTGAAGATGTATTCATTGCAGGAATCATGGAACACATTGAAGAGGCTGGTGTTCACTCAGGAGACTCTGCTTGTGTAATACCTCCTCAAACCATTCCAGTGCATATTTTAGATACTATCCGTGAAAATTCAAGAAAATTGGCTCTCGAATTGGATGTTAAAGGTTTAATGAATATTCAATATGCAGTTAAACTTGATGAGGAAATGGTATATATTATTGAAGCCAATCCTCGTGCAAGTAGAACCGTTCCGTTTGTAAGTAAAGCTATTGGGGTGCCATTGGCTAAAGTTGCAACTTGGATTATGCATGGAGCTAAATTAAAAGACTTCAATTTAACAAAAGAAATTAAAATAGATCATGTGGCTGTTAAGGAATCTGTATTCCCATTCTTGAAACTTCCTGAATCCGATACTGTTTTAGGTCCTGAAATGAAATCCACTGGGGAAAGCATAGGTATTGATGAAAACTTCGGAATGGCATTTTATAAATCACAGCTTTCAGCAGGTATGGAATTGCCTCAAGAGGGTACAATATTCATGAGTGTTAAAGAGTTGGACAAAAAGAAAATCAGGCCAATTGCAGAAAAAGCAAATAATTTAGGATTTAAAATAATGGCTACTGCAGGTACTGGGGACGCTACCGGACTTGATGATGTTGAAAGAGTATTAAAAGTCTCACAAGGATCTCCTAACATTAGGGATGCAATCTTAAACAATGAAGTTGACTTGATTATTAACACTTCAGAAGGAAAACAGTCTGCAAAAGACGGTTATATCATCAGAAGATTGGCCATTGAACTTGGCATACCTTATGTCACCACATTGTCAGGTGCAAGAGCTGCTTTGAATGCTATTGAAGCTGTTCAAAACAATGAAATCAATGTCAAATCTTTAAATGAGTATGCTGAAGGAGAATAATTCTTCTCCATGTTATGTAGGTAATTTAATTTACCTGCCCTTTTTCTTTTTTTTTAAAAATTTAATTGCTGGACAGATATTCCTTAATGTTGATACCGCAGGAAGGACATTCCTCTTCACCAATTTTCAACCTGTTTTTACACTTTGGACAGAAATTTAATTTAACTTTATATTCTTTTGTCTGGTCAATAATGATATTTACATCAATCCTTTCGCTCACATTATGATTCAGGACACTTTTGTCCCAGTCATTGTCCATTAGAAGTTTTTTGTAGTAAAACGCTTCGGTCATGGTGTCGTAATAGCCGATTATTTCGTCCATTCTCTTAATATAAAATCCTCTGACTTTATGGTCAAAGAGAATTTCTCCTTCTCTTTCTTTTTTGTTTATTTTTGTTCCTTTTATTCTTCCTTTAGGTCTTTTTTCGGGAAATGGTGGAAGGTCTATATTTTCATACTTGTTTTCCAAATCGCATTCAACAAGCAAATCATAATCAAAGTTACAAAAAAATAGGGCATCTCTTTCATAGAGTGCGTCGGATAATTTTTTAAACTCTCCATAATCTTTATTGTTATGTTTAACTCGGTAAACATTTCCAGTCTTTACAATATTTCTGTAAAAATAGCGTATTTCCTGAGAGTTCATAAGGTTTTCTCCTATGAAAAAGATATAAAATCATTGTTTTCTGTTAAGTTTAATATTACTGTTTTCAGTTTAATAAATTTAATGTAGGGGCAAAAATTTATTAATAAAAAAGATTAGATTTTCCTTTAATGTTTACTATAGCTAACGGAATCATTTTAAAAGGCCAAGATTTAACATTAACAAAAGAAAATATTGTCGTTGATGATGGCATTATCGTAGATATTGGAAAAGAATCTTCTGAAGGTAAAATTATTGATGTTGATGGTGCAGTTGTCTGCCCGTCATTTGTCAATGGCCATATGCATATAGGTGATTCCATTATTCGGGATGAAGGATATTCTCTGTCATTAAGTGAAATGGTCAAGCCTCCAAATGGGGTAAAACACGTCGCTTTAGCAAATGCGGAAGATGAAGAAATTATTTCTGCCATGAAAGAGACAATGTGGGAGATGGTTGAAAGCGGAACAACTCATTTCATTGATTATCGGGAAGGTGGAATCAAGGGAGTTGAACTTTTAAGAAAAGCCAGCAAGAACATTCCAATCAAACCAATCATTCTGGGAAGGGATGATAGTTTCTATGGTGATGATCCTGATTTGAAAAGGGTTAAAATAGCTGTCAAAAAACTTTTAAAGATTGCCGATGGGATTGCGCCAAGCGGTTTTGGAGAAATCACAGATGAAGCTGCGGAAGTAATTGTTGAAGAATGCAATAAACAAAATAAAATTTCATCAATTCATGTGGCGGAGTCTGAATCCAACCAATTTGAATCTCTGGATAGGTTTGATAAAAGTGAAATTGGTCGTGGAGTCGAATCTGATTTCAGTCAGTTGGTTCATCTCACTAATCCTAAAAATGATGACTTGCTGTCAGTTTCAAAATCAAATCAAAATGTTGTGGTCTGTCCAAGGGCCAATGCCACTTTAAATGTGGGGGTGGCTCCATTAAATCGGATGTTGAATTTGGGTATCAAACCATTAATCGGAACTGATAATGTGATGCTTAATTCTCCAAATATGTTTAGGGAGTTGGAATTTAGCTTAAAACTTATGTCTGTCTACTATAATGATTATTTAAATCCAAAAGAATTATTAAAAATGGCTACAACAAATGTATGTGGTAGTGAAATTAATGATGTTGTGGGCAAGTCTGCAATTTCAGTTGGCAGTTCTGCTGAATTTATAGTGTCAAATTCTTTTTCTACTAATCCATACTTAAATATGATAAATCGCTGTGAATCGAAAAATATATTATATATCATTAATAAAAAATTAAACATATAGTATAATGGTATAATTCATATGCTATATAGGGAGATGTTAATGATGTATAAAAAGATATTGGTCCCAACAGATGGGTCAGAATTCGCTAAAAAAGCACAAAAACATGCATTATTTTTAGCTAAAGTTAGTGGAGCTGAAATTGTTGCAGTAAGCGTCACTGAAAATAATTTTGTTAACGGGCTTCCATTAGATGATGAAATATATCAGTTAAATCAAGTTTTAAATGAAAGATCCGAGGAAAACCTTAAGGATTTTGATAAATTAAATGAAGATGATGTCAAAATTAATCATGTTATTAGGGAAGGTTCTCCGGCTAAAGTTATTTTAGAAGTGGCAAATGAGGAACAAGTTGATTTAATTGTTATGGGAAGTTCAGGTAAATCTGGCTTCGATAGATTTATTATGGGTAGTGTTGCGGATAAAGTTGTAAACTCCGCTAAATGCGCAGTACTTGTGGTGCATTAGATATCTACCTTTTATTTGTATGATTATAAGGTGTTTTTATGTTAGTCAAAAGAACAATGTCTAAAAGTGTTGTAAGTGTTTCTGTACCTGGAAACAGAGAAAAAGTTTTAGACTTAATGAGAAAAGAAAAGAAAGCAGTACTTCCAGTAGTAAAAGAAGACACTAATATGTTAGTAGGTGTAATTACACGTTCAGATTTAATTAATAATCCTGATGAAGAACAAATTGCAATGTTAATGAGCAGAAATTTAGTTACAGTCAGTCCTGATGACGATGTAACTGATGCTGCACGTGTAATGATTGATAATAATGTGAGAAGAGTTCCTGTCGTAAATGAAGATGGGGAATTGGTAGGTATTATTACTTCATTTGACCTTGTATCCAAAGCATTGACAAAAGTTGATGTTGATGATGCTGTTGAAAATTATATGATTACCACTGTTCCAACCACCTGGGAAAAATCTCCATTAAACGTTGCATTTGAAACCATGAATCAATTTGGATTAAAATCAGTATTGGCTTTAGATGACGATGCAAAATTGTCCGGTATTTTAACTGAAACTGATTTCATCGCTGAAATTGAAATTATTTCCGAAAGAAGTGAACACAGTTCTACAGTAGGTACCGAAGGAGACAAATGGTCATGGGATAGCACTTCAGTATTATACATTGAGAAAAACCATTTGAAATTCACTGATAAAGTTGTTGGTGATGTTGCTGTAGGTAATGTTGAAGTAGCTAACTCAAAAACTAAAGTTACAGACTGTGCTAAAAAAATGAAATCTTTAAACATCGAACAAATTCCTGTAATTGGTGTTGAAGGGGATTTAGTGGGTCTTGTAAGAGCAAGTGATTTAATCAAATCATTAGTTGAATAATTGTGATATAAATGGCGGTTAGTCCAGTATTATTGATTAAAGTTGATGATAGTGTTGTTAATGTTCGTGCAAGATTCTATGATGATTTTGCCGAACATGAAATTATTCTTAACTCCGTAATTACATATTGGTGGGCTAATAATTTGCCTCCTGCTAAAAAATTTTTAGAGCTTTTTGATTCAGTCATTAAAAGGACAATTAATGAAATACTACCTCATAAATTTTTAAATATAAAATATGATGTCAATGCCAATCAGTCTTTGGATAATGCTTCTGAAATTGAAATCAATTTAATCAGTGTTGATGCTGATGGTGTTGGATTTAAGATTGAAGGTTGTAATATTTCATTAAGTGGACTTAGAAAGGTTGATGAGGAGTTTGAAATTAAAGAGTTTTCCACAACTTTTGATCAGAGTATTGAAACTCCAGACATTGTTTTTAAAAAATATAAAGAGATGAAAAATTAATCTCTTTTAACTATTTTTTGGAAATGAAATTATCTTTTAGTATCTGAATTTAATGATTAATTAAAAGGTAGTTTCAATAAAAATTTTTATTTTAATAACTCTTTGTTTGGTTTAAATTTATTTTACCGTTCAATTTCTAAATATTTTTTCATTCATGATATATCATGCAATTGATTTTAGATGTTTCAATAAAGATTTTGCATCTTCTTTTTTAATGTCATCACTTTCACGAATGAAATTTATTAGATTTCCTTTTTTGTCAATATCCAAATCGGATTCGCTTAATATTGAAGAGTAGTTTCTCTTTGGGTAATGGGTTTTCTTGGCGATGATTAACAGTTCATCTTTTTCTTCTTCGGTTATAATATTTTCACTGACGGCATTTGTAAAAACATATCTCATATTTATTAAAGGCACGGAAAGTGCTTCTAAACTTTCACTGTCCAGCATTACTGCAACTTCATCATCGGAATCAATCGCGCCAGAGGTGTATTGTTCATAACAGTATCCTATGCCAATCATTCCTAATGTGTCAAGTTCAGATGCTCTCAAAGCACCCATACTTGATGCTCCATAAACTTTAATTCCTTTTCTTAAAACGTTTAAGATTTCTTTATGTCCTACAGCGGAGCTTTGATGAAAAACGCCGTCGATTATGGCAATGATGTCTGGATTTTCATTCAATGCTAAATTTAACTCTCCTCTTTTAATTGGCCTTTTGTATATCACTTCAATGTCATCGTGTGAATCCAAAATCTCTTTTGCTTCCTTGAATGGAAGTGATAGTCCTGTATAAATGATGATTTTTGTCATGGTATCATACTTTTAAAAATCTGTAGCCTGCGCGGGTCTGGTCAAGTGCATAAAGTTCCATTTCTGGAATAATTACACGAACAACGCTGATACCTAATTCAGGTCTTGTCAGATCAGTATATAAAATTTTACCAATGTCATTGGATACCAGTTCGTCTTTAACAATTTCAATATCTTCAGTTATTGATGTTGTAGCCTTATTTTCGATATCTGCCAGACTAATTTTTTCATCTTCTTCTCTGAAATAATATTTGTTGATTCTTTTCATTCGCTCATAGCCTGCTTCACGAGCAAAATCGGCTCTGACGGTGTCTTCACGAGCACCATTGATTTGAGTTGCTCTGCTTTGCGCCACTTCTGTCAATGCTCTTAGGATTGCAACTTCTGGATCAAGATGTGTTCCCATTCCCAAAGTCAAAAGCCCTGCATCCTTTAGAATTGTATCATCTGCTGAGGCAGCTATTGTTGGAACTTTGATGTCTGCAGTGAAATCCATCAGCTTTATTTTAATGCCTTCAGATTCGAACTTGTCAACAGTATCATTAATGATATCGCTTTCAATAGTGTCCAAATCAATTTGAGCATAATTTTTATGGGTTAACTCAAAGATGCTCCATGCATCTCTTTCAATTACTTCAAACATACCATGCAGAATTGCTTCTTCAAGAACATTTCCTGATGCCAGGCCGTTGGTATTTGATTTGAACAGTCCATCGATAGAATTGTCATGGGTATATGGGTGATAAACTGCATTTGATGGAACATAATACTCGTCACCGGAAATTATGTCTTTCGCCAGATTCCACTCCAAATTCAATTCACTTAAATCTTGCTTTTCTAATTTTTGACCTAAATTTAGGAATTTTGGATCAATATAATTGCCCTTTTTGCTTATTTCATCTAAATTGGCTATTGTGGTATTGTCGCTTTCTTGCATTTCAGCGGAATATCTTTCAAATCCTTCCATCATTGCTGATGCTTTTGCATGGTCTTTTGAAATTCCTTTTCCTCCATAAATGCTGACTGCCCCGTCTTCTGCTGTGGGTCGGATGGCAGTATATATTGGAAGTCCGATTCTATCCAAATCAGTAATGTCTGCAATACGGGTGATTCCAGCTGTCTTTAACTTGTCTTCAGTATTTTCAATGGTTTTTTTGGGCGCAATTACTCTATGAGTTCCCTTGAAGTATGTAAGTTCTTTGCTCATGGTTCAGTATCCTATAATTAATCTAATGATATTTTCAACACCAATTGTCATTGACATGTATGTCATGATTCCCGCAATGGCTATTGTAATTATCCAGATTCCGACATTCCATCTCAATACTTTTGATCCGTCAAGGTTTCCGATTGGAAGCAAGTTGAATAATGCAAGAAAACTGTTGATATTGAAACCTAAAGCGCAAACGTTCAATATTAATATTGAAGTCTGTGAATATAATGCATTAGGGTAAATCACAACGCATATTGCTAAAAAGATTATTGCAAGAATTATATTGACAATAGGGCCTGCAATTGATATCTTACCGTTAATTTCATCAGTCATGTAATTTGCATATGTGTAAACTGCACCAGGTGCTGCAAATACAAATCCGAAAAAGGATGTAACAAGTGCAAATATTAATCCTTGAGGCCATAATTTGAATTCAGCCCAATAACCATATTTTATTGACACAAATTTATGTCCCAGTTCGTGCAGTATGAAACCTGCACCTACACCAACCATAATCATAGGTAATAGGTGAAGTATGGCATTCATGTCTCTTCCTGCATTTGCTATTGCAAAACAAAGTGAAATAACAATAAATGCAATTATTAAATCTCTCACTTCACTACTTGTAAATTTAATCATAATGTTAAAATATCTAATTTGACTTTAATAAAATTATCTTTTTTCAAGCATTTTATTGAAAAACAGTTTTTCGGATTTCCTTATTTTTTTATAATACTTTTTCTAAATAATTAAATATGAATCTGCATATCAGTAATATTTTAAAAGATTTGGAAAAAGATGATTTTCAGGCTTATTTGCTTACAGAATTTACGAATGTTGAATATATTTCAGGATACAGGCCAACTAGCTTTGCCTTTTGCATTATAAAAGAAAATCCTGTTGTTTATGCATCTGGCATGGATATGGAACTTGCAAATAAGAATTCATCAATTGAAGTAAGGAAATATGAATCTTTTGAAGTCATTATTGATGAGCTAAAAAAAGAGTCTGTAAAAAGTCTGGCTATCGAGCCCAGCCTGCCTTTTAGCACATATGTTAAGATCAGGGATGATTTTGAAGTGGACTCCAAGACATATGTTAACAGGCAAAGAATGATTAAAACTCCTTCGGGGATTGAAAAAATCACAAAAGCGACTGAAATTGCTCAAGAGTCATTCAAACAGCTGGATATTCTAAACAATAATTGCAGTGAAAAAGAGGTGGCATTCGATCTTGTAAGGCACATGATTGAAAATGGCGCTTCAAAGGAATCTTTTGATACTATAGTGACTAGTGGTGCCAGTTCAAGTCTTCCGCATGCTATTCCTGAAGATAAAAAATTGTCTCAGCCAATATTGGTTGATTGGGGAGCTATTTATGATGGTTATTGCTCTGATAATACTCGTACAATGGTTTATACTGAATTTCAGCATGAAATTTGGGATATTGTGGCCGAAGCCCATGACAAGGCAATTAAAGCTATCCGACCTGGCATGAAATGTTGTGAAGTAGATAAAGTTGCTCGAGACATCATTGAAGATTATGGATATGGGGATAAATTTATCCATTCTACAGGCCATAGTCTTGGACTGGATATTCATGAAAGTCCGGGTTTTTCTCCGCGTGATGAAACAGTAATTGAAAAGGGCATGGTTCTAACAGTGGAGCCAGGAATTTATTTGGAAGGAGAATTCGGAGTTCGCCTTGAAGACACTGTCGAAATAAATAATGGGGCGAAAATCATTGGAAATTTGCCGTTGATGATTAATGAATAGGATTAAATACAATCAAGTATAAAAATTATTGTAAGTATTTCTTAGATATATTGATTTAAGTGAGGGTTATTATGGATTCAGACAGGTTAGTTAAAGCAGTATGCTCATTTTTTGTACCTGGCCTTGGGCAATTCATGAATGGTTATATTGAAAGGGGATTGATTTTTTTAATAGGATTTATAATTTTGTGGTTTGCTCTTTTATTCTTAGGCATAGCTCTTCTCCACACAATCGTCGGTATAATCGTGAGATTATTTGCAGCATACGATGCTTATACATATGATGGATTTTGAAATTTTCATATTCCATTTTTTTAATTTCTTTTTTTGCACATTCGTATGGCCTATTTTCTTGAAGATTGGATAACTTTTAATTATTTAAAATTTATATTAATAATTATGGTTATTGAATTGGATAACACTGAAGAAAAAATTGTGGAGGCTACATTTGGCATTCTTCAAAAAGAGGGTTCCAAAAAAGCAACTACCAAAAGAATTGCTGCAGAAGCAGGAGTTAATGAAGTAACTATTTTCAGAAAGTTTGAATCCAAAAAAAATCTAATAAAAATCACGAAAGAGTACTATGTTGCTCGTTTTGTTGGGAAATTGGAGGACATTTTCGAGTTTAGTGATGATGATGAAATTGCCGACTATCTTAATCGCTGTTTTTATAAAATTTTAGACATTCCTGAAAATGATTTCAGCATTATCAAAATAGCAATGGAAGATGTTAGGGCAGTTCCTGATCGCAAACATTTAATTTCAAATTTTACTGACATAGTTATTGAAAAACTGGAGGACTTTTTCAAGTTTCAGATTGAAAAGGGCAAAGTCAGGGAAATTAATCCTAAGGTACTGTCATTGATGTGTTTCAGTATGATTTTCCAATCTGTTATATTGTGGAAGATATACGATGACCGTCATGATGTTGAAAACAAGGATTATTCTGATGACTTTTTAGATTTGTTATTTAATGGTATTAAACCATAGATAACTTTTTTTTATTATTTTTTAACTCATTTTTTTTCATTTATGACTTAAATTCTAATTAAAAACAGTTATTATTTCTTTTATTTGGTTGGAATGCTTGATTTGTTTTAACGGCACTAAATTATTATTTTAAAAATAAAAAGAGATAATGATTGTTATCTCATGTATAATATATATTTTCCGACCCGTGGTATTCTATAGATGATTACCACTGCTGTATAACTTAGGATAATTAACAATATCCATAGTATTAGAGCTTTAACAGGTTCTGAATAAGGCAGCATCACAATAGTAGGCAGTAACGGCAATCTGAATACGTTGTGGATTAAGAATACTGCAAATGAATATTTGGATAAAAAGGTTATAAATGGATAGGACCTTACTTTTCCAATTCTGGAACACAATTCAAATAGTGCAAATGAACCTGTCAATACGAATGGGAAATCATACCATAAGAAAAAGTCATATCCTTTAGTAAATGAATAATACTGGAATAATACGCATATTAGAAATGATATAATCGCAATTAATCCTAATTTTATGCTTCCAACATTTTTGAAAAATCCCTTTTTAACTAAATATCCTAGGATTATGTAGATTCCATAAACTCCTCCACTGAATCCTAGACAATATTGAATATTCACGTTTTGAATGCCGTGCATGTCCAATAGGGTTGTAATAAAAGGCAATAGGAATGCTAAAAGGGTAAATACGATTGTCGCTCTCCAAATGGTTTTATCATCAAATTGTTTTAATGCTGTTGCAACAAATGGCATTGAAAGATACATTCCTATAATCATTGGCATATACCACATGTGGCTAAAGAATAAGTTTCCGGCTTCATTAACGTTAACCACATCATACCAAACGGTAATGTACTGTAAGCTGATAGCATATATTACGGACCAGATAACTGTAACTGCAATCAATCCTCTACAGTTTTTCTCCCAGAACTTTCTAACTTTCTCGTCATTGTATGATCTGTCCAGAAGAAGATAACCAGTAATCATTAAAAAGAAAGGAACACCAATACGCCCAATAAATAGTGATGCAAAATTAAATAATCTTGAATATATTGTATAATGCACTATCTCACTTGAAGTGATGATATAAATTCCGTCAGTTGCATGAATATACAATACTGTTAAAATTGCTATTGCACGCACAAGATCAATCCATTCAATTCTATTCTGACTCATTGATTTTCTCCGTTTTACTATTTTTCTATAATTTCAAATATTTTTTTGAATTACTTGATATTTAGATATTTGTTTTTCTAAATAATTAATTTTCCGTTGATGTCATATTTTTCATAGTGCACCAAATTAGGTTACACTTACATCATTGGTTGGATTTCATGGTTTCAATCTGTTTGTCCCTGTTTTTTAATTGAAATGTGAATAAAAATGCGATGAATGCTACAACTGCAGCCAGGATTAAGCTGACCTTATAACCTATGATTCCTGAAAAAGATGCAATAATCCCTCCGATAAGCGCTCCACCTATTAACTGCCCTGCACTTGACAGCATATTAACGATAGCTTGACCAGCACCTCTTTCTGTAGGCTTCGCTTCACTTAATACGATATATCTTAATGGGGCGCCGATAATGGTTACCATACCTACGCCAGCCAAACAGCCTGCTATGATGAATAATATTAAATTATCTGGATAGATTGAAATAGTAAGCAAACCGATAGTCAATATTAATGTCCCAATCATCATGATTTTACGTGAACCCACTGAATCCAGGATTTTGCCAAGTATTGGTGCTGCAACGGCATTGGCTCCTAAAATTGGGATTAACATTAAACTGGCATACTGGTCATTTAAACCCATGGAAAGGATTACCAGTGACGGAATGAAAATTACTGATGAATATATTATCCCGTATGATAAAGTTTCGATGCATGCAATTCTAATTTCCTTATTTTTCAACATGTGTATTGCTACAATTGATTCTTCTGCTCTTTTTTCTATTTTTAAAAAAATAGGAATTAGAACTATAAACATTATTAAGAATGGAGCCACATTCACTGATATTGAACTATTTATGAAATTGCTTGAATCAATTTGATTCAGGCCATATGATAACAACACTGCAAGCAGGCTAAGTAGGATGATTCCTATATAATCTATTTTTAGTTTTCTTTTATTTTCCAAATCGGGAAGAATATGCCATGCAAATACTATAATAAAAATGCTGATGGGGATGTTGATTGTAAAACACCAGTTCCAACCGAATGGAATTAAAGCCGCTCCGACTAATGGACCTCCAATTGCAGAAATTCCAAATACACTCCCAAGTATTCCCAATGCTTTTCCTCTTTCTTCCAGTGGGAATTCATCTCCTATAAATGCTCCTCCTACCGGAAAAATTCCTCCGCAGCCAAAGCCCTGTATGATTCTACCTAAAAATATTGTTTCGATATTTGGTGAAAATGCGATTAAGCAGGATCCGATTCCAAATAGCACAACATCCAATATGAAAATCTTTTTTCTCCCATAAAAGTCTGAAAACTTGGCCATAACAGGTGAACCAATCATAAAAGCAATTACAAATAGTGTAAATATCCAACTGGATTCTCTGCTGGTTAAATGGAAGCTCTGTTCAATCGAAGGTAGTACGGGACCTATTATTCCCGTATCTAATGAACCCATGAATACTCCAATTAAAAATAGGATAAGTATTAAATTCCGTGTTTTTGTATTGAGTGTTTTTTCTTTCATGTTATTTTAAATTTTAATTTTATTAAGCTATGTTTTGAACATTTCACTTATCATCTGTTTAAACATTGCTCATAATTTAATATGCTTGATAATGTTATTTAATTTTTCGATGATTTCGTAAAATATTTTTGGATTGGACTCAAAATAATGACTAAATGTCAATAAGCTACATCATGTAAATTTTTCATTGGATTTAATCTGTTTAATTAAGGTTATCAGGATTTTTTTTTTAAATCATAAGTTATATTATTGATGGCAAATAAATAAATCATTTAATCACAAATTTTAAAAAATCTGAAGAGGGATAAGATGATATTGCTGAGTTTTGATATTGAAGAGTTTGATGGACCTCTAGAGCATGGCGTTGATTATTCTTTGGAAGAAGGTATGGAAGTGTCTGTAGAAGGTACAAACAAGATTTTGGATGTGTTAAAGTCCAATGATGTGTGTGCAACATTCTTTTGTACAGGCAACTTCGCTGAAAATGCTCCTGAAGTGATGCAACGCATTATGGATGAAGGCCATGAGGTGGCATGCCATGGTGTGGATCATTGGCAACCGAAGGAGACTGATTTTGCACTGTCAAAGGAGATTGTTGAGCAGGTTACAGGAATCACTGTCAATGGTTACAGACAGCCCCGCATGTTTCCTGTGGTGGAATCTGAAATTAAACGAGTCGGTTATCGTTATAACTCTTCACTTAATCCGGCATTCATTCCTGGCCGTTACATGAATCTGAAAACTCCAAGAACTTGGTTTATGAAGGATGGGGTGATGCAGATTCCCGCTTCAGTAACTCCATTGCTGCGTTTTCCGTTATTTTGGCTATCCTTGCACAACCTGCCTGAAGGATTATATCACTGGATGGTTCGTAGGGTACTTCGTAAAGACGGTTATTTTGTGACTTATTTCCATCCATGGGAGTTTTATGAACTAAAAGAACATCCTGAGTTTAAAATGCCTTTTATCATACGTAATCACAGCGGGCATGACATGGTGGAGCGTTTGGACCGTTTGGTTAAGATGTTGAAGCAACAGGGTCATAGGTTTATAACTTATACTGAGTTTGCAGATATTCACAGTCAAAAAAAAGTGGATGACAATGAGTGAACTGCTATTTTTTTTCACTATTAAAGTGCATATGGTACAATTTTAAATAATATTTTTGTTAAATATATCAATATGTACGAAAAAAGGGATCTTTTAGGGAAAATATTTTTTGGAGTGGCAATTTTGGTATTGCTTTACATGTTCATCTCTCCCTTGACTAATATGTTCATAAATGTTGATGAATACTGGACTTACAGTTTGGTAAATCTTCCATTTATGCAGGGTATGATCGTAGCAGTTCACGATGTTCATCCTCCATTGTATTACATGATTTTGTATTTATTTGCCCCTTTTGGCTTAGCTAATCTTTATCTTTCAAAAGTTGTTTCAATAATTCCATATATTCTTATAATGGTGGTTTCAGCTACTAAGATCAGGAAAGATTATGGCTGGCTGACTGCAGGGTTATTTGTTTTTTGTTTAGGATTAATGACTGATTTTTTTATTGAGTTTTTAACAATTAGGATGTATTCATGGGGTTTATTCTTCGTTTTAATGTCATTTATTTATTATAAGGAAGTTATAACTCATTGGGATAGGAAATCTTGGGTGTTACTGACTTTATTTACGCTTTTATCTGCTTATACACAATATTTCTTTGCAATTACCTGTGGATTGATATATTTGCTGATTTTGGTGGAAATTCTAAACAACAATAAGGATAAATTAAAACAGTTTGGGAAATCCGTTTTGGCGTTGATTATTTTATATGCTCCGTGGATGATTGTTTTTGTTCATCAAATCCAAACTCAGTCCGGTGAGCCTAATGAGGGTTTTGAATTGGTCAATGCAATACATTATCTCACAGCATTTGCAATCAAAAGCCAAAATTTTGAATTTGAAATGATTATTTTTAAATTGGTTGCATTTGCATTTTTGGTTCTAATTTTGTATTTAATATATCAGAAAAAAGACAGATTTGCAGGTGCAGGTGTATTTTTGATGTATGCAACAATTGCAATTGGAATAATCTCTTTGATGTTTTCTTTTTCCAATACAATGAGAATAAGATATCTTGTTCCTGTATTTGGCATATTTTGGCTTTCCGCTTCAATTTTAATAGGCAAAATTGAAAATAAAAAGATTTTGATGATTGCACTTATCTTAATAATGGTTCTGGTTGGTGCAAGTTTGGCGATTACAAATGATGATATCAATTCCAGGTTGGAATTCAACGAAAAGAAAGCTAATTTCCTTGACAGCATTAACAATAATGATAGTGTCATTGTCTACAATACTGATTACGGTTATAGGATTCTGCATAATGATTTGAACAAGACTAAACAGTATACACTGTCCGGCCAATATTTCTATGATGATGATGTGGAGTTTTCCAAGGACTTTAAAGGTATCTTAAAGAACAATACGGGTAAAAAGGTTTATCTGGTCAATTGGAAACTCAAGGAATCAAATAAGAAATTTGAAAAGAACTATAATTTGACTAAAGTCTATGATGCTGACCATTATAACTTTAATTTAGTTAGAAATTAAGTGCTTCATGCACTTATCTTATTTTTTTCATTCGTTAAAAACTATTAATTTTGATAAAACGTAATTTAAAATAGTTATTATGATTTCAACAGCGATTTTTGATATAGTATTATTGATTAATAATAAATCGATGAAAACATACAGTAAAGCAGTATCGAGTGCACCTGAAAATATTCTTCCTCCAAAGAACAGTACCATCTCTTTTAAAATATTTGGACTTTTGCTTTCAAATACCCAAATTCTATTGGTTACGTATGCAAACAGTACTGATAAAAACCAGGCTATGATATTTGAAATAATGTAATTGACACCCAGATGTTCAAGGACGAAGTAAACAACAAGGTTTACAAGGGTTGTTAAAGTTCCAAAAACAACATATAAAAACAGTTCTTTATCCAGTCTCATTTAAATCACATAATTATATATCGTCAATGTTTGATTCTTTAACGATGAAAATTGGTCTATTTTTAGTCTCGACATAGGTCTTTTCAAGATATTTGCCCAAAACTCCAATGGATAATAATTGTATGCCTCCTAAAAATAGTATCACGCACATTATTGTGGGATAACCTTGAACGGGGTCGGAATAAATCAGATATCTAATTACAATAAAAATCATGTAAATGAAGGCTATAATTGAAATTATTGTACCGATAAATGTTGAAATTGATAGTGGAATTGTTGTAAATGCGACAATACCTTCTATGGAGTATTGTACCAATCCCCAAAATGACCATGTGGTTTCACCGGCCACCCTTTCAATATTTTCATAGGGAATCCATTTGGTGTTGAAGCCCACCCAGTGAAACAATCCCTTTGAAAATCGGTTGTACTCCGGCATCTTCAATATCGCATCGACGACAGGTTTTCTCATCACCCTATAGTCCGTTGCGCCTTCCGCCAGATCCATATTGGTGATTCTGTTGAATACCTTGTAGAATAAATGGGAGAAGAACGATTTGATTTTTGGTTCGCCCTTTCTTGAAACCCTTCTTGCGGCAACAACGTCATAATCTTCGTTGTATACTGTTTCAATCATTTCAGGAATCAAACTTGGAGGATGTTGCAAATCCACATCTATAAGGCATACCAAATCTCCGGAAGCATTTTTTAAACCTGCATAAATTGCAGATTCTTTACCAAAATTCCTAGAAAAAGAGATGTATTTGATGTTTGAATTTTCATTGGCCAATTTTTTAATCTTTTTTAGAGTATTGTCGCTGGATCCATCATTAATGTATATTATTTCATAATTCTGGTCGGCCAATACTTTTTGAATCTCTTTAAAAAAAATTTCTACGGATTCCTCTTCATTAAAACAAGGAACAACAATACTCAATAAATCCATGATATAATATTTATTGGAAATATTATAAATAATTTCCAATTGATAACTATGATTCGTTTAAATTTTCATGATTTCTATCATTTTGTGGTCAATAATAAATTGGGAAAATGACTTTTTCAGTGATTTTTAACAATTGTGGCGGGAGTTGTCATCCTCCGCCAGGAATTGTATATTTGTCATTTATTCCGTAAAATATTCCATCTCCTTTTCGTTTTTTGCTAACATTTAATAATGCATTATTGAAGATGATATTTAATAGTTTATAACCATCTTTATCAATGAAATTGGTTAATGGAGTATTATTTTCTCTATTTTTCAATGCATCTTTTTCAATATCAAAGCAGGATGCATATATCATTTGCATTGAATTTTCATCTTCAGATTCCGGAGGGTATTTTTCGGTTAAATCTTTTGATTTTAAATAATTTTCGAATCTTTTCCATTCTTTTTTGATTTCTTTTCCATTTTTTGTTAATTTGCCGTTTTTTAGGAACTCCCTATAATTTTCACTGTCATATGCATTTTCATTTTCGATGGCTTTAACATATTCGGTGAAGTCTCTTTCAAATTTATTGGCAATTGATGTGTTATTGCTTTGTTTTGCCATTGCTTTCAAGTTGAATTTTTTATTTTTATTCATGTTCTTAAGTAATTTAATGGCTAATGTTTCGGAAGTTTTTAACTCTCCTTTATTTGTAATTCTGAGAGTTATTTTTTTCATTTTCTCCATATCTTCCGGTGTTAATTTTTTACCCACTTCATATGAATCATCCAAATCAATGTCACATTTGATTTGGTCTGCATTGATTAAATCAAGTATTGTAAGGGATAATGATTCGACACTAATTTCATTATTTTTTGCATATACTGCATTTATAATGGAATATGAATCGTCACTTGGTGGATTTTTAATTTTTTCGTTTTCCTGGTTATTGTTGCTTAAACCTAACATTTTAGCACTTCCCGAAAAGTTGTATTCAATTTAAATTTCCAAATTTTTATCTTGGACAATTTTTATGTCTCTTAATTCTTGCAATCAGCTAGTTTTGAAGAGATTTTGAGAATTCTCATTTGATAGTTGATATTTTAATGGGAAGTATATATATAGTTTTTTAAATGAACATGTTTGAATGTAGATTTAAAACGAGTAATTTATTAACGGATTACTATTAAATATTAAATTATGAAATTAATTTTTAAATTAATTGAAAAATATTTTTTCATAATTATTTTATTGGCTGTTGCGGTTTCGTTAATCTATCCCAATTCGTTTAAATGGGTATTAAGTAAATATGGTGACATAAATATTTTAAATTTGCTTTTAGGTATCGTACTTTTTACAATGGGTACTACTTTAAAGGTAGATGACTTTGTTAATGTATTTAAAAATCCTAAAGAGGTTGCTGTTGGAATTTCAGCACAGTATCTCATAATGCCACTTATTGCGTTTGCTCTTGCAAATATTTTTTCTCTGGACGGGGGATTGGCAGTCGGATTAATTCTCGTTGGAACAGTGCCTGGGGGAACTGCATCTGATGTCATTACTTTTCTTGCAAAGGGGGATGTTGCATTATCTGTTTCTTTAACTGCAGTATCCACTATATTTTCACCGATTTTAACTCCTATTATTACTTTGGTTTTAATAGGCAATCAGATTCATTTCAATCCAGCGGATATGTTTATTTCAATTCTTGAAATTGTTATCATTCCAATTATCATTGGTTTGATATTAAATTACAAGTTTCCCGATTTTTGTTTGAAATTAAAGGATTATTTACCGACCATTTCTTCAATTGTAATCTGTTTAATTGTTGCAGGAGTAATTGGTGCTAATAAACAGGCTATATTAACTTCATCAGGAATAATAATTATTGTTATTGTATTGCAATACTTCTTAGCAATGTTGCTTGGATTTGGTGTAGGTTATTTGGCTGGAATGGGTAAAAAACAAATGATTACAGTAGCTATTGAGCTTGCATTTCAAAATTCAGGCCTGTCAACAGGTCTTGCAAAGACCCATTTTCCAAGTTTGTCTCAAGCAACAGTTCCGGGAGCTTTATACTCTGTCTGGCAGAATTTTGCAGGATCAATTCTTTCATATGTATTTAGAAGATTTGTTTAGATTATTTTTTAAGCCGGCAGTTCTTAAAGGGCATATATTGGCTATTGAATCTATGGCATCATTGTTGACTTTAATCCATGATTTTGGTGCTTTCTGCCGATACAATTTGGCTGATATTTCCCTATTGTCTTGTGGCATATATCTCTTCAACCAACAGAAAATTTGGTTTGTGGGGTAAGCGGTGTTATTGTCAATGTTTGTGCAATTAAGTTAAATATAAATATGGGATGTTCTTTTTAATTAGTCATAAAATTGATGATTTTGATGAGGGAGTTGTTCCATTTTTACACTTTTTTTTTTAAAATTTTTAATGGGCATTGGTTTTGGGGGTAATGATTAGGGTGTATGTTGAATATTTTCAAGGTAAATATCAAGATTTAAATATTTAATCATATCAATATTTATATGTATTTTTTTGAGTGTGTGGATATGAGGTTTGTTAATAAACGGGATTTATTTATCATTGCTAGAAACTCCGGCATATTGATGATTGGGATAGGAATAATGTGTCTTGTTCCGATTATTGTTGATTTGATATATCTGGAATTCAATGCAATGTGGTTTGCCATCCCTGGATTAATCTCCATATTCGTCGGTTTGATTTTTTCAAAGGTATTGAATAAATATGATATTGATAGGATACGCCCAAAACATGGAATGATTATATCTGCACTGTCATGGCTATGGGCATCAATAATCTGTGGTTCGGTATTTTATTTTGTAACAGGTATAAGTATTGTAGATTCTATTTTTGAAAGTATGTCTGCTTTAACTGGAAGTGGAATTACAATATATGCTGATGTAGAAGTCTTGCCTCATAGTATATTATTTTTCAGAGCATTTCAACAATGGATTGGTGGTTTAGGTATTATAATGTTGATAATATCTTTTCTATCAAAGCCTGGAACTACATCATCAAGATTATATCAGTCCGAAGCTCGTGAAGACCGTATCAAACCATCCACAAAAGCCACAATCAAAGAAACAATAAAAATTTATTTAATTTATACTCTTTTTGGTATTATTCTTTATATTATTGCCGGAATGCCTGTTTTTGATTCAATTTGTAATACGTTCAGTACCATTTCAACCGGTGGTATGAGCGTTAAAAATGCCAACATCGGATATTATCAAAGTGATTTAATTTATATGATTACAATCATTCTAATGATATTGGGTGCAACAAGCTTTCTTGTTCATTATAAGATTATCAAAACACGTGGAAAATCCTTGATTGAAGATTTGCAATTTAAAGTATTGATTTCTGTAATAGCATGTGTCAGTTTATTGGTATTTTTCATCTCAAATATTGTTCCAATGGAAATTTTATTCCATGTAGTTTCTGCCATTACAACAACGGGGGCAAGTATTCAAAGTTCGACAGTAATGGGAACCTGGCCTGCGAATATTATCATTATTATAATGGCATTGATGCTTGTGGGAGGTTCTAATGGATCTACTGTAGGTGCAATTAAACTGATGAGGGTAATCACATTTTTTAAAGGAGTATATAAAAATTTGCGTGAGGTATTTTCTCCCCGCAGTGTAATCAACCTGAAAATTTCCGGTAAAAACGTTTCAGATAAAAATGTGGCAGAAAGCGGAAATTATATAACTCTTTATTTACTCTGCATTTTGATTACATGGATATTGATGTGTTCATATGGTCATGACCCTTTTAATTCATTGTTTTTCACTATTTCTATGCAGGGCAATGTAGGTTTGGAAATTGGGCAAATGTCACAGGTAATTGAATGGCCATTGAAGGTTGTTGGCATATTTGCTATGTGGATTGGAAGATTGGAAATCATTCCTGTCCTGTTTACGTTCAGAGCATTTTTTGAAATCTTTAAAAGGTAATTTCAATAAGCAAAGTCTTAACTAATTTTAATCATTTTTGAGTATAAATTAAATATGGTGATGGTTCAATCAATAAGTTGGGCTGGCTATTCGCTGCTTTTAAGCGATTCGACCATATCTAGTTTTTTAATTTTACGTGAAAACATTAAATTTACAAATATGGATAATGAAAATGTTATTGCAGCGGTTAGTATTATATTTGTAAGGGATATTGAAGGTAGAATGTAAAACGAATCTCCTGATGATTCCCACATGACTTTTAATATATAATAACCAACCGGAATCCCCAATAGGAATCCAATAGTTGTAAACCATAAGTTCTGTGTTAAAAGCAATTTTCTCAAAGCTCCAGTTTTAAAACCCAAAACTTTCAGTGTTGCTATTTCACGTTCGATTTCCGTAAAGGATAATAATCCTAAATTATACAATACTACAACCGCCAGAAGTGATGCAAAGAATATTAAAATGTATATCAATAGCCACATTGCTTCTGTCAGTTCATCCCAACTTGAGGTCATATCGTTCATGGAATTGGTTGTTTTAATTGTTGAGTAATTCCTATCAATATGTTCTGTTGTTACTATGCCTGTTGGAGTGTAATTCAAATCTAGTTCTTCTAATTTGTCTGAAGACATTATAAGTCCTTGTGATGTCGGATCGGCATGAATTTTATTAATTTTAGTTTTAACCCATTTGTCCGAACCCATAATGTGCCACTTTACAGTATCTCCTACGCCAACATCAAGCATATCTGCCATTTTTTGTGAAATGGAGATTTCATCATCTTCTATTTTGATTTTATTCCAGTCATAATCTGTTGGAGTTACCAAATCAGTGTGGTTTAAAACCAGCAATGATCCTGATTTCTTCGCCGAATCCGATTCGATTTCTATAGAGTTTTCCATTATTTTGTCGCCGTTAACTTCTTTTGCAACATTGTCGATTTCTGAAATGCTTGCTTCTTCATCAATGACCAGTTTTGAATCATAATGATTAATTTGATTAAATTCCCATTCTTTCAAATCGTTCATTCCATCATACATTCCAAATGCTGACACTAAAAGTGCAGTGCAGCCAATGACTCCAATTATTGTCATCAATGCTCGGAATTTGTTTCTTTTTGTATCCCTATAATTCCAACGTGTATTGAATGATAAACGATTCCAAAGTCCTAATTTTTCAATCATGCCGGATGAAGATACTTTAGGGGCTTTTGGCTTTATGGTATCTGCAGGTTTCTCATTAAATATGCTTTTGACTGCATAATATGAAACCAGTATTGACATCATAATCATTGCCAGTGCAACATAGAAAAAATCCATGCTCCAAGCGGGTTTCCATGAAGGCAAGATGTATGTGGCACTCATTGATGGATAAAATAACTTTGGTAATGTCAGGGGGCCTATGATTAATCCTAAAATGGAACCGGCTAGAACCAACCAGAAACCATAGGATACATAATGAAACATTATGGATATGTCTCTGAATCCACATGCTTTTAAAATACCGATCTGTGTTCGCTGATGTGTTATTATCCTTGTCATTGTTGTTAAAAGAATTAACATTGCAATTAGGATAAATACGACTGGAAAAATTCCTGCCATCATTTGATGCTGGTCCATTTCCTCTGAAAATTGACTTACACTTGTGTGTTCGGACCGTTCAACGAATGAGTTGTACTTTCCGTCCATCTTTTCAGACAACAGACTGCTGAAAGTTTCTGCTGTTCCGTCAAATTTAACGTTTAAAACATTGTATGGTACAATTTCTGACGGAAATGCTTTATAGCTCATATATGCGAATCCTAATTTGGAAAAATCAGGAATTACTGAAGATTTTGAAGCGTGATAAACATATTCCGGAGAATATCCTATGCCTTTAATTTCCTTTTCAATTTTAAAGCCGTTAAACTCAAAAGTGATATTGTCTCCAACTTTAATGTTTTTTGCATCAGCAAAACTTTTGTCAAGCCATACTCCATCACTGTCGCTGATGTTCAATGGTTCGCCTTTGATTAAATAAAATTTGGATATTGTATTGTTTTCAACAAAATGCAGGGTAATTTCGGGATCATTTGAAAAATTCGCAACAGAATCAACAACCAATTGCCTTTCCATTTCGGTTGTTGGACCTAATGTATATACTTCATCCAGGAATCCTCTGTCCAAGTTTGCAGAGTAAATCCAACCGTCGGCAAGGTTGGTGCTGCTGTAATAATCATTGCTGTTTGCCTCAAGGCCTTCTGATTCTCCGCCAACACCAGCAAAGACAAATACTCCTAAAAATGCCATTAGAAAAATGGACAGAAATTGGGTCTTATGCTTTCGAATGTCTCTTATCATCTTTTTAAAAAGCATCAAATCACCATTCTAATTCAGTGACTTTCTTTGGATTGTCGTTCACTGAAATGCTTTCTATTTGCCCATTTTTAATTCTAATTACTTTATCTGCAGCTTCTGCTAAAATTGCATTGTGTGTTACAATAATGACGGTAGTTTCTTTGTTGTTACTCATGTCTTGAAGTAATTTAAGAATTAAAACGCCAGTTTTTGAATCAAGCGCTCCTGTTGGTTCATCACATAAAAGCATTGTTGGCTGTTTTGCTACAGCTCTTGCAATGGATACTCTTTGCTGTTCTCCTCCAGATAATTGTGCTGGAAATTGATTTGCATGGTCTTTTAGTCCAACAGAGTCAAGAACATCCAATCCATTGATATTCACATCAGCAATGTCTTTCATCAGTTCAATATTTTCCAATGCTGTTAAATTTGGAATCAAATTATAAAACTGGAATATAAATCCTACATTTTTGGCCCGATATCCTGTAAGCTGATTGTCTGAAAATTTTTCCACATGATTGCCGTTTACGATAATTTCTCCTGATGTGAGTGTATCAAGACCTCCCAACAGGTTTAATAATGTTGATTTTCCTGCACCTGATGGGCCTAAAATTATAACGAATTCTCCTTTATTGATTTTAAAATTAACATTGTCCATAGCTTTTAAAATATGGTTTCCAGAGTTATAGATCTTGTCCACATTTTTAAATTCAATAATTGTACTCATTAACGGTACCTTCCTAAATAATTAATCATGTTTTTCGAGCTGTTTTTACTAAAAATGATAGTCTCATTTTCTAGTGGATGAAGCTCGTGTTCAAAAAAAAGAAAGGATTAAGAAATATCCGCTATTTCAGTAGCTTCTACTTCTATACCTTTTGAAAAATCATCATCTTTTAAAACAGATTTGGTGCTCATTACTCCAAACAGCATTGTGGAGAGATTGTGTATCATTGATGATGTTGATGGAGGAATTACACCTAAAACACCTAAAACAAGAAGGCTTCCATTTACTGCAATGATATTGCGATAATTCTTGTTGATTTTATCTAACATTCCAACACTTAATTTTCTGAGTGTCACAAGGTCATATAAATCATCGGAGAGTAATGATATGTCTGCAACTTCACGAGCAATATCTGATGAATGTTTCATTGAAACGGATACATCTGCAGCTGCAAGGGCAGGTGAATCATTAATGCCGTCTCCAACCATAATTACTGTTTTTCCCTCCTGTTTTAATTCTTCAACGATTCGTGACTTGTCTTCTGGAAGTACCTGTGATTTATAGTCTGTGATGCCTAGTGATTTGGCACTGGATTTTGCACCACTTTCACTGTCTCCAGTAAGCATTATGACATTTTCGATGCCCAAATCTTTAAGTTCTTCAATGACATATTTTGCTTCTTCGCGCACAGGGTCATCAATGCAGATTAAACCTTCAAGCTTTCCATCAATTGCCAAATAAACTACAGAATGTTCCGAAGCTTTTTTGACTGCTTTTTTCTCCTGGCTTTTGGTCACTTTCACTTTTTCATCATCAAATAAAAAGTGTTTGGATCCAATAACTGCGCGTTTTCCATTGTATTCCGTTACTATTCCATGTGCTACAATGTATTTAACTTCACTGTGGTCTTCTTCATGTTTTAGACCTTCCTGTTCGGCTTGCTTTACGATAGCTGTTGCGATACTATGTGCGAAGTGCTCTTCAATACAGGCAGCCATTCTCAGAATGTCGTCACGTTTATATCGTCTTGACATTGGAACCACTTCAACAACTTTTGGAGTTGCCTTTGTAAGTGTTCCGGTTTTATCAAATATGATTGTGTCTGCATTAGCATAGTTTTCTAAGAATTTTCCGCCTTTTATCATCATTCTATTGTCTGATGCTTCTCTCATTGCGGATATAATGGATAATGGTGTTGTAAGTTTGATGGCACATGAAAAATCAACCATCAGTACTGATAATGCTTTTGTTGAATTTCCAGTAATTAGATATGTTAATGCGGTTGCAAGGAAACTATATGGAACAATAGAATCGGCTAGTTTTTCAGCCTTACTCTGGGTATCGGCTTTCAAATCTTCTGAATTCTCAATCAAATCAATAATCTTGTTTAGTCTTGTCTCTTTATTCATCGAATAGACTTCAACTATCAGATTGCCTTCCTCTATAACAGTTCCTGCATGGACTGTTTTTCCAGGTCTTTTATGAACGGCCAATGGTTCTCCGGTCATTGAAGCTTCATTAACCATTCCTTCACCTTCAATTACTTTCCCGTCGACAGGTATGACATCGCCCATATGGACTTTGATTCTATCTCCCTTTTCAATATCAACAGCAGGGCATTGTTTTTCCTCACCGTCTTCTCCTACTACCCATACAGTGTCAATGTTCAAAGCCAAGCTGTCTTTTAGTGTACTTTTGGCTTTCTGTAATGTGTAGTCTTCAAGCGCATCGGAGATAGACAATAAGAACATCATTGAACTTGCAGGGTTATATTGCTTTTGAAGCAATGCGCCGGTTACTGCCGCACTGTCAAGAAGTGCAACATCAATTCTAAAACTAGTTAAGCTATCTAAACCATGCCAAATATATTCTGCAGCATTATAAATTGTTAATGCATTTCTGATTGGTATTGGTAAAAATATTCTATAAACGACTCTATTAAAAATCATTTTGGTCAATTTAAGATAGAAATCGTCTGTAATTTCTCTTGAAGTTTGTGCCTGTGTCGGCTCCGCTTCGAATAGGTCATCTAATGTAATGCCATCCAGAATATTGAAAATTTTTTGTCTGTTTTCAGCATTTCCATCATAATATATTAAAATGCTTCCATTTCTGTGGGAAGTATATACTTCATGGATAAAGCTTTGATTTGAAAGTAATGAAGCAAGGCCATAGCCTTCCTCTTTTGTGAAAGCCCATTGGCCTGAACGAACCCTTAAGCGAGATTTGTTGTCATACATTACTTGATATTTCATTTTTCTATACCTTGAAAAAAAATAAGATTACTCTTCATCTTTTATGTAAATCTCTTTTTTTTCTTCTTCGTGAGCATCAATTACAATTTCTTCTGCGTTTTCTCTCATGTCTTGAAAACATTCTTCAGCATCTTTTCTAGCAGACATTATTGTTGCCATTCCTTTGGTTGCAGCATCTTTTACTGCATCGGATTCTAATACTTTTTTACCAATAACTGCAGTAGCGATTCCTGCAGCAAAAATTAATGCATGTTTATGTTCGTAACATTTATCAAAAATTTCATTGCGTCTCATTTTTTACAACTCCCTTTCTAAAAATTAATTTTAATCTTTTTACTTGTTTTTATTCTATTTTTTAGTTTGTTAATAATTTCAAATTCCTCTTCAAATTCTGGATGGTTACCAAATCCACAGTTGGGACAATGAATCTGATTACAACAGTCATGTTTTCCGCAGCTAGTGCAGCCACGATTTTCTAATTTGTTTTCATCAAATTCAAAACCACACATACGGCATTTCAGGATAACACCTCCAATAAAAAAATATGGAAAATACTGAAGATTATTCCACTTCAATATTTTTCGCCTCTTCTTTTCGAAGACAAATGTCATATCCTTTTACACTCATTTCAATAGGATCTCCTAAAGTAGCAACTTTTTTAATGGTAATTTTTGCTCCTTTAATAAAACCCATGCCTAATAAGTGTCTTCTCAAACCCACATCACCAGTATCATGGTATTTGACCAGTGTTACTGTTTCACCAGGTTTTGTATCCTTTAAAGTTTTTGTCATTTTTCTATTCTCCCTTAAAGTTTTGGAATGATGGCTGTAAATTTCAGTCATCATCCCTTGGAATTTCAACACCTCTGATTCCACTTCTGTTGCGCATCAATAATCACCTATCCGAATCCTGCAAGCAGGCCGACATTGTAGATTATAAATGATACGATATATGCTGTTACTAGTGTAATACCTGACATTATTAAAGGCCATTTGAATCCGTTTGTTTCTTGTTTTATTGCTCCGATTGCAGCAAAACATGGAATGTACAATAATGTAAATGCCATGAATGAAATTGCAGACAGTGGGGTAAATAAACTTGCAACCATTGCATCCATCGCATCCGTATCCGCTTCGACGTCTTCAACACCCGATAGCGTTCCTAGTGTGGATACAACAACTTCTTTTGCAACCAAACCGGTAACTATTGCAATACCTGCTTGCCATTCTCCGAAACCGAGAGGGGCAAAAATTGGTGAAACCGCTGTACCGATCATTCCTAATGCACTGTCGGCAGATGCATATTCAACACCAAACGGTACGCTGCTTAATACCCAAATAATAATTGTCGCTATAAGGATGATGGTACCTGCTTTTTTGAGGAATCCTTTTGTCTTTTCCCAGGTGTGTAGTAAAACACCTTTTAGTGATGGGATTTTATAAGTTGGAAGTTCCATAACGAATGGTGCGGACATGCCCTTAAACATTGTCCTTTTAAGAATGGCCGCAACGATAAGTGCTACGACAATACCCAGAACATACATTGAAGTTACAACAAGTGATTCCTGAGTTAAAACGAATGGTCCAAATTTAAATACTGGAATTGCAGTAAAGAACACTGCTGTGAGCATCAAATAGATAGGCATTCTTGCACTACATGACATGAATGGTATAAGCATCATGGCCAGCAGACGGTCGGATTCGTTTTCCATTGTTCTGGTTGCCATAACTGCAGGCACTCCACATCCAAATCCTAAAATCATAGGTATAAATGCCTTACCGTGAAGTCCGACAATCTTGTGCATGATGATGTCTAATGTAAAAGCAGCTCTTGCCAAATATCCGCTATCTTCCAATATGCTCAGCAATAGGAATAATATGATGATTTGAGGTAAAAATACAAGCACTCCTCCTACACCACCTATAAGACCGTCGGCAATGAAGGAACCTAAAATTTCGTTTCCAGCACGTTCTGCTAAGTATGGTCCCAACCAACCGAAAAATTCATCAATTGCATCACAGAAAGGAGCGGATATTGTGAATGTCAAATGGAATAGTAAAAATATCACAATTAGAAAAATAAACGGTGCAAGAATCCTGTTGGTGACAATCTTATCTATTTTGTCGGTTGTGGTTTCTTTTTCTACAGCAGGTTTTTTAACCGCTTCTGCCATTAAACCGTCAATGAATGCGTATCTTGCATTTGCGATAACTTCTTCAGGACCTTCCTTATAGACGTCATACAGATGTTTACTTACTTTATCTACTTTGACTAATATTTCAGATCCGTACTTTGAATTCTGCACTTTATCTATAACTATTGTGTCTTTTTCTAGTAATTTGACTGCAGTCCAGACTGAAGGAACATCCAATAGGCTTTCATCCTTTTCGATGACTTCCTGAATTTCGGATAGATGTCCTTTGATATCATTGCTGTATGATAGTTTTTTGCTGGAATCAATCGGATTTTTTGACTGTTTTTCAACGGTGTTCAATAGTTCTTCAAAGCCGTCTCCGTTTTTTGCATTGATTTCAATTATTGGAATCCCCAGTAGTTCACTCATTAAATCAATGTCTATGATATGTTCTTTTTTCTTTGCAAAATCGTTCATGTTAAGTGCCATTACTAGATTGGCACCTAATTCCATCATTTGTACTGTTAAATATAGATTACGTTCTAGATTAGCAGCATCCACTACGTTAACAATAACATCAGAGTCATCATCCACGATGAAATCCCTTGATACGATTTCTTCCATGGAATGAGCACTTAATGCGTAATTACCCGGTAAATCAATAACATCATAGTCGTAGCTTCCATGCGAAAAATGCCCTTCTGCTCTTTCTACAGTTTTTCCAGGCCAGTTTCCTACATGTTGGCGCATACCGGTTAATCGATTGAAGACAGTAGTTTTCCCCACATTGGGGTTTCCCGCTAATCCTACAATTAGTTCTGTCATTAACCTTTTTCTCCCATTTTTATTAACAATGGATAATATCCTTTTGAAGTATTATCCTGTTTTTTAAAAAAATATTTTTTTTAGGTTGCCATCCCCAAATTTTAGGCAAACCTAAATATTTATTCATTAGATTTTATAGTATTTAAAGTTTAGGTTAACCTAAAACTATTTATTATTAAAGGGAGATAGATATAAAGTAAATGAAATTTTTTTAACTTTAAAAGGATGATAAGATGAGTAATGCCATTGAAACTGCAAAGCAATATATTTCTGACAATAATTATCAAGATGCCCTTAAATTGGCTAGAAAAAGGCATGGAAAGGATGCGGTTGAAGAGTATTTGGCAATTTTGGATCTATTAATAAATGCAGATTATCTGCTTGCACTCGAAGAAAAAGGATTGTACTATCAGTATTATGATGAATCTCATGATGATGGGGATTACGGTGAAAAATACTTTGACCAATACCTGAAAATACAGCCCAACTCCGTAAATGTGTTATGTGATAAGGCATTGTCCAGATTTAACAAGGGATATGTTGAAGAATCTTTAGGATATATGGATGAAGCCCTAAACAAATACGATTCCTATGTTTCCATTGAAGAGCCAAGAATAACCAAAAGTGAAGTTTTGATGAGCAAGATTAAATTGCTGATAAATGCTAAAATGTATGATGATGCATTAACACAGCTCAATCAATATGAAAAGGAATATGGTGAAGATGATGAATCCGACTTGTACATGGGAATAACTCTTCAAAAAACAGGAAAAAACAATGAGGCACTGGAATACTTGGATAAATCTCTTCAAAAGGAAGGTACTATAGTGGGAGTTAATGCAAAAGCCGATGCATTTTATGAACTTGGACAGTACGATGAAGCTTTGAAATATTATAAAAGATGTATTCCTTTTGAGGGTAAAATTGAAGACGATTTGGAATTGCAGACCAATTTCAATTACAAGGCAGCATTCTGTTGTGTGAACATGGGAAATGATGCAGAAGCCGTCAAATATCTGAATAAAACAATCAATATGCTAAATGAACATGGAAGACTTCCAAACGACATTGAAGCAATTTATCAAAAGTGTTCATTCGAAAAGGAAAGAATCATAAAGGCAGGCAATGTCAAGGATGAGGAATTCGGAAAAACCAAATTCTTTTCCATTAGAACCTCCCTGATTGCATTGGCAATAATTCTGGTTTTGTATGTTGTCTTGCGATTTTTTGGATATCATTGAAATTGGTATCAATTTCATCAATTTATTTAACATTATTAAGTGAAAAAAAATTCAGGAATCCTCATCCTCTTTTGGGGGTGGTGGTTCAAGCACCTCGGTCATGCAAAACATTCTATAGTTGGGTGTAAGACAATTAATGAAGAAATATTTGACCAGAACACCGGACAACTGTCATATTCAATATAATCATATTTAATTAAAAAACCACCGGAGACAACTGGGATTAGGTATGGAATGTTATACACTGTATATGTTTTCAGTGAAAAAGTTGATTGTGATGTGCCTATTGAATGGATTTGGTTCAATTTTTTTTATTTTTTTGGGCATTTTAATAGGTCACCAAGTTATTTTTTTAGATTATCTTCAAAATTTTCTTATTTTCACTAATAAAATTTATATAATATTTAAAAAAAATATTATATATGAGTAAATGGTTTAATGATTATTTACTTGATTAACTTAACAATTTAAAGGGGGGTGAAAATACGAAAAGCAAAAAGTTAATCTTTATATTGACAATTATAATTCTTTTAAGTCTAAGTGCTGTAAGCGCTGCTGAAATTGAAGATAATCCAAGTCCACTGTCCGCTAATGAGAATAATGATGTTCTAAAAGCGCCAGGTGATGGTACTTTTAAAAATTTAAGAGATGATATTAATAATCAATTGGTGAATGATCCTCAAAATGTTAAATTAGATAAAAATTATACATTTTCTGATAGTGATTTGCAAGGCCCTATTCCTATCGAGCCTAATTCAGGAATCGATATTTCGGCATCATGCACCATTGATGGGCAAAACAATTATGTTGATGGAAATCATCTTTCAAGAATTTTTACCATCTCCGGGGATAATGTTGTTTTAAAAAATATCAAATTTTTAAATGCAAATCACACTGCTGTATGGTTGACCGGTTCTAATTGTATTATTGATAATTGTACTTTTGCAAATAACTCCATTAATGGTAGTGTTGATTATCATGGTGGAGGTGCTATCTACTGGAGGGGTACTGGCGGAAAAGTAATTAATTCTGTTTTCAATAATAACTCCGTTATAGATGGTGATGATAAGCATGCTCGGGGAGGATCTATTTTCTGGACTGGAGATGATGGTAATGTGTCATACTGTAACTTTACTGATGATTATTCAAAAAAACATTCGGCTTCAATCTCCTGGGGGTCTCCTATGGAGCAGATAATTCCTGAAAATGGATATGTGTATAGATGTAATTTTGAAAGAGGTGCTACATTATATAATGGGGCTGCATTAAACTCAAACTCTAAAAAGTTTAAGTTGATAGAATGTAACTTCACAAATAATACTGCAGTGCATTCTCCTATAGTTATTGAAGATGATGCTGTGAATTCTCTTGTTTCACACTGTAATTTTATAGGTAATAAGGTTATTTATGATGATACATATCCTGCTGATACTGGGGAATTTTCTGCCACAGGTGCTTTGGAAGTTCAAGCTCCAAATGCAACTGTCGAGTATTGTAACTTCATTAACAATACTGCAATTGAAACTGTATCTGCTCCTAATGGGTATTATGTTGGTGCTTTAAAAGTGGATGGTGGCTCACATTACACTAATGTGTCCTACTGTAATTTCATTAACAATTCCGCTACACATTATGCGGGAGCTATTGAATGGCAAGGGACCTATGGAACTTTAAAACATTCTAACTTTACGAATAACTCCGCAACTGAAGGTTATGCTGGAGCTGTATATTGGCGTGATTCTGGTTCCAATGGAACTGTATTATATTCTGATTTCACTAATAACTCTGCTGATGGAGATGGTGGTGCTATTTATTGGGAAGGTGCTTCTGGTACTGTTTTCGGTTCTAATATTTCACTAATAACTTCGCTGAAATAAATGGTGGTGCTATTCAGTGGGATGGTGGTTATGGTAATGTGTCCTGTTCTAATTTCACTTCTAACTCTGCTGAGGGAGATGGTGGTGCTATTCATTGGAGTGGTGGTTATGGTAATGTGTCCTGTTCTGATTTCACTAATAACTTCGCTGAAATAAATGGTGGTGCTATTCAGTGGGATGGTGGTTATGGTAATGTGTCCTGTTCTAATTTCACTTCTAACTCTGCTAAGGGAGATGGTGGTGCTATTCATTGGAGTGGTGATTATGGTAATGTAACCGTTTCAAATTTTACATTGAATAATGCTACTGCTGGAAGTGGTGGTGCTATTTATTGGGAAGGTGATTATAGTGCTATTTCATATTCTGATTTCACTAATAACTTCGCTAAAAATAATGGTGGTGCTATTAATTTGTATAGTGATGATTGTACTGTTTCCTATTCCAATTTCACTTCTAACTCTGCTGAGGGAGATGGTGGTGCTATCTATTTAGAGTGGACTGCTTCTGTGACAGGTTCTGTTTTCATTAATAATAATGCTACTAAGGGTGGTGCTATCTATAATGTAGAAGATGATTCTGAGGTAGTTGATTCTAATTTCACTTCTAACTCTGCTGAGGAAGATGGTGGTGCTATTTATTGGGATGGTGATTATGGTACTGTAACCGGTTCAAATTTTACATTGAATAATGCTACCAATAATGGTGGTGCTATTAAATGGTATGGTGCTTCTGGTACTGTTTCTGGTTCTGATTTCACTTCTAACTCTGCTGAGGGAAATGGTGGTGCTATTTATTGGGAAGGTGAATTTGGTAATGTTTCCTATTCTAATTTCACCGGTAATTCTGCTAATAATGGTGGTGCTCTCGATTTGAACTATGCTACACCTGTAAGTAGTTCTGATTTCACTAAGAATGTTGCTACTAATAATGGTGGTGCTATACTTATTGAAGATGATTGGAATAATGTAATTGATTCTAATTTCACCGGTAATTCTGCTAATAATGGTGGTGCTATATACTGGGGATCTGATTATGGTTCTATATTTGGATCTAATGGAATTTTAAATAATTCTAACTTTGCCAATAATGCTGCTACTGAAAATGGTGGCGCAATTTACTATTTTGCACCTGATCAGGATATTGATTATGCAAACTTCACTGGAAATACTGCTTTTTATGGTGGTGCGATTTTCACTGAGGCTAGTAATATTGATATCAATGTAACTTATTTCAACGATAACAATGCAACTAATGGGTCTGCTATTTATAAAACAAAGGATGCTACTGGTTTTAATATTGCGAATGCATTATTTGAAAGAAACCAAGCACACAGCAAAGCAATCACAATCGATATTAAAGGTAATGAGACTTATGCTTTAGCTAAAGTCACTGTCAATATTACCATGGAGGCTAATGATAACATTGCTAATGCAATTTGGAATGACGGTAGTAGCGATTCAATTAAGTTGTATAATATTCAATGTGAATTTTCTGCTGATAGTAAGGGCCGTGCTCTAAAATCCTTCAATACTGGAGATTATGCTTATCCTACAGATGGTTTTAAAAATGCAGATAGTATTTGGCAAAGCCCTTATGAGGATGCTCAGCTTATAGATATCATAATCAGAAATGAAACTGGTGTTATCTATAACCTTACTGGAGGTATTGAGCCTACTAATAATAACGGTCTTCTATCTGCACTTCCTGATGACTCTGGTCTAATTGTAACTAAGACAGATGGATCAATTACTATTGAATTCAATAGTCTTAACGCAGGCAAATATACTGTTGATGCCGTCCATAATGAGGACAGGTATTACAAAGAGGTTGGAAATCAAAATTCATTTGTAATTTATGATGTGGTTTTAAACGTCACTAAAACTCCAGATGTCCATGTCACATTAAATGACTCTTTAGTCAACTTCACAATCGTTGTAAAAAATACTGCTGATGCAGGAAATGCAACCAACGTTAATTTGACTGATATATTGCCGGCCACATTGATTTTTGAAAAATGTGGTGTGGTTAATGCTAATGGTGCTCACATAACAAACACTACTCGCAGCAGTGGTGTTGAATGGAGTATTTCCAATATTACTGCCGGCAAAGAGGTAATCTTATGGATTCAAGTTCGCACAAACGGATTGGGTCCATTGGTTAATAATGTTACTGTTTACTGTGATGAAAACGCTACAAAGGCCAATGCATCTGGTGTTGTAAATGTTGGTCCGGTTATTTTAGAAATCAACAAGACTGCAAATGTCTCTGAAGTTACTTATAATAATCTTGTGAACTTTACTATAACTGTTAACAATACAAATGCAAACGGTCATGGCATTGATGCTAATAATGTAACTGTTGTTGATGTATTACCTGAAGGCTTGACAGTTGAAGACGCTGGAGTTGTTACTCCGGGAATTGTTGCTAAATGGAATAAAGGTGACCTTCCGGGATATAGGGAATTTGTCCAATGGAATATTTCCAAAATGGCCAGAAATTCTGTTGTCGAATTATGGGTTTCTGTTCGCGTTAATTTCGGTTCTGATGTAAAAACTATATTGACCAACAACGTTAATGTGACCTGTGAGGAAAACAGCACTGAAGTTAAAAATAAAACTGATATTACTTACATTCCGGCAGATTTATCCATTACTAAAGAGGCTAATGTTACAGTGGTTACCAACAATACTTTGGTTAATTACACAATAATAGTAAATAATACTTCAGAAATTAAGCTGACTAATGTAGTTGTTAAGGATAGAATGCCTTCAGGTTTGAGCTTTGAATGTGGAATTATTGACTGCAATGGTAACAGCATATCTCTTTCAGATGGTAAAACAATAACTGTTGAGCTTGGCCAAACTTCAGCCTACCGTGCAGATGTAACCCTTAATCTGACTTATCCTCAGGAGGATACTGAAATTGAATGGGATATTTCCGAAATTGCTAAAAATTCATATGTTAAATTATGGGTTGTTGCTCTTGTTAACACTACCGCAGAAGGTACACTAGTTAACGTTGCAAGCGCTATTTCAGATGAAATTCCTGAAGAAAGGAATGATGATGCTTCCATTGAAGTTGTTCCTGTAGTTTTAAACATTACTAAAAAAGTTGACGTTTCTCCTGTTGCTAACAATACTGTTGTAAACTTCACCATTGTTGTAGGTAACGACGATTTGGGAAATGCAACTGATGTGATTGTCATTGACCAGCTGCCTGAAGGCCTCACATTTGTCGATGCAGGTGTCAGGAAAAATCAAAAGGTTCAGGTTACTTATCTTGGCCAATATAATAACGGTGCTAAATGGAATATCTCAAAATTGAACAGCAAGGAAGTTGTTGAATTATGGATTGCTGCACGCACAAACGTAACTTCTGCCAAAACTTTAACCAACTATGCAACCGTAACTTCTAAAGAAAACGATACTGAAGTTAAGGCTCAGGATGATGTTGAAGTTTATGATATCATTTTGAATATCAATAAGACAGCCAATGTTACAGTTATAGGTAACAATTCTTTAGTAAACTACACAATTGTTGTTTCAAATTTCAATAATGTGGCAGCTACCAATTTAACAATCTGCGACCAATTGCCTGAAGAGTTGATCTTTGAGGATATTGCTTCGGAAGGTTATTCTTATAATCCGTCTACTCGTGTTATTTCATGGAAGTTAACTAAGTTAGATGCCAATGATATTCACAGGTATTATGTTGTTGTCCGTACCGGAGGTATTGGTGCAATAACTAATGCGGTAAATGTCACTTGTAATGAGAATAGGACTGAAGTGAAAAATACTACAAAGATTAATGTTGAGCCACTTAATTTGACTATTGTGAAATCCACTAATTTAACTGAAAATGCAAATGTCAGTGATTTAATCAGATTTATTATTAACATAACAAACAATGGTCCTGCAAATGCAACCAATGTTGTTATAAGTGATGATATAATGACTGTATTTGACATTATGGAAGTGGGCAACAACGGTCAAAGGGATGGTAACAAAGTCACTTGGACAATTCCAGAATTGGTTAAAGGTGAAACTAAAAGCGTTTATGTTATTGTTAATGCTACTAAGAATGGTATCTACAAAAACGTCGCTGTTGCAAACTGTAATGAAAATAATACTAACGTTTCAAGCGAAATTCCTGTTATAGTATTGCCTGCCGTTGCATTTGAAATCATAAAAACCGCAAATCCTGATGTTGTAAGGGTTGGTAATAATGTTACTTTCACTATTACCGTTACTAATTTGGGTCCTTCCAACGCTACTGATGTAAATATTACTGATGTATTGGATGATGCATTTAAATTTGATGGTAAAAGCACTACTGTGGCTTGTGATTTCGATGGCAAGACAATCGTTTGGCATATTGGCAATTTAGAAAACGGTTCCAGTTTCAGTGTTAGTTTCAATGTAATTGTTTTGACTAATGGAACATTACCTAATGTTGCTACTGTCAATTCAACTGAAAACACAACTGGAGCTTCTAACAGTACCAATATTACTGCAATTCCTGTTGTTGATTTGAAAATCAATAAAACTGTGGATAAAACAAAAGTCACTGTTGGTGATGAAATAACATACATTATTATCATTACTAATTTAGGTCCTTCTGTCGCTACTAATGTAAATGTTACTGAAAATATGACAGGTAACGTGAAAATTACCGACATTAAAGGCGATGGAGTATATAATCAGGATGAAGGAATTTGGTATGTCGGCACTCTAAATAAAGGAGATATAGCTAAATTAACAATTACCGTAAAAACTTTGGCATTCGGCAAAGTTGAAAACGTGGTTGTCGCAAACTCCACACAGGAAGATAGGAACACTTCAAACAATAAGTATTCATGTGAAAATGTCACTGTAAACTACCCTTCATTGGTAAATGGAGTAAATGTTACTGTGGTATATGGAGATCCTATCAATGTGGATTATAATAGTACTAATGCCACTGAAGTTTCCTATGAAATCTATGATGAATTGGGCAATATGGTTGCTAACGGTACTGTAGGTCCTGATGGAACTATCTCTGTTAAGCAATTGGATGTTGGAAATTACATTGTTTACTGGAATAATGCTGTTGATGAAAATCACATTCCTGCAAATAACATTTCCAGCATTAAGGTTTTACCTGCTCCTTCACTTGTCAACGGAACTGATGTGACAGTAGATTATGGCAATCCTATTGAAGTTCCATACAATAGTACTAATGCCGCTGAAGTTACTTATCAAATCTTTGATAAGGATGGCAATCCTATTGTAAACGGTACAGTTGGTCCTGATGGAATTATTCCTGTTGATCAATTGCCTGTCGGTGAGTATCTTGTTAATTGGACTACAATTGTTGATAAAAATCATATTCCTGCAACTAATACATCTTCAATTACAGTTTTACCTGCTCCTTCACTTGTTGAAGGTGAAGATGTGACTGTATATTATGGTGACCCTATTAGGGTGGATTATGACAGTACTAATGCTACTGATGTCGTTTATGTGATTTACGATAAAGACGGTAAAGTGGTTGCAGAAGGTACTGTTGGTCCTGATGGAATTATTCCTGTTGATCAATTGCCTGTCGGTGAGTATCTTGTTAATTGGACTACAATTGTTGATGGAAATCATATTCCTGCAACTAATACATCTTCAATTACAGTTTTACCAATTCCTACTCATGTGAGCGTTGGTAATGTGACAACTTTCGCAGGCAAAGAAGTTACTATTCCAATTAAGGTAACTGCAGATGACGGTAAGCCTTTCACTGGAAAAGTTACAATAAGATTCCCTGATGGCAGTACTAAAGTTGTAAATGTCATCAACGGAAATGGAAAAACAACTTGGTTTGTTCCATACGATTACACTCCGGGCAAATATCCTGACCATGTCAGATTTGCTGGAAATGAAAAATACTTGCCTTCTGAAGGTGACGGAACAATAACTGTAATAAAAATCCCAGTTGATATTGTAGTAGGTAAGGTTACTGCAAGACTGGGTGATGATGTTACAATTCCTATAACGGTTATTCCTCGTGATGGATCCACATTTAATGGAAAAGTTACTGTAGAATTGCCTGACGGAACTAGAAAGGTTATTGATATCGTCAACGGTAGGGGTAAGATACCTTGGACAGTTCCAAAAGACTATAAGCCTGGAACATATCCTGTAAAAGTGTATTCCAATGAAACAAATATCTACTATCCTGCAAATGGAACAGGTACGGTTACTGTTATTGTAGATCATCCAGTTGATAATGTTACTGCTCAAAAACCGGCTGATTATTCTAAATCTGGTTTGGCTAAACATGAAACCGGTAATCCAATATTGGTATTGATTGCTGTTTTAGCACTCTTAGGCGTAAACATTAAAAGAAGAAAATAAAATTTAAACACGTTTAAGGAGTTTATTTATAAACTCCTCTTTTTTTATATTTTTCATTGTTTTTTCTGTAAAATGCATTTTAATTCTATATTGATTGTATTTATTTTTTATTAAAGGATTGTTTTTACTTTGTAAAACTTATTTTGAATACAACCAACACTTTATATGTTTTGATATCTAATATTATTTTATGAAATTTAAAATAATTAATGATTTAGCAGTATTTTTAGATAATATTATTCCTGAAAAGTATTTATCTAAATTACAGGAATTTTTACTAAGTGGAGCCATTTTTACAGAAGCGAGTAAAGTTTTGGCAATTGTTATAATTTTCATTATAATTTCTGAAATTGTTTTGGCATTAACATTGGCTGCTGTTGGCTTGCCGGTATCAGTAGTGATTTTGCCGTTTTTCGTAATTCCTGGCCTTTTCACATATGTTATTGTTCGGCAAGAAAAAAGAGCGCAGGAAATTGAAAAGACTGCACCTGATTTTTTAAGGCAATTGTCAAGCATGTTGCAGGTTGGACTCAGCTTTGAAAATGCAATGGAGGATATGTCCCAGTACGGTGAAGGGCCCCTATACGATGAAATGAGAAGATCAATTGTTGAAATTCGAATGGGTCGTAATTTCGATGATTCGTGGAGGGCAATGAGTAAAAGATTAAAATCTTGGGAATTGGAGAGAATTTTTGACATTATTTTGGATGGTCGTAAAAGCGGTTCCAGCATATCTAATGTGCTTTTTGAAGTTTCAGATGATTTGCGTGATTTGCTTGCACTAAAACGCGAGAGAAAATCAACTGTGATAATGTCTGTCATGTTTCTTTTAATTTCGGCTATTGTCGCTACTCCCTTTGCAATTGGGATGGTTGGTGTTTATTCGGGATTTATGCAAAATTATGGGATGGAATCGGAGATTATTTTAACAGCACCGATTGCAGGTGAAATATATTTGATTATCCATTCGATTCTGGTTGCATTTATTATCAGTTTGATAATGTATGGTGAATTTAAAAAAGGAATTAAATTCTCGTTGCCTTTGGCATCAGCATCATTCGGTATTTTTTATTTGGTATCCACTTTTGGTGGGTCTTTTTTAATGGGGGGATTCTAATGGATAATGATGCACAGGCTTCAGCGGAATTTATATTGCTATTTGGCGGAATTATGGTGGTGGTTTTGCTGGCAATTTATATGTATAAAAGTTATATGGCTGATTTAGGTGGTCAAATTAATTCAAAAGAAGTAAAAGAATTCAACGGTGAATTGAATGATTTGGGAAAATATTTCAAATAGTTTCTATGATTTGTCTTTCAGGTAAACAAGTGTCATATCATCAAATTGCTCTTCACCATCGGTAAATTCATCTATATCTTTTAATAATGGTGCAATAGGATTTTTATCTGCACCATGTCTGTTGAAAAAGTTTAGAAGCCTGTCTTCTCCGTACATTTCCTGTTGGGTATTGTTTGCATCGGTTATTCCATCAGTATATAAAATTATTTCCTCTGAAAAGGTCACTTCTTCATTTGTGAATTCAAAGTCTTCCATAATGCCCAAAACAATTCCCGTATTTATCTTCAGATATTTGTATCCGTCATTATCCTTTATTATAGGCGGGTTGTGTCCTGCATTTGAAAATGTTATTTTTCCAGTGTTTCTGTCGTAGATTCCAACCCATAATGTGATAAACATTGTTTCGGAATTGGTTTCACATATTTGATTGTTAAGTGAATATAAAACTTTTGAAGGGTCTCGGTTGTGCTGCAGAATCTGCTTAATCATAACCTGTGTAATTGTTGCAAGCAATGCTGCGGGAACTCCCTTGCCTGATGCATCACCTATTACAATGACTAGTCTGCCATCATCCAGATGATAATAATCAAAGAAGTCTCCTCCTACTTCTTTTGCAGGCTTTGAATAACCGGCAACTATATAATTTTCATTTTCAATGGCTTTGGTTGGCAAGTTTGATGCCTGAATTTTAGTTGCAATATCCAGTTCAGCTTTAATGCGTTCCTTTTCACCTTCAATTTCATGGATGTTTTCAATATAACTGTTATTGTGTTTGATTAAATCTGTGTAACTTCGGGCAAGTTTTCCGATTTCATCTGTTTCATTAATGTATTCTGAATAGAGGTTTACCAATCCTTCAGCTTCTATTTTCTTGTTTTCTGCAATAAAGTCTTCAATTTCGGAAAATGATTTGATTGGGTTGATTACTTTCTTTTCAACATACAATATGATGTTAAATCCTGGAATGAAGAATAATATGGTTATTATATCTGCAAATGCAATTACTGGCATTGCAGGTAAAAAATTATCAATATAATCAATATTTACAATATGGCGGGCTTCAGGTATAAATGACTGCAATATGCCTAAGACTACAATAAATAATGTTGTCAGAAGGAACATGGTCATTATTTTCTCTACCACAGAATCTCCTTCACTTTCAGTTTCGCTATATTGTACCGGTTTTGTCAAATAAGCAAAAAGCAGAATCGCAAGCAATATTAATTCGCCAATTATTATGCTGTTATTTAGTTTCAAAAAATATGATGCAGTTGTGATAACCGTAACTGTGATTAGTGAAATTAATAATGCTGTGTATAATTTCTTGTTAAACTGTTTTTTGAGTGTTTTTGGAGTGTGGATGAAGTCTATTTTTTTGGAAACCCAAATGTGTAGTATTCCGAAAACAAATGCAATGTTAACAAAACTGATTAGGTATACCTGCATTATATATTCTAAAGGGGATTTATAAATTAAATGGAATATTTCTCCATGAAAAACAGCATATATGGTTCCGCAAATTAGCATAATTGATAAAAATAATCCTAAGTGGAAAGTAGTGTCTAATTTAGGCTTTGTAATTTCATGTCCTCTGTAACTTGAATACCAAAGCTTATATGCCAGGCAGGAAATCGCAAAGCTAATAATTTCGGAACAGATTATCATGATGGGATTGTATCCGTTATATACATCGGATACTATGTTTGCCATGACGCTGCCTATTGCACCATATGGTCCAAAAAGTATTCCAAAAACAAATAACATCCCTACATGGGGAGTGAATATTCCAAAATCCATAAGGATATCCAATGATTCTGTGATAGCTATAAAAGCTAACATCAAAAAGAATGGTATTAATATTTTTTTTAGCTTTTGTTTCATTATTCCACTTTTTTAATAATTTTTAAGTGATTTTCATCATTTATATGATTGTACTCCAGTTCGTCAGCCAGTTTTTTTGTTAAGTAAATTCCCAATCCTCCGATTTCAGCATCTTCAATACAATCTGGGAATTTGGGATCTTCTTTTAAAAGTGGGTTAAATACTGTTCCATTGTCAATAAATTCCACTGTCAAGATTGAATTTTCAAATTCAGCATTAACTGTGATATATTCGCATTTTGAATAATTGACAATGTTTACTAAAACTTCTTCAAGCATCAAATCTATTTGAAAGTCTTTTTTTTGAATTATCTTTTCGATGAATTCAGTTAATGTGTATATTTCATTAAGGTCTTTGTTTAGATTAATTGATTTCATTCTATCTTTAAACTTTTATCAATTTATATGGTAATATATGAACCTTTTATTAAAAAAGTGTTATGTTTTCATATAGTATTGATTTTTCAACATCGCTGTTTTGAAAAGATTCACATAATGGGTTATGGCATACTGATATTGGGGGTTGTTTTTTTTAGCTAATATAAATCATTGATATTGTAATTTACGGCATTTTTTATAGTGTAGTGTCCTGCAATACCTAATTTATATTCTTCAATATCAAATAAACCAAACTTAAGATTATTTCTATCATTTTTAAGTTTTATTTCTTTGCCTTTGAGTATTTCAAAACTATTTAAACTTAAATTAAACCCTAAACCTGTATATTTCATGTAACTTTCCTTTAAAACCCAATAGCTGAAAAATTCATCTGGCGGGTTTGGTGATTTCATGATGTTTTCATACTCGCTGTTGAAGAAATATTGTTTTGCTATGTTTAAATCAATTTGAGGGTCATTATATTCAATGTCTGTACCGACAGGTCTGTCGGAAATTGCACAGGAAATCATATTATTTGAATGGCTGACATTAAAATGGATATCTTCAAAGTTGGATATGTATGCCTTACCATATTTTTCAGTTTTTATTATGGGTTTTGTAATTCCCTCTTCATCCAATAGTTTCATCAGTAGAAGATAAACTCCACAGCTCAGTTTTTTGTCCCTGTCAAACTTGTAAAAATCAATTTTTTCTTTCCTATTTTGGGAAACTAACACGTAACCTTTTTTCAAATCAAGGTTTTCAACATTTGTATAAGCTAATTTAATCATGTTTTCAATGTTTTAAGTTTTGTTATTTTCTTTTGTTGTTAAATTATTATTTAAAACTTGTCATTTTTCAATATCATTAAATATTATTATGATTATAAATAAAAACGATTCTCATTAATTTGAGTTTTTATTCAATAAACAATAGGTGAACAAAATGGAAATCATAGAAATTATGAAGGATGCTTTAGTTTACCCAATAAATAACGTTAAAGCATTAGTTTTATATCTTATTTTGGGCGTAATCCTTGGAATTGTTGTTGCATTAACTTTTGCAGCTATTTTTGCAGGTATTTCAGATGGTAATGTGATTGAGGTATTCGGATTTGGAATTATAGGAGGCCTTATTTCTATCATTCTTTGTTTCATAGTCTCTGGTTATCAATTGGATATAGTCAAGTACGGTATTGAAAGAAATGATAATGCTCCGGGAATTGATATAATAAGACAGACATTTAATGGAGTTAAATTACTCGTTGTATATCTTGCTTATTTCATTATTCCAATTATTATAAGTGCGATTTTAGGACTTATTTTCAAAGATTGGCTTGCTACAATATTGATGATTGTGCTGTTTATTATTTTTGCAATGGCAGCATTCATGGCTCAATGCAGATTGGCCAAAACTGAAGACATTATGGATGCATTGTCTATCGGCGATGCCCTTGGTGATATTACTGGAGTGGGAATTGTCAACCTGATCTTATTTGCTCTTGTCGTTGTAGTTGTTACATTTATTTTATTGATAATCGCTGGTTTCATTACTCAGCTAAATTCAACTGTCGGCGGAATAGTGGAAGGTATCATCGGAATTTATTTGGCTTTCTTTGTCTCTAGAGCAACTGGTTTATTATACTCCAACGTATAAATAATCCTTTTTTTACTTTTTTTTTAACTTTTTTTTTAAGAAATTTTTTGGGTGATAATATGGACATGTTAATAGGTGGAAAACATATTTCAAGTGAAGATTTGGCAGGGGTTATAAATCCGTATGATGGTGAAACAATAGATACTGTTCCGATTGCTCATAGGCAAACTGCCGATTTGGCAATTTTTGAAGCAAATAATGCCAAGCACTCTCTTCAGGAGATGTCAGCTTTTAAAGTTTCAAATAAATTATTTGAGGTTTGCGATAAATTAAAAGAAAATCGTAAGGATTTCGCTCATTTGTTAACTATGGAGGTTGGAAAACCAATAAGGGAATCTCTTGTTGAATTGGACAGATCAATCGAAACATTAAAACTCGCAGCAGAAGAAGCAAAAAGAATTTATGGTGAAAGTGTGCCTTTGGATGCAGGTCTTAACGGCAAGGGATTTTTTGCATTCACTCAAAAGGTGCCGTTAGGCGTTGTTGCAGCAATTACTCCATTCAATTACCCATTAAATTTGACAATCCACAAAATCGCGCCAGCCATAGCATGCAAAAACACTGTAATCGTAAAACCGCCGACCGAAGCCCCATTGACTGTAATGAAATTCTGTGAACTGTTGGACGATGAGTTTCCAGATGGTGTTGTAAATACGATAACCGGATATGGTTCTGAAGTTGGGGATTACCTGGTGACTTCTCAGGATGTTAATAAAATATCATTTACCGGAAGCGTAACAACAGGATTGATGATATCTCAAAAAGCAGGAATGAAAAAAGTAACTTTAGAGCTTGGTGGAAATGACCCTATGGTTGTCTTAAAGGATGCAGATATTGATAAAGCAGTGACTGGCGTTATCAATGGAGCATTTTTAAATGCAGGACAGGTATGCATGGGTGTTAAAAGAATCATTGTTGAAGAGGATATTGCTGATGAATTTTCACAAAGGCTTGTTGATAAAACTAAAAAGCTGGTCATGGGAAATCCTTTGAATAGCGAAACTACTCTTGGAACATTAATTAATGAAAAAGCGGCGATGCAGGTTGAACAAACAGTAAACAATGCAGTAAATGCAGGCGCTAAAATATTGGCTGGGGGCATTCGTGATGGGGCATTTTATGAAGCTACCGTTATTGATAACGTAAAAGCCGATATGGATTTGGTTGTTAATGAAACATTCGGTCCTGTTGCACCAATAATCCGTGTAGATAGTGTTGATGAAGCTATTGAAGTGGCTAATGATACTGAATATGGACTTCAGGCAGGAGTATTTACAAATGATTATGCAAATGCAATGAGATGTGCAAATGAAATTGAAGCGGGAACTGTATTTGTTAATAAGCAATCAACATTCAGAACAGACAACATGCCTTTCGGTGGATTTAAAAATAGTGGCGTTGGCAAAGAAGGAATAAAATATGCCGTAGACGAAATGACTAAAACAAAATTAATAGGGTTGAATCTAAGATAGTCTTTCAATCTGCTTAATTTTTTCATTTTACAAAAAAAGAAAAATAAGTGGTTAGAACTTATTTTAAATAGTTTTCAACAAGGTTACGTGTTTCATTGAGGGATTCCATAGGAATGCCTTTTGGCATAGCTCCAAGATCTCCTTCGACTTCTTTGAGGATACTTCCATTCATTCCAAGAAACATTCCTTCACTTACAATATCGCTGAATGCCTGTGGGGGTAGTAAGGACACTCCAACCTTATTGTCATCTTTAACATTCAAATCGTTTGTTACAACAGTAATTGCACGTTTGCCCAAGTTTACGTTACAAAGCATAAGCTTATCATTTTTTGGGTGACTGGTTACGCTCATGACTTCCCCAACTTTAATGTCGACTCCCATAATGGGATCGTTGATTGGACCTAATGCCAAACGTTCTTTTAGGCCGATGATTGTGTCAAGGAAAAATCTAACTTTTGCAATGTTTTCTTGGGTTTTTTCTCTTTCTTCCTTTGGAGCATTGCTTAAAAATTTTTTATTCCAGTCATCTCCGCCCAGATATTCAATAATCTTTAAAGCTTTTTCTTTTAGGGCTGCAACATCCGGTGAATTAACTAATTCATCGCCTTCTAAATAGGAGTATGTCAATGATTGGAAATCGCTGTTCATTTGCTTTGCCAAATCAATGGCTTGCTTTTTATTCCAGCTTCCTCTAAAAGATGCTGTCGGAATTAGATTCAGATAGTTTTCTCTTGCTTTGCTTGCTACTAAAATTCTATAATCTTTTGTTGTATCCCACATTTGAAGTCCTCATTCTATTCTAAACTATATTTTAATTTTATAATTTAATAAATTTTTTGTAAAAAGCTGATTTAAATGAGTTAAAACATAAACTATTTATATTAACAATAAAATAAACTTATACATATTTAATTAATTATTTATTACTTGTGGTGTAAACATGGTAGAAGTTTCAAAATTACGTAGTTTAGATATTTATACAATTACTGGACATTATGTTGGACGTGTAGAGGATGTTGTTCTTAATATTAGGTTAGGAACCATTTCAAAATTACAAGTCAGAGCTATTGAACAGGAAAGAAAACCTGCTGGATTTATGAATTCATTTTTAGGCAGTATTCGTGGGGAAGTGCCTGAAGAAAACGATATGAGATCTTTCCAAAATGATGTATTGACTGTGGATTTCGATAAAGTTCAAGCAATTGGGGACATAATGTTGATTAATCCTAGGGACATTAAAAAAATGAGTGCTGAACCACAAATCCCTGAACCAGTATCTCCAAAACAAACTGAAACTGAACCACAAAACGAAACTCAAGTTCAATTCGATGCTGAAAGATTATAATTAATCTTTCATTGGCTCTTTTTTTTTTTAATAATTTTTTTATTTGAATTTAATATTTAGTGTGATTTTTATGAAGGTAGGTATTATAGGCTGCGGAGCAATTGCCAACATTATCACATCAAGCATTGTTCCGGAAGATAATGGTATAGAACTCGCATACTTTTTTGATAAAGATATTGAAAGAGCAGAAAACTTAGCTTCCTTAGCTGGAGGTGTAGCTGCTCTTGATTTTGATGAAATGTTGGATAATGTTGATATGGTTCTTGAATGTGCATCTCCTGATTCCGTCAAATATTTTGCACCAAAAGTATTGACCAAAGGTCTTGACATGATTATAATGAGTGTAGGAGCATTTATGGACATGAACTTCTATAGTGAAATTGAAAAAATTGCTAAAGAGAACAATGCAAATATCCATCTTCCTTCCGGAGCTATTGTAGGTTTGGATGGAATTAAGGCTGTAGCTAAATTCGGTTTAAAGGAAGTGAATTTGGTAACCCGCAAATCACCAAAATCTTTAGGTAAAAAGATTGATAAGGAAGAAATTTTATTTGAAGGTAAGGCTTCCGAAGCGGTTAAGGAATTTCCTTTAAACATTAATGTTGCTGCAACAATCAGTATGGCATGTCAGAGAGATATTGATGTAAAGATTATTGTGGATCCTAATGTGGATAGGAATGTACATGAAATAACTGCAAAGGGAGACTTCGGTGAATTCAAAACAACAACTATGAATTTTCCTTGTGCTGCCAATCCGAAAACCAGTATGTTGGCCGCACTTTCAGCAATTAGATTGCTTAAGAGTTTCAATGAAACAATCAGTGTGGGAATGTAATGAAGGAATATGAAGTTTATTCATCTTTGAAAGTTCCAAAAAACTCAAAAATCATTGTCAGATTGGATGGGAGAAGTTTTCATAAATTGTCCAAGGACTTGAATTTGGACAAGCCTTATGATGAAAATTTCTATAAGGTTATGGCTAATGTTTGTGAGGATTTATTTAAGGAATTCTCACCATCTTTTGTTTATACTTTTTCAGATGAAATAAGCTTGCTTTTGGATAAACTTCCTTTTGATGGGCGTGTTGAAAAAATCGATTCTGTTATTGCAAGTTTTGCCGCCAGTTCTTTTGTAATGCATTATGATGTCGACTTTAAAAAGCCGCCTGCATTCGATTCAAGAATCATTCCGATTTCAGATGATGATGTTTATAAATATTTCAAGTGGAGACAGGATGAGTCCTGGAAAAATTGTGTTGCATCATATGGCATTTCTTTTTTAAAATCCAAGTATTCAAATAGTGAAGCCAATGACAAGATAAATGGACTCAAGTCAAGTGACATTCATGAATTATTATATCAAAATGGCATAAATTTAAATAATGTTGAAACATATAAGAAAAGAGGCATAGCAGTATATAGGAAAAATAAAAAAGTGGTCGGATTAAATAAAAAGGAAAATAGGCAACAGGTATCATACAGAAGCTACACATATATTGACTGGGAAGCGCCAAAATTCAATATGGAATTTTTCGAAAAAATAATTTAGGTGATAAAATGGGCTTTCTTTCTAAAATCTTTGGAAACGATGATGAGGAATTTAATGAAGTAAGGGTAGATAGGGAAGTTCTTGATTCTGTTATTTATTATGCTAAGAAAGCTTATCCTAATGAATTTTTAGCTTTTTTTGACGGCCAAATAACTGATAAAACTCTTTTTATCACAGGCTTAATTTTTGTTCCGGGTGAAACCTGTGAAACAGGAGCCATAATACACACGGAGAGAATTCCAATGAATACAAAATATTTGGGTTCTGTTCACTCACATCCAGGGCCTAGTGCAAGTCCGTCTGATGCTGATTTAATGACTTTTTCAAAAAATGGCTATTTTCACATGATCGTTTGCCTTCCATATTCATTGGCGACATTTAAAGCTTATGACCGATATGGAAATCCTCAAAAATATATTATCGGAGATTACAGTCATTTGGTTGAAGATAAGTCTGACGAATTCTTTGATGAAGATGATGTGTTAAAAGACAGTGATGAATTTAAGCCAGGACTTCTTGATGAGGCCGATGACGAGTTTTTCACAACTGATGACACTTTTGTCGACCATTACAAGGATTATGAAGAAACTCACTTGAACAATAATCCTCAAGTAATAAAAATAGAAATTAACCCGGATGGTAGCGTTAAAAGAATATATCGAGATTATAAGAAATAATATTTTTTTTAATGGTTCAATGATTTGAAAAAAAGAAGGAAAAAAATAAAAAACAATATGGTGAAAATCGTTTTTTATTATAATTCAAGTCCGACAGCTTCGTAAACGTTGTCTAGTTCTTGAAGTTCTTTGATGATTTCTTGTGGAATCTCTTTGTCTAAAGTTAAAATCATAATGGCTCTTCCACCTTGTTCATCTCTTCCAACTTGCATGATTCCGATGTTTACACCATGTTCACCTAATTTGGTTCCAATTTTACCAATGCTTCCAGGAACATCTTCATATTTTGCAATAAACATGTGTCCTTCAGGAATAACGTCTACCCAGTAATCGTTTACTTTTAAAATTCTTGGCTCATGTAGGTTTGTACCTTCGGCAGAGAATTTATCATTGGAACTTTTTGCAGTAACTTTAATCAGGGAGTCATATCCTTTTGCATTTTCTTTTCTTCCTTCAGTAATGCTTATTCCTCTGTCTTTAGCAACAAGAGCTGCATTAACTGCATTCACTGGAGAACTTAAAAATGGATTAACTACTCCTTGTAGCACGGTTCTAGTTAAAATTTCCAAATTCTCAATTTCGGATAATTCTCCACTGTAAACAATTTCAATCTCTTTTATCTTACCGTTTACAGCTTGGGAAATGAAACTTCCTAATTTTTCACATAATTCTAAGTACGGTGATAATTCCTGATATGTTTTATTGTCGATACGTGGCATGTTCAATACATTTTTAGGAGTTCCGCCTTTGAATAAATCAATAATTTCATCAGCTACAATAATTGCAGCATCCCTTTGTGCTTCTTTAGTTGAAGCAGCAATGTGAGGGGTTAATACGATATTGTCAAGTTCAAATAATTTTGAATCTTTTGCTGGTGGTTCTTCTTCATATACGTCCAATGCAGCCCCACCAATCTTATTGTTGGTTAATGCTTCGTATAGTGCATCTTCATCAATAATTCCGCCACGGGCACAGTTTGTAATGAATGCAGTGTCTTTCATAATTTCAAACTGTTCTGTGGAAATTAAATGTTTGGTTTCAGGAGTAAGAGGCACGTGAATTGTAATAAAGTCTGCATTTCTAAGCACAGTGTCCAAATCAGTTAGTTCAACGCCCATTTGTTTTGCAACTTCTTCAGGTAAGTATGGATCATATGCCATTGCGTCCATTTCAAATGCTTTACATCTGTTTACTACTTGGGAACCGATTCTACCCATTCCGATAACTCCAAGGGTTTTGTTTCTAAGTTCAACACCCATGAATTTTTTCTTTTCCCATTTTCCTTCTTTCACAGATTTATCAGCAATTGCTAACTTACGTGCCATAGTGAGCAATAATCCCATTGTGTGTTCAGCTACAGTAATGGATGTGGATTCAGGTGAGTTTACAACCATAATTCCTTTTTCGGTTGCTGCGTTGAGGTCAATGTTGTCTACTCCTACACCTGCTCTAGCTATGATTTTCATATTGTCTGCTTTTTTAATAATGTCTGCAGTAAGCTTTGTTCGACTTCGCACTACAATTCCATCATATTCATGGATGGTATTTGCCAATTCTTCAGGAGTGATGCTGGTATCTACAACAACTTCAGCTACTTCCTTAAGATTTTCAATACCTTTTTCGTTAATAGCATCAGCAATAAGTACTTTCATTTTTTCACCATAATACTTGTTTTTTAAGATTGAATATTTAATAATAAATATTAGTTAAAATTATGTTTTTTATTATATTTATAATTTAAATCTTTTTTAGGAACAAATGTTTTTTAATGGTGTATGTTAAAATATATCAATATATTAATTTAATAAGTGTTTAATATGGTATCCGTTAATGAAGTGCGGGCACTGTTGAAAATGGATGGGTGATATTATTTTTGTAGGTGATTTTGAAGTTAAAGGCAGGTCAATTCCGCAAACAATTTTGGGATATGGTCCGTTCATGGCAGAATTATATTATGGTCATAGATCAAGACTGTACTTGGATGATTTATACAATAATCCTGAAAATGCTTCTGAAGTAATTCAGGAAGCTTATAATCATGGTGTAAGAGCTATTAACTTAGTTAACAATCCTAACTTGCTTAAAGCATATGATCTTGCAGCTGATGCAGGATGTGAGATGAAAATAGTTGCAACAATCGGAAAATCTGATGTGGACTATTTAAATCCGAATTATGAAGTTGCAAAGGAAGTGGATTGGGATGAGGATATTGAGTTATTTTCAAGCTATGATTGTCCTCTGATGTTGGTTGATGAGTTTATTGTTGACGGATACGATTGGAATTTGACTTCAAAGATATTGTCTGAAATTAACAATGCAGGGGCTCTATCAGGACTTGTTACTGCATTCCCGTCAAAAACAACGGATTTACTTCCGGATAATTTGGATATGGATTTGTTTGATTTTTATATGATTCCGTTCAATTCAATTTCTTACATGATGGATATAAATGCTTTCAATGCTTCTCAAAGGCAGGAATTTGTTGATAGGGTTTTAAGTTTGAATAAAAAAATAATAGCCACAAGAATTTTGGCGGCTGGTGTTTTAAAACCTAGTGAATCATTTACATTTCTCAAAAATGTGGATTATATAGACGCCATCTCGATTGGTGTTGCTAAAGTTGAAGAGGCTTGTGAGGATTTCACACTTTTAAAGCAATATTAAAACTCAACAACTTCATATTTATCAAATGGAACAATGTTATCTTTTTCAAGAGATTCATTCAGGTCTTTTAATCCGTTAATCAGGTCTTTTATATTTTTGTTTGATGGTTTTTTGCCGGTAATTTGCAGATATTGTCTTGGGCTTATGTTACAATATTCGCATTTGAAGTTGCAGCATCTGTCCTTTTCTTCACAGCCGTATCCTTCCTGATTCTCATCGGTTCCGATTACAATGTCATCCAATATTTTGGATACTCTTTCATCTGATGCAAACATTGCAATTTTTTGTGTTTTTCCACATATCCCTATGGCTTTTTGCCCCGCATAATTACAAACCCATTTGATTGGATAGTTTTCCAATCCGTCAATACTCAAATTTTCCATTTTTGCCACCTAATTTTCTTTTCTCTCTTTAATCATTTTCAATAATTCTCTTGAATTTTCAAATTCTTTCAATTCCCAGGATTTGATGACGGGAATAGTGCCGATTGATTCTTTTATCTTTTCATTGTTGATTATAAATACTGGTTCTGATGTTGTAACCATTGATAAATCCTTTAGGGGGACTGCCATTCTTTTTAAAGTTTTCTCAGTCCTGTTTTTTTCAACATTCGCCATCAAAGGGGAGTGTTCATCAGAACTTCTCATTTTGGCCACAGCATCAAACGGACTTTTGCTTGTTGAAACAACACCATATCCTAATTTTGATAAATCTAGAGTATCTCCAGCATCGCTGAATTCAATATCTTCTTTTTTAGGTTGTTTCAATAAATCTATATCAAGTGTAACCTTGGTATTCAGGATTTCCTCCAGAATCATTGCAGTTTCGGCATTGGCGCGAACTATTTCGTTTTCGTATTTGTACATAGTTGCCCGATACTGTTTTATGACGTTGCCGTCAATTTTAACAAAGTATCCTCCTCTGTCGGCGAGAATTTCAGGATATTCGTTGTACATAATCATATTTTTTAAGGTTTCAAAGCCGATGGTTGGAATGTCATACCTTTCATAGATTACTCCTTCCTCTAAATAACCGTTTCTTGATTTTTCACCAATGATTATTGGGGAAGCGAGAAAAATATTGGCTAACTGTTTCATCTCATGAGCATTGCTCTCATTAATGCTGTCTATATTTTGAAAAGTTTTTAAAAGTAAGATAAGTAAGTTTTTACGTGCTACAATATCAAATGAACCCTGCTCATAGATATCTGAAGTTTTATATCCCTGAGATTTTAATAATTTTTCGATATTCTGCAACAATTGGCCTCTAGTTAACATTCAACTTGCCCCTTTGTAAACTATATATTGTTATAACTATAATATATGTTATTATTTGAAGGTGATTGTAATTAAGTATTTATATATCGGAATAGATGATACGGACTCCCCTGACGGGATGTGCACTACCTATTTGGCAAGTCAGATTATCAATAAGTTTAATGATAATGGAATTGAACTGGTTGACTATCCGAGACTAATCAGGTTGAATCCATTTGCAAGATTTAAAACTCGCGGGAATGGTGGTGTCAGTTTAAAGATTTTAAACAATGACAAGGCAGGTCTGGCCCGCCAAATTGTATTGGAGGAAGTCGAAAAATTATCCATGTTTGACTGTGACAATACCAATCCTGGAGTAATATTCTATGATGGTGAAATAACTGAAAAAATGGAAAACTACGCATTCAGGGCAATTTATGAGTTCATTACAATCGAAGAGGCTGAAGAGTTTGGGAAATCTGTGGGATGTGAAATTCATAAATTCAAAAAGGGAAGAGGCATCATAGGATCAATAGCTGCCATCAGCCTTCCTTTGTCTGATTATACCTATGAACTGCTTGCATACAGAAGCGCTGAAAATTATGGAACAAAACGCCGGATTGATTATGAATCAGTTTATCTGATGGATAAAAAGACATTTCCCGATACTTTTGAAAATATTGACTATTCTGAAAATTACATTGCAATAGAGCCGAAAACTCCATGTCCGGTTTTATACGGCATCAGATCCAATAATGTCGAAGCGCTGAAAGAGGCAAAAGAAATTGTTGAGGTGGGTGAGCCTATTGTCGATTGGTGCATTTTCAAAACCAATCAGCACACTGACATGCATATCCAAAAGGCAGAGTCCATTTCTGAGATGGAACAGTTCGGCTGTTATGAGGTTGTTGGTGAAGTGAAAAACAAGCCTAGGATTATAGATGGGGGGCACATGTTCTTTTTCATATCTGATAAGTCAGGAGAGATTGAATGTGGTGCATATGAGCCAACAAAAAATTTCAGAAAAACGGTTTCCCACTTACGGCCTGGAGATATTATTCGAGTCTTTGGGGGAATTGGTGAACAGAATACATTCAATATCGAGAAGTTTCAGGTTATTAAGTTAAATGATGTTGAATATAAAAATCCGATTTGCGAATGTGGAAAAAGTATGACATCTGCAGGTAAAAATAAGGGTTTTAAATGTAAACGTTGTGGGAATAGAGTTAAATCTGATAAAAAAGTTCCTATTAAAATCACACGTAGTTTGAAAAATTCCGAATTTTATGAAACACCTGTTTCTGCAAGGAGGCATCTATCAAAGCCACTTTGTAGAATGGATTTATAATAAAATAACATTTTTTTTATTCTTTATATTAAATATAATTAATTTTTATCAATATTTTTCTATTCACTTTTTGTGAACTTTTATTTGATTTTTCCTTATTTTTTTTCATAATATTGGAACTTTTGAGAAATAAATCCTACTAATTTATATAATAGTTTACATGAATTAAAGAATAAAGCATGATTATTTGTGCTGGGTGGGAGAGGGTATTATTTCAGATAAATCTAATAATGATAATCAAACTAATCATATATACCGTGAAAAAACGGATAGAAGAATTTTAAAGAAAAACCCATGGAAAGATTACAGATTACATGGTACTGTACTTGTTTTAGTTATTATTGCTGAATTAATCGGTCCTATTAAAATACCGATAACCAATGGTGTAGAAGTTTCAATAATGCCGTTGCTTTATTCGATGGTTTTGGGATTGGTATTCTATTTGGCAAAGCCTATTACTTGGATTCAAAGAAAACAGGCTCGTATTGCTGAGGGGGCAATGATGCTTTTTATTGGCATATTAATCGCCAAACTGGCAGTTTCAAGCGGACAATCAATGCATTTGATTTTTGAAATGGGTCCTGCATTGTTATTGCAGGAACTGGGGCATTTGGCCACAATTATTATAGCACTTCCTGTTGCTATACTTTTAGGATTTAAAAGGGAAGCTATTGGTATGACCAATTCCATTGGTCGTGAACCTGAAGTTGCTGTTGTTGTCGATAAATATGGATTCAATTCTCCGGAATCAAGAGGAATTTTTGCCTTGTTCATTATTGGTACTATGATCGGTACTGTATTCATTAGTTTCCTAGCAAGTTTAAGCACAACATTGCTGCCATTACATCCATATGCATTTGCTATGGCCAGTGGTGTTGGTAGCGCCAGTATGAACGCCGCTGCTTTAGGCCCTACTTTAGCAGCATTCCCGGCATTGGAAACAAACATTGAAGCATTTGCGGGATTCAGTAATTTGCTTTCATTTTCTATCGGAATTTATATTGTAATATTCCTTGCCATTCCGTTCACTGAAAAGATGTATTACTTTTTGGAACCTAGAATTGGAAGGTCTTCTAAAGGCAGTGAGTCAAACGATGAAAACGGTGTTGGGGGAGAATAAATGTCTGAATTAATTGATGAACCTATTGATGTATCCACTCATGGTATTTTTAATTGGATATTGCTGCTGGCCATATTTTCAGTAATTACTGTTATTGGTAATTATGTGGGTTATAAGCATCCGATTTATGATTCTTTAATTGGAATGGGAATATTGTCATTGATTACATTAATTGGTGTTTGGATGGAGCGTAGACTTCCGTTAAACATTTCTTCAATCATTTACATAAGTTTGATTGGTATTTTTATAGCTTTTCCGGGAGTTCCAACTTCTGAAACTGTGCTTTATTATGTTTCAAAAATTGAATTGTTATCTATTGTCACAGTATTTCTGGCATATGTTGGTATTGGCATTGGAAAAAGTTGGGATGAGTTTAAAGCTCTCGGATGGAAAGCCATTATCATTACAATGTTGGTTATAGCTTCAACATATTTCGGTTCGGCTATTGTGGCTCATATAATATTGGTATTGACTGGAGTTCCTATGTGATTGCTCCTCTTTTTATTCTCATTTTGTGTTATTTTTAATCTGTTTTTTCTTATTCCAATTCATATTTTGTGAAATTATGTGGATTGGATACTAATGATTTATATAATATGTTTTAAGAAATGTAATATTATTAAGCATTTTAATTGATTTTTAATGCTTTGTGGGGAGTGTGTACTTATTCCGAATAAAGATAATGATGGGCAAGTTGAACATATTTATCGTGAAAAAACGGATAAACGGATTTTAAGGAAAAATCCATGGAGAGATTACAGATTACATGGTACTGTACTTATTTTGGTAATCATTGCGGAATTGATAGGCACTCAGAAAATTCCTTTAACTGGTGATGTTGCTATCACTATCATGCCTTTAATATATACTATTGTTTTAGGATTGGTATTCTATTTGGCAAAGCCTATTACTTGGATTCAAAGAAAACAGGCCCGTATTGCTGAGGGGGCAATGATGCTCTTTATTGGGGTATTGATTGCAAAGTTGGCTGTTTCCAGTGGCCAATCCATTTCTTTGATTTTTGATATGGGTCCTGCATTAATTTTACAGGAATTGGGGCATTTGGCAACAATTCTTATTCTCCCTGTTGCTTTACTTTTAGGATTTAAGGAAGAAGCTATTGGTATGACAAATTCAATTGGTCGTGAGCCGAATGTTGCTGTTGTTGTCGATAAATATGGATTCAATTCTCCTGAATCAAGAGGAGTATTCGCCATATTTATCATCGGTACTGTAATTGGTACAATATTCATCAGTTTCCTTGTAACATTTTCATTGTCTTTCCTGCCGTTGCACCCTTATGCATTTGCTATGGCCAGTGGTGTAGGAAGTGCCAGTATGAATGCGGCTGCTATCGGTCCGACTCTTGCGGCATTTCCAGGTTTGGAATCCCAAATAGAAGCATTTGCAGGATTCAGTAATTTACTTTCATTCTGTGTTGGAATATATATTGTGATATTTGTTGCACTTCCATTAACTGAAAGAATGTATAAATGGCTGGAACCTAAAATTGGAAAAGATTCTGTTGTTAAAAAGGAGGATGAATAATGCCTGATTTGATAGACGGTTCGGAAAATGTTTCAGTTCATGGAATATTCAATTGGATTTTACTGCTTGCAATATTTTCAGTCATTACTGTAATTGGTAATTATTTGGGATATAAGCATCCGATTTCAGATTCTTTAGTCGGTATGGGGATTCTATCGTTAATCACTCTTATAGGTGTGTGGTTGGAAAGGGAACTTCCATTCAATGTTTCATCAATTCTTTACATAAGTATAATTGGTATTATAGTAGCATTTCCTGGAATGCCAACTTCAAAGATAGTTCTTTATTATGTTTCAAAAATAGAACTTTTATCTATTGTAACCGTATTCCTGGCATATGTCGGTATTGGAATGGGTAAAAGCTGGGATGAATTCAAAGCTTTAGGTTGGAAAGCAATTGTTGTAACTGTTCTGGTTATTGCAGCAACATATTATGGTGCAGCTATAGTGGCTCATATTGTACTGGTCTTATCTGGAGTTCCAGCAGTTTAAATTATTTTTTTTATTCACTTTTGAAAAATTGTTTTACAGTGTAAGTTAACTATTTAATAGTACCTTTTACATATACTAATTATAGGTGTTTTATGTTTTTACAAAATATTTCTAAATTTATTTCAAACTATAGGTATGAACAAGCAACTGTAGAATCCATCACTACTGTAAAAGCCGCTTTTTTGGACTTTTTTGGAGTAACCTACAGAGGATCATCCGAAGATGCTTCAAATATAGCTTTCAACACAGTTGAAGAGATATTTTCTGGAAACTTAAATTTAAATTTAAAGGCATCAGTCATAGGTAGAAAAACTAAAACAGATATGCTGAGTGCCGCTTTTTTAAATGGGGTTGCAGCTCATGTACTTGAACTGGATGATGGTCACAGGGGTGCTCAAATTCATTTGGGTGCTGTCATATTTCCGACAGCATTGGCAGTTTCACAAAGTCATGACTTGAGCGGAAAGGAATTCTTGGAAGGAGTTATCGTAGGATATGAGGTTGGAATCTTGCTTGGAAAATTGGTTAATCCGGAGCATAGGAATAAAGGATTTCATACAACCGGAACTATAGGTACTTTTATTGCAGGTGCGGTTGCATCTAAATTATTGGATCTTGATGAAAAACAAATTGTCCATGCATTAGGATTATGTGGAACTCAGGCTGCGGGTCTTTTGGAATCAGACCATGGAGGATCCATGGGTAAAGTATTGCATGCCGGAAAAGCTTCATATAATGGGTTGTTGTCTGCATTGTTGGCTCGAAATGGTTTTACTGGTAGTGAAACAATATTTGAGGGTGATGAAGGATTTTTAAAAACAATGGTTTATGATAATACTGATTTTAATTCTGAGAACTTTTCCCTGGAAAGTGCACTGAAGGAAGTTGGAAAAGTAAGGGTAAGGGACATTTACTTTAAGAAATATCCGTTCTGCAGACATCTTCATTCTTCAATCGATACTGCATTAAAGATTAAAGCCAGTATTGGTGATGAATATAATCACATCGAAAATGTCGCCGTTAAAACCTATAAGATTGCAGCTGAACACAATAATTTCCATCCGAAGAATCTGGAAGAGTTAAAACAGAGTTTGCCTTATGCCGTAGCGATATCATTGGTAGTTGGTGAAGTCAGTGTTGATAAAATTAACCAATTAATTGAATACGGTCTTTTGGATAACTATTCCAGTGTTGATATTGTAAAAAGTATTAAAAATATAGCAAATAAAACAATTCTGATTTCTGATGAGAAACTGAATTCATTATATCCTGATAAAAGGCCTTCAAATGTTATTATTAAATTGGATGAGCAATTTAGAAATGGTCTGTTCCAAAATTTAACTTTACTTCCAAAAGGGGATTTTGAAAACCCGTTCCAATTAAGGGAATTGATTGATAAGCTTAAAAAATTAAATCCATATTATGATGTCAAAAATTTGACTGTTATTGATAATTTGGAAGATTATTCAATGGCGTTTGTTGTTGATAAATTAAATGAGTAGATAACATGGATGATACAAAAGATTTTCTTAAACAAATTGGCATTGAAGAAACATGCAGTGATTTTAAATCGGAAAAAAGATTTAAGGATGGGGGACAATACCGTTTTGAAGTTCCTGGAATTCAATCACCAAAGACAATGGATGCCCTTTTAAGGGAATCAGTCGAAAATGATCTTTTCATCCATAGGGTTACTCAAACTAAAGGAATAATGATGTTGACCGACGAGGAGATTTCTGAAATGGTCGGTCTGGCTATTGATTATGGCTGCGAACTGTTTTTGGCTGTAGGTCCAAGGGCAACTTATGATACTTCGGCCACTGTCCACACAAAAGAAGGAAGCAGGATTGGCTATAGATTAAGAGGTTATGATAATTTAGTCTATGCAATTGAAGATGTTAAGAGAGCCTGCGGATTGGGAGTTCGTGGAATTTTGCTTTATGATGAAGGTTTGCTTTGGGTTTTAAACAGAATGAGAAAGGCAGGTGAACTTCCTTTAAATGTTCATTTCAAATTATCTGCTCATGCGGGCCATTCCAACCCTGCTTCAGCAAAATTGCTTGAAGCTATTGGTCTTAATTCTTTAAATCCGGTTCGAGATTTACAAATTCCTATGATTGCAGCTATCAGGAATGCCATTGACATTTCCATTGATCTGCATACTGAAAATCCAAAATCAACCGGAGGATTCATAAGGCATTATGAAGTGCCTGATTTTATTAGGGTGGCTTCTCCTGTTTATCTCAAGACTGGAGGTTCAGTTGCATCAAATCATAATTGGGATACAACTGAAAAAGAAGCACTAGCACGCATAAAACAAGTTAAACTAGTTAAAAGAGTCATTGATACTTATTATCCGGAAGCCATCTCCTCTCCAAAAGATTCCAGTGATTTATCAATTCCTGAGTGATTTTATGGATATTATTGAAGAGATTTCCAATTCCATTATAGAAGCTTCAACAAAGCTGTCTGATGATAAACTGAAAGCACTGAAAAGAGCCATTAAAATAGAAACCAACGAAAATGCCTCCTGGTGCTTATATCAGATTTTAAAAAACTATGAAATCGCGCAGGAGAGTCAATTTCCTTTATGTGATGATACGGGAATCGCTCATGTTATAATTGAATTGGGTTCGGAAAGACAGATTACCGGTGAACTTATTGGTCAGATTCATCAGGGAATTGAATTGGGATTGAACAGTCTCCCTGCAAGGCCCATGGCAGTCAGGGGCAATGAAATAGAACGGATTGAACAGAGCCAAGGTTTATTTGAAAAACCGGGAATGCTTAAGCCGGCTCCAATTTTGATAGATTCTGCTGGTGATGAATCAACCTATAAAAGGGATATCTCTTCGGATACATTAAATATTCACTTTTTGCTTGAAGGAGGGGGTCCTGAAATAAGGGCTAAGACATTTAGGGCATATCATAAACGCTCTTTTTCAAATGTTATCAATACTGCTGTTGATTGGCTGGAGGATTCTTTAAAAATGTTGGGTTGCACTCCGTCAATTCCATCAATCGGGATTGGAAGAACTCATTTTGAAGCGACATCTCTTTTGCTGAAATCGATAGCTTATGGAAATTTAGATGACCAGAATGAAGTTGAAGACTTTGTTACATCTAGGTTAAATGAGACTCAAATAGGTCCATTAGGTTTTGGAGGAAAAACAACAGTTTTAGGCTCTTATGTAAATATTGGCAATCAAAGAGCGAGTGGCGTAAGAATAGTTTCTGTCAGACCCTCCTGTTTTGTCGAACCGAGAGTTGCGTGTTTGAAATTGTAAAATTTATATAGTTTATTGATATTATTTTTAATTAATCAAAAAGGAATAAGAAAATCATGCATGAAAATAATTTTAGAGTCAATCCCCATTCATTGAAGACAGCCATTTCCAAAGTCGAAAAGGACAAGATTATTACTCGAGGATATAATCAGAGAGATTTGATAGATAAAATCAGATTCAGTGACATGGTCTATTTGCTTCTGAAGGGGAGATTGCCATCAATTAAGGAAGGAAAAATATTTAATCATGTTTTAGTCTCATTTTGTGATCATGGTGCCACCCCTCCAAGCACTCAAACTGCAAGGCTGGTTGCATCATCAGGTTCCCCAATCAATTCTGCAGTTGCAGGAGCATTGCTGTCATTTGGCCATAAGCATGCAGGCGCAATTCAAAAAACAATGGAATTATATCAATCAAAGATAGATTCCCTTTATTTGACTGAGGATTCAGGACTTGACAATAAGCAAATTGCAAGCTTGGCTATTGATATTTACAGCGAATACATTTTGGCGGATGAAAAAATACCCGGTTTTGGTCACAGATATCATGATATTGACCCAAGAGCTGATGAACTGATGAACATTGTTGTTAAGGAAGGCTTTATTGGGCCGCATATTAAACTTGCATTGGCAGTTGAAGATTTGGCATATGAAAAGAAAGGAATCAGATTGAATGTCGACGGTGCAAATGCAGCAATTCTGTCTGATTTGGGATTTGACCCTGAAATGGGATTGGGAATATTTATTATTGGAAGGATTCCGGGAATTATAGCCCATATTAATGAAGAAAAGATGGATGAAAAGGAATTTAGACGTTTTTGTGATCTTGATGATATAGAATATCATGGAAGGTGATAAAATGGAATTTATTGATGTAATTAAAGAAAGATACAGTGTTAGAGGATATTTGGATAAGGAAGTTGAAAAAGAAAAGCTTGAATATGTTTTAAAAGCAGCTACAATAGCACCTACTGGCGTCAATGCTCAGCCATTTAAGGTTTTTGTAATAGATGCTAAAAAATATAAACAGGAATTGTCTGAAATCTACGCTGCAAAATGGTTTGTTGAAGCTCCTTATGTGTTGTGTGTTGTGGCTTTAAGGGATAAGGCATGGACCAGACCTTGGGATGGCAAAAACATTGCAGACATTGATGCAACAATAGTGATGGATCACATTATTCTTGCAGCTACTGATGTGGGACTTGGAACATGTTATATTGGTGCATTCAAGAAGAATAGAGCACATCAATTTTTGAACTTGGATGAAAATGAAGAGCCAGTTCTCTTTACTCCATTGGGTTATGGAAATGCTGAGCCAAGGGAAACTCCAAGAAAAGAACTGGATGAATTTGTTGTTTATGTAGATTAAAATGAAACTTTTCATATTGCGTGCAGATAACTCTAATGATTTGACTAAAATTTCGGAGGAGTTATCTGAAAATAAATTTAAAACAGTTGAAAGCGGCGACAAGTTTATTTTAATGAAAAAAAGAAGATATGGGAATTTATTGATTCAGGCAGTATGTCTGATACTTGCTTTAACTGTTGCAATGCCATTTATATTTGTTAATGTGGTTTATTTTGCATATTCCTATCTTTGGGCATCTCCTCATGTATTGATTACAACAGAAAAAGTGGACGAAGATGGCCAGAAACTTGAATTTGATAGCATGGATGATGTATTGGATAAAGCTAATGCTATCCTATAATCTCATCTACACTATATTCTTCTATTTTTCTTATTAATAACGGACTTTTTGCATTGACATATTCTGATTCTTCACCTATTTTTGCATCTGTGAATACATGGTCTGCATCAGGTTCGCTGAAAAGCATGATGATGTCATTAATGAATTCGTCATAGTCCTTTTGAACTTCCTCACTGTTGAATCCCAAGCGCGGAAGTTCTTCTGTCCAGATGTCTTCTCCCGGTGAGAATTTCTTATCAGTCAATTTGCCGTCAGCTATTTCACTATCCAATGTAAGTGAAAAATTTTTATTTAAAATAATCCAAACTGCTCTTTCCATGTATATTCATTAGATAAAATGATATAAATATTATGAAGTTGATATTAAGATTAGTGTTATTATGGCAAATGTTAAAATGTTTAAATTATTGGGTGTACTGTTGGCTTTGATGTTAATAGTTTGGGCTTTAACTCCAATTTTAAGGCATCAACCGTTGACCAATGAGGTCATTGCAACTGCAATAATATTATTGATGATAGCCATTGCATATCTTGTAATAATGTTCAACCCATCTTGGACTAAAGCGGTTTTCTTTTTTGAGGGGATAATAATTGCCGTAAGTGGGTATCTTTTATTGGCCCATCCGTATAATATAGAATTTCTTGTAGTTGGCGTAATCATTATTATTATAGCTATTCTTGCTTATTTACAAAAACTACCTCCTAGTATTTTGAAATGGTTCTATAGGTAAATTATAATCCTTTTATTATTTTTTTTATCTGTTTTTTTGATATAATTTTTGTTTTTTGAATACTTTTTTTTAATTTAAATTAAATTTCAGCTATTTTTACTAATATTAAATAGTAAAAGATATATATATCGCACAATAAAAATAAGTGTACCATGGTGATTAATTATGGCAGAGATATCAGACGCAATCGCAATGATAAAAAAAGCTGAAGCTGATGCTGAACAACTTATTGTTGATTCAGAGTCTCAATCTAAAGACTTAATTGCTGAATCACAAGTAAAAGCTGAAGAAATCATTTCACAGGCTAAAAGTGCAGCAGAAGAAGAAGCTAAAAATACTGTTTTTGATGCAGAAGATAAAGCTAAGGTAGAAGCAGAATCTATTGCTAAAAAGTCCGATGAGGACGTTGCAGCTATTAAAAATGCAGCAATGGCAAATGTAGATGAAGCTGCTTCAATTATTGTCAAAAATATTTTGTAGTGTGAGATTATATGTTCAAGACAGCTAGAATGCGTAAAATTAGAATTGTTACACTTGATAAGTATGTAGCTCCTACAGTGGACGCTCTCCACGAATCTGGGCTCATACAAGTCAGTGATATTTCTGATAGCGTTCAGCAAGATCCTGAATTGGCGGAATTAGTTACTCCTGCTAAAGCTACTCCATACACTGGTAAATTATCTTCACTTCTCATGAAAACAAATGGTATATCTGAACTATTAGGAAATTCTTTATCAGAAGGCCATGGGTTAAAGGACACTTTAATGTCTTTTATTAGTCCAGACATGCCAGTTCAAAAAGAAGTTGAGAAATTAGATACTGAAGCTTTTATTGAAAAAGCTGAAGATACATTGGCTCAAGTTGAGTCTAAAACCAGTGTCATTGAAGGAAAACTATCCGCACTCGACACTGAAACAAGTGAACTCAAGTCTAATAAAAGTTTGGCTAATCGCTTATCTAATTTTGACATGGATTTAGCTCTTTTAAAAGATTCAAAGTACACTTCTACTACTGTTGGAAGGATTAATGCTGAATCTACTTCAGAAATCAAAAATAAATTAAGTAACTTGACAGATGAATTAGATGTATTTACTGTTCCTGCGGATGATAAAGAAGGAGACATTATCGTTGTAGTAACATTAAATGAATTTAGTGATGAAGTTTATTCAACACTTCGTAAATATGACTTTGAGAAAATTGAAATAGGTGATGTTGAAGGTACTCCTCAACAGGTTATTTCAAATGCTGATGCAAGATTATTAACCATTGAATCAGAACGTGCTTCAATTAAAGCTGAATTGAAAGCCGTTGCTGAACAGTGGGATGATGAGATATTGGCTCTCAAAGAACAATTAGAAAATGAAAAAGAAAAGAATGAAATTCTTTCATCTTTTGTTCAAACTAAAGATGCTTATGTCTTTGAAGGTTGGGTACCAAAAAAAGACACTGAAAAAGTTGAACAACTAGTTGAAAAAAGTTCTGATGGACATTGTGCCTTTGAAACAATAGAGGTTGAAGGTACAGATGATGAAGATGTTCCTATTTTACAACAAAATGGATGGTATTCAAAACCTTTCGAATTCCTCGTGGATATGTACTCACCGGTACGTTATAACTCTATGGATCCAACAATTTTTGTTGCAATTACATTCCCGTTCTTCTTCGGGTTCTGTTTAACTGATGCATTTTATGGTTTATTCGTATCTCTTATTGGTGTTGTTTTATTACGTGGTTTAGGTAAAACCAGTGATTCCATGAATGCATTTGGTTGGATTTTAATCTGGTCTGGTCTGTGGGCCGTTGTACTGGGTTTGATAACCAATGGATGTATTGGGGATTTCGCTAGTAGGATTTTACATACTCAGTTGCCAACTGTATATGGACCTGTTGACGCATTTAAACACCCAGATACTATTTTGAAAATAGCTATCGGTATTGGTGTTGTTTATACTAACATTGGTTTTATCTTAGGTGCTATTAACAACTTTAGATATGGAAATGTTAAAGAAGCTATCGGTTCTCAAATTTGTTGGTTTATATTTGAAGCTGGAATTATTTTACTCGCTTTAGGATATCTCATACCTTCAATAGGTATTATTGGTATGGTATTAGGAGGAGTATTAATAGTTGTAACCCTTGGAATGTTAATATGGGCTAATGGTGCATATGGTGTGATGGATGTTTTCGGTTTCATGGGAGATGTTTTATCATATGCTCGTCTTTTAGCATTATGTTTGGCTACAGGTGGTATTGCTATGACAGTAAACATCTTGGCTGTAATGGTTGATCAAATGATTCCTATGGTAGGTATAATCCTTGCTATAATTGTATTTGTATTTGGTCATATCGCAAACTTCTTGTTCCAAGTATTAGGTGCATTTATTAACGCTTTACGTCTTAACTATGTGGAATTTTTCTCTCAATTCTTCATGGAAGGTAAAGGTAAATTCGAAGCTTTCAAAGCAAAAAGGACATTTACAAAAATTAAAAATTAAAAATTTTTCATTTATATCTTAAATTATATTTAAAAATTGATATTATTTCAAAGGTGAATAAATATGGCAGAAATAGGATTAGGTGCTGCTTTAGCAGCTATTGGTGCTGGAGTAGCAATTGGTTTTGCCGGATTAGGTTCCGGTTTAGGTCAAGGTATGGCAGCTGCTGGTTCTGTAGGAGCAGTTGCAGAAGATAACGACATGTTTGCAAGAGGTATTATTTTCTCTGCATTACCAGAAACTCAGGCTATTTACGGTTTCTTGGTTGCAATCTTATTATTAGTATTCTCAGGTTTATTAGGTGGAAATGCAACTAAATTAACTTTAGAAGCAGGTATTATTGCTATCGGTGTAGGTGCATCCATTGGTTTCGCAGGTTTAGGTTCCGGTATGGGACAAGGTATCGGTAGAAGACAATGATATGTTTGCTCGTGGTATTATTTTCTCTGCATTACCAGAGACACAAGCTATTTACGGTTTCTTGATTGCTATTTTACTTATGGTATTCGGTGGAATCTTATAAGTTAAGGAGGCAATTTATATGAGCTCAGGCACAGATAAAATTGTTTCAAGCATTATGTCTGAAGCCCAAGAGAAAGCTGATGTAATCATTCAAGAAGCTAATGCAGAAGTTGCGACAATTACTGCAAAAGCTGAAAAAACCGCAGAAACTGAAAAAACCAAAATATCAGAAAATGGTAAAAAACAATCTGAAATGAGATATCAGCAAATTATCTCTGAAGCTAAGATGAATGCTCGTAGAGCAGAATTAGGCGCTAAAGAAGAAGTCATTGAAGCTGCTTTCGCAAAAGCTACTGATGAACTGAAAGCTAAAGCTGCTTCTGGTGATGATGAATATGAAGATTCATTAAGTAAAATGATTAAAGAGGCTGCTGATGAAATAGGTAGTAAAGATTTAATTATTCAATTAAATGAAGCTGACACTAACAATATAAAAGGTCAACTTTCAGGAAGCTCTACTTTCCAAGTTGAAGATATCACTTTTACATTAGGTGAACCTATTGATGCTATGGGTGGAGCTATTTTAAAAACAAGTAATGGAGATATTGAAGTAAATAACACTATTGAAGCTAGATTAGATAGATTTAAAAGTATCTTACGTAGTGAAGTTGCTGAAATATTATTTAAATAATTAGGAGGATAAATTATGGCAGATGAAATTGCTACTTTAATAAGTTCTGTTGGACTTACACATGAAACATTTCTTGTGTTCTGTTTAATGGCAGTTCTTATTGTTGGTGCAGTTATTGTAATCATTGCATCTAGACCAGTTTTGGACATTTATCCTTATCTTAACCCAAGTGCAAGAGTAAGAGCTAGAAAAGGAAGACTATTTAATGAAAAACAAATTTCTGAAATTGTTGAAACCAACAATGTAGAAGAAGTTGAAAACTATCTTAAAGGTATTCCTGAATATGCTGATGTTCTTGATGAATATCCTCTTGATAAAGCATTGGATGTTGAACGTGCTAATACTTATGACTTTATTGCAAGAATCGCTCCTAAGGAAGTAAAAGATCCTTTTGCTGTCATGTCTAAAAAAACTGACATAGACAACATTAAAAGTCTTTTAACTGCTAAGGAAGTTGGTCTTTCACCTGATGAAACCAAAGAATTATTAATTCCTTGCGGATCATTATATGGTGATTTGGAATCATTAGCTGATTCTGAAAAGGTAACTGACATTGTCACAAGTTTAGATGGTACTGAATATGCAGCTGCTTTAGAAGATGCTCTTCCACAATATGAAGAAACTAATATGATTCTTCCATTAGAATCTGCTTTAGATAAATATTATTTAGGCAATTTATTACGTTCTTCTGATGTTCCTGCTGATGAAAATAGACAAATTGTATATTCATATGTTGGAACTCAAGTTGATGTAGCTAATCTTAAATTAATTATAAGGGCAAAACAAGATGGTCTTGATTATGATCAAATTGCTCCTTATATGTTAGAAGAAGGATACCAATTACGTGAATGGAAACTTAAAGATTTAATGGAATCCCCAGATGTTACTAATGTGGTGTCTGGTTTAGAAGGAACAAAATATGCTGAAGCATTAACTGAGGTAATTCCAGTATACAATGAAACTGGTTCAGTTGCTGTATTTGAAAAAGCATTGGATGTTTATGCAGCAAATTATGCAAAATCCTTATCCGTTAAAAAACCATTAGGTGTTGGTCCAATTATTGGTTATTTAAGTCAAAAAGAAAATGAAATTAAGAATTTAAAAATTATTGCAAGAGCAAAAAGAGAAGCAGGCTTCCCTAATTCTAAAATCATGGAGATGTTAATATGAGTTCTGTAGCAATTATAGGTGATATTGACACTGTATCTGGATTTAGACTTGGTGGTGTCAAAAAAGCTGAAGTTGTTAACACTTCAGAAGAAGCTATCGCAGCTTTTGATAAATTTTTAGATGATGAAGTTTCAATTATTATCATTACTCAATTAATGGCTAATGAAATTAGAGAACACATTAATAGGAAAATTGGTTCTGATGTATTACCAATGATAATTGAAATACCTGATAAAGATGGGTCCTCAGAAGGATCATCTGATCAAATAAATGACCTTATTAAAAGAGTTATCGGGGTAGAGATGGTTAAATGATTATTGAAGGAAATATTATTAAGATTGCTGGGCCTGTTATTATCGCAGATGGTATGAGAGGGGCTCAGATGCTTGAGATGGTTAGAGTAGGTGATGAAAAGCTTATCGGAGAAATCATTGAGCTTGAAGGTGACACCGCCACTATCCAAGTATATGAAGAAACAGCCGGTATCCAACCGGGTGAAGTAGTTGAATGTACTGGTGGAGCATTGTCCGTAGAACTCGGTCCTGGTGTAATGAGTTCTATTTTCGACGGTATTCAAAGACCTTTAAGAATCATCAGAGAAGAATCTGGTGATTTCATTGCAAGAGGTATTGACGTAGATTCTGTAAACAAAGAGAAAAAATGGACTTTCAAACCTGTAGCTAAAGTAGGGGATGTTTTAAAAGGTGGAGACGTTCTTGGTGAAGTTCAAGAAACTACTGCAGTTTTACACAAAATTATGGTACCTCCAACCCTTGAAGGTGAAGTAACCGAAATTGCTGCAGAAGGCGATTACACAGTATTGGAAGATATTGCTACTGTTGGTGGTGAAAAAGTTCAAATGCTCCAAAAATGGCCTGTTAAAAGAAGTCGTCCATATATTGAAAAATTAGATCCGGATATACCTTTAGTAACTGGTCAAAGAGCACAAGATACTTTCTTTTCAGTAGCTAAAGGAGGAGCAGCAGCTATTCCAGGTCCTTTCGGATCAGGTAAAACTGTTACACAACAACAATTAGCTAAATGGGCTGACGCAGATATCGTTGTATATATTGGATGTGGAGAACGTGGTAACGAAATGACTGAAGTACTTACTGAATTCCCATTCCTTGACGACCCTAAAACCGGTAATCCATTGATGGACAGAACTGTTCTTATTGCAAATACTTCAAACATGCCGGTAGCAGCTCGTGAAGCATGTGTATATACTGGTATTACAATTGCTGAATATTACCGTGACCAAGGTTACGACGTAGCGCTCATGGCAGATTCAACCTCAAGATGGGCTGAAGCTATGAGGGAAATTTCTGGAAGATTAGAAGAAATGCCTGGGGAAGAAGGTTACCCTGCATACTTAGCATCTAGATTAGCACAATTCTACGAAAGAGCAGGAAGGGTAAAAACTATTGGTACCGAACCAAATGTAGCATCTATTTCTGTAGTTGGTGCTGTATCACCTCCTGGTGGGGACTTATCTGAACCTGTTACTCAAAACACATTACGTATCTGTAAAGTGTTCTGGGCGTTAGATGCATCTCTTGCAGATAAACGTCACTTCCCTTCAATTGACTGGTTACAAAGTTATTCTTTATATGTAGACAGTATTGAAGGTTGGTGGGCTGAA
>NZ_CADCJB010000003.1 GCF_902801725.1 uncultured Methanobrevibacter sp. | reverse complement strand
TCTTTTTTGTATATCTCTAAGTGCTTCTATTAATGTATCATTGTCTTTTGGAGTCAAGTCTCCCATATGACCTACTCTAAATAACATGGTCTCGGATAAATCATCTCTGGCAGTACTGACCCATATATCATACTCATTTTTTAAGATTTCAACAATATTAGCTTCAATTTTTTCTTTAGAGTGAACTGTTGTTACGGCATTTGATAAACAATTGGATTTAACTTCAAATGGAAATTCTGTAATCTTATTTCTAAAGTCTTCAGCCAAATCAGATATTCTTTTGATTTCAGCTTCAATGCCACCATCATTTTTAAGCTGATTCAACCTAGCATTAAGCTGCAATATGATTGTGATTGCTGGTGTATAAGGAGTTTGACCCCTAATACCATTTATCAGCATGTCTTCAAAATCAAAATACATGGATTTACATGAATTCTTTTCTACACGATTAATTGCATTTTCGGACAACACAATGATAGCGATTCCTGGAGGGCATGCTAAAGCTTTTTGAGATCCAGTTATTACGACATCAACACCATGTTCAACCATGTTTAAATCATCGGCTAAAAATGAACTGACTGCATCAACAACTAATAATAGATTATTTTTTTTACAAAATTCACTGATTAAGTTAATGTCATAATATACCCCTGAACTGGTTTCACAGATATTTACTATAAATGCAGTGTAATCATTACCATCATATTCATATAACTTTTCACGTGTTAGGCAATGCCCAAATTCCAGTTTGATATCCTCGCAGTCAATATTGTGTAGTTTGCATAAGTCAACGAATCTTTGACCGAAACCTCCTCCATTGACAATTAAAACTTTATCCTCTTCATTGAAAACATTCATAACAGTAGCTTCCATACCCGAAGTTCCAGACCCTGTTAAAAAGATAGCTCTTGAATCATCACCAGCATTAAGAAGCTCTTTCATCAATTGCTCATTTTCCAAATTTATTTTGGAAAATTCAGGAGTTCTGAAATATGGTGTTTGTTTTGACCCTACTTCTAAAATTAAGTCACTGCTCATGACAGGTCCTAATGCAAAATTTAACATCAAAACACCTTTTATCCGATTACATAAAACATATAATTTGTTTCACTATGATCACTTAAATCATCAAAAAGATGACCAGTGCGCATTTCTTTGCAGTTTAATTGTTTGAAAAAGTCCAAATATTCTTGTTCAGTTCTATAAATTGCACTATAATCAGATTCCAAACCATCAGAGTAGAAATCTTTAAGGGTTAATCTAGTCTCCATGCATGAAGTAGGTTCCATAGCAAATATTATTTTGTCTTCAGCACCTATTTGGTTGACTTCATCCATTATAATGTTTATGTCATCATCATTGATGTACATTAAAAATCCGGAAAATATTATTACATCAAATGGAGGTTCAATCAGTAGTTCATCTACTTTTATATCTGTAGCAGACATTAATTGGAATTTGCAGTTATCATAACCATAAGTTTTTTCAGCAATTTCCAAAAGTTCTTCTGAAAAGTCCAAACCTAAATAGGAAGCACATTTATCATGCAATGCTTCAACCCATCTTCCTATTCCACAACCAATTTCAAGAACTTTTTTTCCTGAAACATCAATGTTGTCATGGAAAATCTTTTTTTCCTCTTCATGTCTTTGTTCAGAATTTTCCTTATCTTGGAACAAAACAATAGAATAATCACTTTCCACATCTTTATTTGCTCTTTTGTTAAAAAAATCTTTTACTTTATCCGCATTAATATCTTCTTTATCGCCGTACAATCTAGACATCTTAACACCTTTATTCATTATTATAATTATTTAATTAGCAACTAATCAAATAGAGTATATAATTATCTAATTAATATAATATATTTAAATTAACTCTTTATTAAATTTTATTATAATAAAGATATTAAAAAAAATAATGCTCATTAGCAAGTAATATTTATTAAAAAAAAACTATATAACAATATATAATATATAAAAAAAAGAAATTTTTAAAACATCTTAAAATATAATTTATTAGGATAATTAATTAATAAATTAAGAAATAAAGGAAAATAAACATGATTAAAGAAAAAAAATATGATGATGAAACCCTAAAACATCAACAGCAAGTCAGCATGAAAATCTTAAAATATCTCATAGAAATTTGTGAAGAACACAATTTGACCTATTTTATGTATGGTGGCACTTTAATTGGAGCTTTGAGACATCAAGGATATATACCGTGGGACGATGATATCGATGTAATCATGTTTAGAGAAGACTTTGAAAAATTAAATAAAATCTTTGAAAAAAACATTGACAACAGATTCAGATTCATGAATTGTTTAAATGAAGAAACATATTATCACACTTGGGGAAGATTAATGCTAAAAAATACTCTTTTCAAAGAATGGTGGGCAGATCAAGTCGATTATACTCCAAACATTTATATTGATATTTTTATTTTAGATAATATTCCAAACAACAAATTTAAACGATTTATCCATAGATGGAAATGTTATTTTTTAAATATGTTAACATTTTATTCTTCAATTAAATATGAAAACGATTCTAAAATAAAACAAATAATTCAGCGAACAGTCCATTACACAATAAAAATACTTCCTATATCTCCATATACTATTAGAAAAAAATGCATTAAATCATTCACCCAATATCAAAATGAAAACTGTGAAGAGGTATGCGATTTTCCTTCTTCGGGAATAATGCCAATTTCTTTTAAAACCGATTGGTTTCCTTTAAAAAAAGTTAAATTTGAAGATATTGAAGTTAATATTCCAAATAATTATGACAAAATACTAAAAATGGAGTACGGAGAGTATATGGAGTTGCCACCTGAAGAATCTAGATTCAGACCTGCTCCGGAAGAAATTGACTTTGGAGAATATTAAACAAAAAAATATTTCATAAAAAAGCATAACTACTCTTTAAAAATAGTTTCAGCCAATGTAATATCAAAAGGACGAGTTATTTTAAAATTACCCTGATCTCCATTGAATAATTTTACATTAGCTCCCCTTAAATAGAAAAGCATCATAGCTTCATCCAACAGAGCTATTTCATCTTCTGACAAATCTTCATAAATTTTTAAGAATTTATCAATATTAAAAGATTGAGGAGTTTGTGCATGAAATAAATATTTTCTTAAAGGAATATCAGTAAGTTGCCCTTCTTTTTTAGATTCAAAAATAACATCTGTAGCGGGAATCACTGCACTAGCGGCGCCCACTTCAAGGGAACCTTTAATACTTTCTTCAATTAATTTTTCAGATACAAATATCCTTGAAGCATCATGAGTTACTAAAATAGAATCTTTTTCACAATTTTGATCTTTCATATACTGAATAGAATTCAAAATTGTTTCATTACGAGTAGAACCCCCCTCAATAACTACAATTTTATCATTTTTGGGGAAATAATTGTTCATCAAATCTTTTGTCATGTCGATGAATTCTTTTGGAGAAGATACAATAATTTTATCAAATTCTTTAACATTTAAGAATGTTTCAACTGAATGAACTAAAATAGGCTTATGATTAATATTAACAAATTGTTTAGGTTTATCTTGTTTTAATCTACTCCCAATACCTCCAGCCAACATAGCCGCACAAATCATAAAATCATCACCATTATAATTTATCCCAAAATTTCTCAAATGCATTTTTTGGATTTATCTTATCAATAATTACATCATAAGTAAAATCTACAGTTGCACATTCAATATTATATTTATCACATAATTCTTTCATTATAATAATTGTATTCTTTCCTTCAAAAAGAATCCCCGATGCCTCTTCATCAATTACAATTTTTTGACCATATAAAACACCTAAAGTATGATTTCTACTCACATTTAAAGTTGAAGCAGTGATTATATCCCCAAAACCACAATAATCATCAACAGTTTTTGGATTGCCTCCAAATTTTTCAATTAATTCCTTTGTTTCTTTATAGGTTTTTGTAAAGACGGAAAATCGAGCATTATCATTTACCTTCATACCTTCACAAATTCCTTGGGAAATAGCTATAACATTTTTAATTACTCCACAATATTCGACACCAACAACATCATCACATGCAGAAACTTTGAATTTAGAAGTTGCTAATGCTCTTTTAACTTTATCAAGGCACTGCTTATTTTTACAAGCAATTGATGCTGAAGAAAAAGTGCGTTCAACCATTTCAGAAGCAATATTGGGTCCAGATAATACTGCAGCAGGACTGCCAGTTTCCTCTTCAATAACTTCGGTCATCCTTTTTTTAGATTCTTTTTCTAAACCTTTAGCAGTACTCACAAGAATACAATCATCCGAAATGATATCTTTTAATTTGGAAGTAACACTTCTAATAGTAGATGAAGGTAAAGTTAAAAAGATTACTTCTGCATCTTTTAATTCATTTAAATCATTGACTGCTATAATATTATCTTGTAAACGAATATTTGGAAAATAATCTTTATTAACATGTGTTTCATTTATGTGATGAACAACATCTTCCCTTCTAGCATATAATAAAACATTTTGAGCATTTTCACAAACAGTTTGGGAAATAGCTGTTCCCATAGCACCCGCACCGACAACACCTATATTAGAAAACATGATTTAATATTTGATTTTTTAATATAAAAATTAATACTCTCCAAAATCAAGAATATCCGGAGCAGTATTATATCTATCCTCTTCTGAAGGAATTTTCATATAATCCCCATAAATTTGAGTTAAAATTTTATCATAATTTTTCGGAATTCTAACTTCAAAATCTTCAAATTTAGTATTGATTGCAGGTTCAAAATCATTTCTGTTATAAGCCATATATCCTGCGAGATTACAACAATCAACAACCCTTTCAGTTTCATTATAATTAAAAAAAGTCATTTCTTTTTTAAGTAATTTTTTCCAAAACTTCTTATTTATCGGAATAAAATTCAAAGTATCATATACCGCATTATGTAATTTTGTTCTGAATTTTGTATACATGTCAAATTTAATACATGAATTAATGACAAATTGATAGCAAAAAGTATATGCAACATGATGCAATTTACCTAAAAAATCGCTTTTAGGAACATTATCTAATGTAAATATATCAATGTGAATTCCTAAATCAAAATCTGTATAATGAGTATACCAACGACTAAAAATAGTGTTTCTAAGAGAAACTTTCGCAAAAGAAGCAAAACAATCCTCAACATAATCCATTTGAACAAGATCATATTTATCAGATAATTCATTATTTAGAATATCTAAAGCTTTATCAAAGTCTTTTCTAAATAGAATAATATCTATATCATCATCCCAAGGTATAAAACCTTTATGTCTTATAGTTCCTAAAAGAGAACCTCCATACATATAATAGTTTAAATTATGTTTATTTAAAATTTTTACAACATCTTTGAGAATCATTAATTCAACATCTTGTAAATGTTTTATTTCTTCATCACTATATTTCCTAAATTCACCCACGCGCATGTATTATAATCTATTTAAAATCATATATAAATATTATTTCTGTGTTAATTACACGATTAAAATTGTATTATTTGATTTTTAATCCAATAAGTAATCTGAGCAATATTTAATTTAAACAAATGTTTCTCCCAATTTTTCTTTGATATCCTTCATCATAAAGAATAGTTATTTTTATATTACATAGACATAGTATATCCATGGATATTTTGCAATATTATAATAATAATCCAAAGGAGCTATGATAACAACACACCTCAAAAAAATATCATGATGCTCCACATACTTATTAATAATATGCCAAAAGATTAAAACTATTACTCATATACATTAGGATAATATACATGAAATACAATATATAATTAACAAGATTATTTTTCTAAAAGATTAAACTATCCTTAATTGGAATAATAGTAAATTAAAATAAAAAAAAATGGAAGCGTTATAATGAATTTGGGTAAACTTTATGAAAAATCTCCTAAAATAATTCAAAAATCAGAAAAAATTTTATTATATTCAATGAGACTATCAAAATTTATTTATAGAAAAAAATCATCTCCTTCCCAACCAAATGAAATGTTAAACTTTTTAATAAAATCTACAAATATCCAAACAGAAGGAACACTTAGAGACATTCAATTATTATACACAGAACTATTAAGATTCATAGACAATGTTTGTAAAAAATATAATTTAGAATACTGTCTTGCATATGGAACTTTAATAGGTGCTGTTAGACATGAAGGGTTTATACCTTGGGATGATGATTTTGACATTATTATGATAAGGGAAGATTATAACAAATTAATTGAAGTTCTTCCAGAAGAAATAAATAAATATGAATTTTTTAAAGAAAACTGTGCTCTTACCCGTTTAATTAATGCTAAAGATAATTATTTTAAAGATTTTAACAATATTTATGATGAAAAATTAGGTCACGACCAATACTTTAGTAGTGATCCAAAATTAGGAAAATCAACATTTTTACAATTAGGATGGTTAAAACCTATGGTGAAATTAGATATTTTTCCATTTGATTATATTAAAAAAGATTCCATAGATTATTACACCAAAAATTATTTAGGGCACAAATATTATTTTAGAAAACTATATCATGAACCCGATTTTTCTTTTGAAAAAGAATTCAATGAACGATTTGAAAAGTTAGGGTTGACTTTAGATGAAACAGATTTTATAGCGGAAGGAATTGACGCATCATCATCTGATGATATGGGTGTTTTTGAAAAAGATATTTTTTTCCCTACAAAAACTATGAAATTTGAAGGATATGACATTAAATGTCCAAATAAACCCGAAGAACTTATCAAACGATTATATGGAACCAATTTCATGGATATACCTGGAAACATTAGAATTCATGGATATGGCGAGTATAACTCAACTTTATTCAATTCAAAAGAAGAGATGGATGAATCATTTAAGCATGCCATTAACTACTTAAAAGAAATTAACGATAATTTTAAATAAAATATTCCAAGTAAGAAATCCAATTTTTTAATGATTATTAGAAAATTAGTTGTAAAACGCTTAGAAAATTTAAAAAAATAAGTTTTAAATATATTTAAGATGATTTGAATGAACTATAAAATTAGTGTAATTATTCCCGTTTATAATGCTGAATCAACATTAAAAACATCAATTAATTCTATTATCAACCAAAGCATTGGTTTTGAAAATATTGAAGTTATCATTGTTAATGATAAATCAACTGATAACTCTAAAAGTATAATTGAAGAATACTGCCACAAATACAAAAATATCATAGGTATTCATCTTGATAAAAACTCTGGATTTCCTGGAAAGCCAAGAAATATTGGTATAGAAAAAGCAACAACACCTTATTTAATATTTTTAGATGCTGATGACGAGTATTACCCGCATGCATTCGAAATTTACTATAAAACGATAACAAATGAAAATTCAGACATGGTCATGGCTTCTCATCATTGGAACTTAGATAATGAAATGGTAAAAGTAAGAATTTTACATGAATGCGATGATACATCAGATTTAATAAACATTAACCCCCAATTGAATAAACAAACATTTAATATGACTACATATTATAATGTTGCACCTTGGGGAAAAATTTTCAATAAACAATTCATAATTAATAAAAATATTAGATTCCTGGAAGATTCATTATCTGAAGATGCATATTTTTATTATAAACTAATATTAAATACTAAAAGGATTACTTTACTCCCAAATGAAATATTATATAAATATAATATTATTGAATCAAAAAACTCAATAATCCACACCCATAATTTAAAAACATTTAATAACTTCTTAAAAGGAGCTAAAAAAGTTATAAATTTATTTAATGATTGTGAATATGGATGTAAGCATCCTGTTAGAGCTAGCCTATATAGTTTACTTTTATTATTTTCTAACTTAAAATTAAAAGACAAAAAGGACAATATACAAAAATTATACGAATTTGAAAAATCAATTCCAGAAGAAATTTATATTCCCCGTAAAGAAATAAAAATAATGAATGATCAAATATTAAAACACCATTTCACTAGAGCAATAATCATTTCAGAAATCTATTCTAAATTATATAATAATGCTACAATAAAAAGATTGTATAGAAAAACCAGATAAAATAACTATAAAAAAATAAATTTATAAAGATAGTTAATAAATAATTAAAAAAATTATAGATTATGTTTATAATTAAATTAATTCCCTAATAAATTTAAAACATGAAAAATAAAGGTTAAATAATGGCTAATAAAGTTAAAACGGCATTTGCAAATATGGGTTGGATGATGATTTCACAAATCATTGCTAGCATTTGTGCATTTATTTGGACAATTGTTACTGCATGGTACTTAGGCCCTTCAGATTATGGTATTTTTGGTTCAGCAGTTTCATTTGCCGCTCTTTTTGGAATCATAATTGACTTTGGACTTCCAACATTATTGGTTCGTGCAATTTCTACTGATTTTGAGAGTGAACATAAATATTTGGATAATGCAGTATCATTAAAGTTGTTTTTATCTGTATTGTATATATTAACAGTGTTTTTCGCTCTGATAATTCTTGGATGGAACAGTAAACTAATAACTATTACCTTACTGATTTCTTTTGAAAATTTAATTAAATCTTACCATTCACTTTTATTTACATCATTCCAAGCCCATGAGAAACTGAAATATCAAGCAATAACAAATACAGTTATAAACATACTGACATTGATTTTCATCATTATAGTTACATTTACAGACTTTGCATTAACTGGAATTGCAATTGCATACATTCTCGCCAATTTTATAGCTTTAATTTATGAGCTTTATGCACTTGAAAAACACACCATACTTCCTAAACTATCCTTTGACTTTAGTTTCTACAAAGTTTTATTAAAAGGTGGACTTCCATTTGCATTAACAGGTCTATTCTACACTATTTATTATTCAATTGATTTAGTGATGATTACCCAATTTTCAACAACATATGCTACAGGACTTTATAACTCAGCATATAAACTGATTACCGTTTTAACATTATTCTATACAATCTATGCATCAGTAGTTTTCCCTGTGATGAGCAAATTATTCAAAAACGAAAAAGACATGTTAAACTTTAGCTTTAACAAATCAATCAAATATTTAACATTAGTTACAATTCCAATTTCAGTATTCGCCATGTTTTACGGATATGATTTGATTGGAATTTATGGAGCAGAGTACATTGAAGCAGGAGGGGTTTTAAAGATATTGATTTGGACTGTCTGTTTCCTATTTATAAATGGAGCATGCTCTTTGGTGTTAAATGCTTCTCATCAAGAATATTCCGTGACAAAAATCTATACAATAGCCGCCCTTTTCAATATAGTGTTAAATATATTCTTAATTCCGAAGTATTCCGTTTACGGAGCATCCTTTTCAACAGTACTAAGTGAAATTTTAATTTTACTTTTAGAATTATATATGCTTAGAAAGATTAATCAACTCCCAAATAGACATCTGATTTACGATATTATCAAAATATGTGCAGCATCAGCAATTTTAGGAATTGCATTATATGCTCTTAACTTAAATTTATGGATAGCAATGATAGTATCCATAATAGTCTACTTTAGTGCGATATTCCTTTTAAGAACAATTGATCAGGATGATAAATTAATTATAAAACAAATTATAGGAAAATAAGATACAATGAAAAATAAAAAAGAAAGAATTTTCTACTACGATTTTTTAAGAGCATTTGCCATAATCGCAGTCATCATATGCCATGTTGATTTCTTTTTTGGACCATTAACAACCCAAACTCAGGTAATTGCACAGATGGCATTCCACGACATCGGAAGAATCGGTGTGCCAATATTTTTAATGATCAGCGGAGCTCTGCTTTTAAATCGTGAATATAATCTTTCTGATTTTTTAAAAAGACGGTTTACAAGGATTATTTATCCGTTTATCTTTTGGATTATCTTAATTTCCGCTCAAATTCTTTATATGCATGGGAATTATACACAAGTTTGGAACACATTTATTGGAAATCCGTCCATTACATGGTACTTCTGGACTTTAATCGGAATTTATCTGTTCATTCCCGTTATTAATGCATTCATTGAAAAATACGGAGAGGAAGGCTGTAAATATTTCTTAGTCATTTGGTTTTTTACAATAGCACTGAAAACATTTAATTCATATCCTCTATTCCCCGATTTTAATCTGGATTACTTTGCAAGTTATATAGGATATCCTGTTTTAGGTTATTATCTAACCACTAAAAAATTCGATTTGGATGACAAAAAGATGTGTGTTATCGGATTTGTTATTCTCATAATTTCATTAGCAGTTTTCGTATATTTCGATTACAACAACATTAATTTCATTTCTGAAATTTACCAGAATATTCCTATTGTATTTATGGGAATTGGAATGTATCTGTTTATCAAATATCTTGATAACATAACCTCATTCAAACATGTGAAAAATAATATCATTGGAAAGATAATTATTTCAATAAGTCTTTGCAGTTATGGAATGTATTTCTCACATCTGATTGTAATTAAGTTTTTAGCCAAATATAATCCCCACTCCACATTATTATTCCCAGTAATGTTCGCATTGACAATTTTCCTATCATGGCTGCTGCCATATGTATTCAGCAAAATTCCATATATTAAAAAATTCAGCGGAGTTTAAAAATATTATTTCATTATAAATGAATTAGTAGCATTTTCAACTTAACTAAAGAATCAATGCTACCTTTCATTTAACTCCAAAACAATTATATTTAAACTGTCTGATTGAAACACCACTGCAATAATACATTGAATATGTTAAAATACTGATAATTTAATGACATAATGATACTGTATAAAAAATATTCCAAATACTTAAATATGACTTGCGAGTTATTACTTTTATGAACAAAAAGCTAATTATTGTAGCCATAGCCATCATAATACTTATCTGTGCTGGAGCATTTGCTTTTACAAATTCAAATCAGGCAACTGCCGGTTCAGTAAGTATTGATGCAAATGGACTCAAAGACAAAGGAAATCTTGTTGTTGATTCTAAAAGCTTAGACGAAAATAAAGGATTATATCACACAGATGCTGCAGACACAAATGCGATTCTTGTTAAAAATGGAGGTGCCTTGAAATTAGCCGATTCCATCATCAACAAAACAGGTGATACTGCAACTTCTGGTGATGATGCTGACTTTTATGGTGCCAATTCTGCTGTTTTGGTAAATACCAACGGTACTCTCGACATATCAAATGCTGAAATAAATACAAATTCAAAAGGTTCAAACGGTATTTTTGTTACAAATGCCAATGCCTCAAGCAGTGGAGGCTCATCCCAAGGTGGCCAACCGTCTGACGCACAGGGAGGGGCCGGAGGACAACCTCCAGAAGCAACCGGAAATGGCAGTGCCAACTCACAAGGTGGAGCCGGAGGACAACCTCCTGAAATGCCCTCAGGTGAAGGCAGCCAAGCTCCTGGAAACGGTGGCGGAGACCCATCAGGTGCGAGTGATGTGAGCGGAAATACACAAGCAACCATTAAAAATGTTAAAATTACAACCCATTCAGACAAGTCAAGAGGTCTTGATGCAACATACAAAGGTAAAATCAATGCCGAAAACGTAATAATCAATACCGACGGGCAAAGTTGCGCTGCCATTGCAACTGACCGTGGCGAAGGCCAGGTGCATGTCAAAAACTCAGACATCAATACAGGAGTTAGCAAAACCAGCGGCAGAGGATCACCTTTAATATACTCAACAGGAAACATTACCGTTGACAATACCAAAGGAACATCTTACGTATCACAAATAGCGTGTATCGAAGGTAAAAACTCAATTGAAGTGAAAAACTCTGATTTGACAGGTTATGGTGAAGGTAACAGAAAAGATGGTGATGCTTACGTTGATTTAGGCGGAATATTCATCTATCAATCAATGAGCGGTGACGCTGATGTCGGAACATCCCACTTCAGCTCTGAAAACTCAAAGCTCACAATTCCAAAGGAATCATCAGTTTACAAAGAAGCTCCTATGTTTCATGTAACCAATACAGCCTGTGTAATTGATTTGAAAAATACTGAATTGAGCTTTGGAAGCCAAACATTTTTAGAAGTTTCAAGCCAAAACCAATGGGGAACAACCGGCTCCAACGGAGGAACTGCTGAGTTAAACACAGACAATGAAAAAATAGATGGAAATGTTATTGTTGACAATATCAGTTCCCTGAACTGGACCATGAAAAATACCGAATTCAAAGGCGCCGTCAACTCAACCGGAAACACTACTGTCAATGTTGCTGACGGATCCACTTGGACACTGACTGGTGACAGTTCACTATCATCCCTAGCAGTATCCGGCAAAATTGACTACGGCAGCTACAAGCTAACCGTCAACGGCAAGACTTATGACAGTTCAAATCCATTTAAAGGATAGGAAAGATTGATATCTTTCCTAATTTTTATTTTTAGCAGTTCAAACCTGCATCATATACTTTTTTCAAAATATCTTTTTGTGATTTTGCATTTCCCAAGACTTCAAACACTTCTTTTATTGTTGGATTTTTGGCAAACCCTATGAAACTCTTAAGTCCTGTGAGTGCATCCCCACAACTGCTTCCTGCAGCCAAAATTATATAAAAATCCTTGTTTTCCAAATGTCTAAATATCGGATAGCACCTGTCGAAAAACATTTTTAGTGTTCCGCACATCTCATAGTAGTATACTGGAGTCGCATAGACTATCACATCAGCATCCATCATGTCGTCCAGAATTTTTGCTATGCCGTCATCCTGAAAGCACTTCATTTCGGGAGTCTTGCATTTGTAGCATGCCTTGCATGATGAAAACTCGATGTCTTCAAGGAAATACTTGACTGCATCATGGCCTGCATCCTGAGCGCCCCTTAAAAATTCATCGCATAATGTATCTGAATTTTGGCCTTTTCTGGGAGATGAACTTATGATTACTACTTTTTTACTCATCCTCAATCCACTCCCTTGCTTTAGAGACATTTCCCATGAATCTCATACCTTTTGCAAAGTCAAGCTCTGGATATGCATCCTGAAGGTCGCTTACGCACTTGTCAACGCCTGATCCTCCTGATGTACAGAAAACCTTAATTGTCTTTCCTTTCAGGTCAACACTTTCTATGAATGTGTTGATTATTGTCGGAGCGGTGTACCACCACACAGGAAAACCTATAGCTACAACATCGTAGCCTGAAACATCACATGTTTCGGCAATTGGAGGTCTGAAACTCTTATCGTTCATTTCAATTGTTGACCTTGAATTTTTGTCCATATAATCCAAATCTGCTGCAGTATACTTTTCCACAGGAGTTATTTCAAAAATATCATAGCCGTTTTCATCTGCTATCTTTTCCGCTACGCTTTTTGTTACTCCACTTGCTGAGAAATATGTTATCAATACATTGCTCATATTATCACCTATTTAAAAATAAGACAATTATATTATATAATTGTTTACATATGCAACAATTACTGTTTATGGTAAAATATTTGAGCCAATTAAATGGAAAATAGCTTTAATTAAATAGACGTTAAAAAAAATTAAGCAGTAGAAAAAACTGTCTCCATTGCCGGAATCCCATAATTATTAGCAAGATTATGCTTAAAACAGACATCTTGTTCGTGTTTAGAAACAAAATAAGTAAATTTCAATTCAATACAAATTAAATCATCACTAATAATAATGGCCAAATCAATATTAGGAGAAATAAGATTTTGTTTATCAATCCCAAATATTTTTGAAGCGCTAATTATTTCTAATGCAGCAGGAAAACCATTTACATCTAAATCCAATATAATTCCATTAGTTATATCTATTGATTTATCATATCTAAAAGATTCATCAATAGTAATATCCATTAAATCATATTCATAATCATATACATAATCCAATTTAGATTTCATTAATGCTTCCTCCGTTGAATGTCTTTAGGAATTACAGTAATAATAGATACTTCATTAAAATTAATTATATCCACAACAATATATAAATCCTCATATTTCTTGTATTCAAAAATTAATTCGAATCTATTACCATATCCTAAAGTCTTTTGAATACCAACTGGGACTTCAGACAATAATTTTTTAGATACACAATTCAAATCAACACCACGATATGCTGATTTTTTTAAATAATGGTTGGTATGCCTTATCCCATATGGATTATTCTTTATTTTATTTAAAACTTCGATCAAATAATTAATATCATAATCAATATATTCACCTCAAAATTTCTTAAAAGGCAAATTATAGTTTGTATTTCCATAAATATATAATTTTTTACAGTTATAACTTAAATTAACTAATATATAATCAATTTAATAAAATCAAAGCAATTTTACAATGTCAAATCAATTTTAAAAATAAACCAAAGTAACAAACATTATAAACAAATAAAAACAAAACATATAATATTATAAATTAATGAAGGTAATATAAAATGTCAAAACCTGTTGTTGCAATAACAAGGCCAAAGGATAGGGCAAAAAAGGCTTGTGAGATTGTAGAAAAACTAGGTGGAAGTGCAATACTTGCACCGACACTTGATTTGGAGCCTGTCAACACAGAATCTCTAAAATATCTGGTATCCAAAAAAGATGAACTTGACTGGATTATATTTACATCTCCAACAACCATCGTTTCATTGAATAAATTCTATCCTGATTTTATTCAGACTTTAAACTGCAAATTAGCAGTAATTGGAAATAAAACCGGAAAGTTGGCTGAAAAAAATGGATTAACTGTTGACTTGATGCCAAATGATTTTACAGCTGAAGGTCTGATTGAAGAGTTCAAAAAACGTGAAATCACCGATAAAATCATCGGCATTCCAAGAACCGCATCTGCAAGGCCAATACTTCCGCAGGAACTTGAAAAACTTGGAAATGAAGTAATTTTAGCTGAAGCATACAAATCATTGTTCCCCATGGATGAAAATGCGGTGCAGGAACTGATACAAAAAATTGAGAATAAGGAAATTGATGCAATCACTTTTACAAGCCCCTTGACTGTTGAAAATTTCTTCCAGATAGCCGATGACAAAGAAAAACTTGCAAAACTGTTAAATGACAATCTGTTAGTTGTCTGCATTGGCCCGATTACAGCAAAAGTCCTTGAAAAATATAATATTGCCTACATTTACCCAGACACTTACACAGTTCCAGACATGATGGAATTATTATTTAAGACTTGGAGGGAAGAAAATGAATGAAAAAATAAGCATTATCCTGCCAATTTTTAATGTTGGAGACCATCTTAGAGGTGGAATCGACTCTCTTATAAACCAAACAATTGGAAATGAAAACCTGGAAATAATCATGGTTAACGATTGCTCTACAGATGGATCAGATAAGGTAATCGACGAATATGCTGAAAAATATGATTGCTGTGTTGCAATCCATCATGAAACCAACAGCGGCGGTGCTCACACACCACGTAACACCGGCATTGAAGCATCTACCGGCGATTACATAATGTTTTTAGATCCCGATGACAGATACACACTGGATGCATGTGAAACATTATACAATGCCATCAAAAAATACGACGCAGATATGGCATTCGGAAGGTTTAGAAGAATATTTGAATATGGAGGATATGTTCAAAAATCATATTCCCCGTATTTGGATAATCTGGAAAGTGCATATCCCGGCGAAAAGTTTGAAAGTGCAAACTTTCTGGACATTCCTGACGTCATTTGGGACAATGTTGTCGAAAGGGTCCTTTACGGAAAAACAATAGAAAAGACATATCCGAGAGACAAGCCAATCGACATAATCCATGTTGACAATATCGAAGAGGAACCGGACATGCTGAAAATGCAGCCTTCAGTATGGTGCAAAATCTATAGAAGAGAACTGATAATGGACAACAATATCCGTTTCAAGAAGTTCGTTTCCGGAGATGACCTAGCATTTACATTAGAAGCCCTTTTAAACTCAAAAGGAATCGTATATTTAAACAACTTCATATCCTATGACTATTACATTCGTGATTTGCCTGATGACAAGTCCATTACAAATAACGTCAATGTAAGGCTTCTCGATGAGCTTATGGAGTCATACATTTACTGCAGAGAATGTACTGAAGGTTTTTCAAAGGATGTGCAAAACGTATCCGTCAATCCGCATCTGCTTCACTGGATGCACACCTGGAAGACTTCACCGTTTACAAAAGAAGAGAATAAACTATTATTGAGCAAGGTAAATAAACTTAAAAAGATTCACAAAACAGATTTTAAAACAAGAATGCTGTTAAGCTCAATGACAACTGCAATTGAGTCAAAAATACAGCTTTCAAAGGAGTGAAAAGATGGCTGATTATAAATATGTAATTGTAGGCGCCGGCCTTTCAGGACTGACAATAGCTGAAAGAATTGCAAATGAGTTGGATGAGAAAGTCCTTGTCATTGAAAAGAGAGACCACATCGGAGGAAACGTATATGATTTTTATGACAACGGAATTTTAATTCAAAAATACGGACCTCACATTTACCATACAAACGACAAGAAAGTCCACGATTACCTTTCACAATTTACTGAATGGAACGATTATGTCCACAGGGTCTTAAGCTGCGTTGATGGAAAACTCGTGCCTATGCCAATCTGCATCGATACCCTAAATGCGTTATACGATTTGGATTTGGATGAAGACTCAATGCGCAAATGGATTGATGACCACAAAGAAGATATCGATGAGGTGAAATCCTCAGAAGACGTGGTTTTGAAAAATGCTGGTCGTGACATTTACGAAAAATTATTTAAAAACTACACCGAAAAGCAATGGGGAACATCAGCCGCCAACTTAAGCTCAAGCGTCATTTCAAGAATTCCGTTCAGATTCAATCATGACGACAGATACTTTGCAGACACCTATCAGGGAATGCCTAAAGAGGGTTTCACCAAAATGTGTGAAAATATGGCAAAAAGCGACAATATCCACATAGGTCTCAAATCAGATTATAAGGATTACATTGATAAGATAAATTATGAAACCCTAATATATACCGGTCCAATTGATTACTTTTACGATTACAAATACGGAGAACTGTTATATAGATGCTTGAACTTTGTATATGAAATTTTAGATAAAGATTCATTCCAGGATGTTGCTGTAGTCAACTACCCAAATGACCCTTACTTTACAAGAATTACAGAATTCAAGAAATTGACCTGGCAGGATGTGGAAGGAAAAACTGCCATCATGAGAGAATATCCTGGATTCAACGGTGAGAAATGTTATCCTTATCCGACACAGGAATATCTTGATAAATTCAAATTATATGAAGCTGAAATGGAAAAAGAAGAAAATGTAATATTTGCAGGAAGATTAGCCAAATATAAATATTACAATATGGATTTAGTTGTCAGAGATGCATTGGACATCTTTGAAAATCAAATTAAATAGGTGAAAATATGATTACTGTATGGCCACAATATATAGATAAAAACTTAAGTCTTTCTGAAGGCCGCAAAATCGCCAAAAACGATTGCGTTAGCGAACCGACAGTCAAAGACATTGAAACTGCACTTAAAAGACTCAATTTAAAATATAGTGTGCAAAAGGAATTTTCATATCCTGGAAAATGGTATGAAAAATCCGGAAGAGTACTGGTAGAATGGGATAAGACCAAATTGGAACTTATCCGTGAAATAAGCTTGAAAATTAAAGAAATAAGAAACTGATTACTATGGAAATACCACAATCAATGTCTGAACAGTACAAAAATGCAAAGGAAATTATTGAAAACTCCTCCGACATTAAGATATACTCACATATTGACTGTGACGGTATCTGTTCAGGCGCAATATTATCAACCATCCTTGACAGACAAAATAAAGTTCATGACATCGATTTTGTTAATCTTGATGTTTTGGACGATATAGAATTGGACCATGAGCTGACAATCTTCTCAGATTTGGGATCAGGTCAGAGAATTGATACGAAAGCCAAAGAAGGTCAAAAAATAATTATACTGGACCACCACCCCCCATTAAGAGACCTTGACTACAAGGACAACAAAGATTACACATATCTTGAAATCAATCCTATTCATCACGGCATTGACGGGTCATATTATGTCTGCGGTGGCGGACTATGTTACTTTTTAGCTAAAGAATTCGGTTACTATGACTTAAGTTGGATTGGAGTTCTTTCAGCCATCGGAGATATGCAAAATACAAAAACAGGACATTTTGAAGGCCTAAACAAGATTATTCAAAAGGATGCTGTCGATGGAGGATATCTTGAACTAACTGAAAACGACATCAACATCTATGGAAGAAATACCCGCCCACTATTCGTCGCACTTTCATATTTCAGCGACGTCAAACTGCCAATCACAAACAACACCGCTGAAACCATGGCTATTCTAGAAGAATTGGGCATAGATGAAAAACACAAGAGGAAAACATTAAATGAACTTACCATGGATGAAAAGGTTAAACTGTACCAAAAATTGGTTGAAATGATTTCCAAAGTCGTTCCAGGAAGATATATCAAATATATCCCCCAATTGATTATTGGAGACTCATATACATTCCTAAAAGAGGATGAAGACAGTTTTTTAAGGGATGGTTCTGAATTTTCAACTGCTATGAATGCATGCGGCAGGAATCATGAAGAAAAAGTGGCAATGGAAGTTCTAAAGGGAGACAGAATCGAAGCTTTGGATCAATTGGAGGCAATCAGCAAAACCCACCGATATAATCTGGCAACTTCAATTTCACAGATTGCAGAAAGCGATGAAACAAATATCATTGAACTGGAAAATCTCCAATACTTTGACGGAACAGGAATCAAGCCTGAAATTGTTGGAACAGTTACCGGAATGATTTTAGGATACTGCAACTGGAAAAAACCAGTTATAGGCTTTACGCAAACCGATGATGAAGGACTTAAAGTTTCACTCAGATGTTCCAGATTACTTTCCTATGATGGAATACATTTCGGAAACATAATCCGTGAAATTTCAAGAGAAGTTGGCGGCACAGGTGGAGGGCATGCAATGGCATGCGGAGCATACATACCTGTTGAAAATAAATGTCAATTTATTGAATTATTCAATGAAAAATTAACAGGTCAACTTACAAACTAAATATATTTAAATATACTTGAATAAATATATAATCATAGCAATTAGGGGAATGAAAATTATGAAGGCATTTAAAAAAAGAGGTGCGCTTACTCACTTTCAAATATTAAGTGAAATATCCAAGCAAGACCCTCACCTTAAACAAAAAGATTTGGCTAACAGTTTGGGAATTACCATACAGGCGGTTTCCGAAAATATAAAAACATTAATGGAATTAGGATATATAACTTCCAAAGACGGCAGGTCTCCTTATAAAATAACTCAATCAGGTATTGATAAAGTTAAAAGAGATGCAATAAGTTTAAGAAAATATACTGATTCTGTTTTAGAAACTATGAACCATTACAAGACCATATGGCCAGCCATAGCTACTGAAAACTTGAAAAAAGATGATATCGTTGGACTTTATATGGAAGATGGAGTTTTATACGCACATAAAAAAGAAGAAAATGCAACTGGAGTCGTTTTAGAAGATGCTGAAGCAGAATGCGATGTATCACTGACCAATCTCACAGGAATGATTGATATGAGTGTTGGTGAAGTTACTGTCATCAATGTTCCGACAATCAAGGACGGCGGTTCAAAAGTTTGTGATTTGGAATTAATCGGCAACATTTACAAAAATGGAACCAACAGTGGCGAAAAAATAGATAAAGTTGCCATTGCAGGTACTGTTGCACGTGCTGTTGCAAACAAACTTAATATTCCAATAGACATTGAATTTGCAGCTCCTCAGGCAACTGCAAATGCAGCCCGTAAAGGATTGAATGTTATTGCCATATGTGTTGGGGATATGAGTAAAGCATTTATCCGTGAGCTTGAAAATGAAAAAATCAAATTTAATATTATCGATGGCGGAAAATAATTAATTTTCCCTCATCATCTTTAATAACGCCGAAGCAATATCATCACTTGAAAAAGTTTTAGAAGAACTATTTTTTATCAGCTTTTTATATTTGTCCAAATCATCATTCTTAATTGAATTTTTTACTCTCTCCAAAATCACCTTGCTTTTCAGCATGTCAATTTCATCATCGCTTGGAATATCCTTTTCAATGATTCTTACTTTACTTTGCTTTTTGATATTATCAAACAAATTTGAATCTCGGGAGGTGACTAAAGTAAATGCAAAACCTGCATTTCCTGCTCTGGCAGTCCTTCCGATTCTGTGAGTATAATCATCGAAATTTTGAGGAACATCATAATTAACAACCACATCCAAATTAGAAATATCCAATCCCCTTGCAGCAACGTCGGTTGCAACCAAAAAGCGAACATTACCGTTTCTGAATTTATTCATTACCTTGTCACGTATTTTTTGGGTCATGTCCCCATGGAGCGCATCAGAGGAATAATCATTCTTCTTCAGATTTTTAAATACGAAATCAACTCCCTTTTTAGTGTTGCAGAATATCAATGCAGATTTAACGTCATATGCCTCGAACAAATTGCATAAATCATCAAACTTATATTTCGGATTTGTTTTAAATGAATATTGGGTGATTTTTGGAATAGTTTTTTTATTGGACCCTATTTTAATAAATTTCGGATTTTTTTGATAATTCTCAGCAATCCTTCTAATCTGGCGAGGTATTGTAGCCGAGAAAAGTAAAGTTTGCCTTTGGTGAGGAGTATTCTTTAGAATTGTTTCTATATCCTCCCTAAAGCCCATGTCAAGCATCTCATCCGCTTCATCCAAAACAACGCTTTCAACACCAATCAAATCAAGATTTTTCCTTTGAATATGGTCAATGACACGTCCGGGAGTTCCAACAACAATATGAACACCTTTTTTAAGAACTCTTGTTTGCTTTCCAATGCTTTGACCCCCATAAACCGCCAAAACTTTGAGCTTTTTAATGTGTTTTGCCAGTTTTTCAATCTCACCTGCAACCTGAATGCACAGCTCCCTTGTGGGGCATAATATAATGGCCTGCGGAGACCTGTCGGGAACGAAAATCTTTTGAAGAATTGGAATTGAAAATGCGAGGGTTTTTCCGCTTCCAGTTTGTGCCTGAGCAGTTATATCCATTCCCTTCAATCCTATAGGAATTGCCTTTTTTTGAATGGGCGTTGCTTTTTCAAAACCCATCTCAACAATCGCTTTTTTGATTTCATCCGAAATATTTAAATCATCAAAATTCATCATATTAATATTTAAAAAAACAGTTATTTAAATTAATTTAGTCTGATAGGACTTTTGAGGAAAATCATGAAGATATTCAAATATTTCCTGAGGACGGTTTAGGATATTGTTTTTTGAAGTTTTTTGTCTGAATATTTCCATCAGCTCATCGTTTTTAGGTGATGGAATCGAATAGCTGTCTCCAAACTCTTCAATATACCTATCTTTTAAACCTGGAAAATTCACATCCAGTTTTTCATAGAAGTATTCCCTGTTGCCCCTTCTTAAGGTCAGCCCCATATTGAAGCATATTATTCCCTTCACTTCCGCTTCAATGCAGGAATCCAAAATCGAAGTGATATTTCTTTTGGTATCGTTAATGTAAGGTAAAATCGGACACAACCAAACAACGGTTGGAATTCCTTCATCCCTCAAAACATCAAGCACTTCAATGCGTCTGGAAGTGCTGCAAACGTTAGGCTCAAGGATACTGCACAAATCATCATCAGAAGTTGTCAATGTCATCTGAACAACTGCCTTTGTGTTTGAGTTGATTTTTTTAAGCAAATCCAAGTCCCTTAATACAAGATCAGACTTTGTAATGCATGTAAAACCAAACCCATATCTGTCAATCAGCTCCAATGCATGCCTTACATATTCCAAATGTTTTTCAAGGGGAATGTATGGGTCAGTCATCGCCCCTGTTCCAACCATTGATTTTGGCCTTTTAATCAATTCTTTTTTAAGCAATTCAATGGAATTTTCCTTTACTTCAATATCCTCAAATTTATGGTCCATTCCATAAACTTCACTTCTGGAATCACAGTATATGCAGCCATGAGTACAGCCTCTATACAGATTCATCCCATTATTTTTTGAAAGGATAGATTTTGATGAAACATAGTGCATGAATTTTAATATATCCAAAATACTATTTAAAAAAAGCGAGAGAGCATTCGTAAAATAATAAGTATTAAAAAATACTAAATACAATTATGCAACAAAAAAACATTACAGGATATGGAAAAGAATATGAAATTAAAGAGCATCCTGACATAAAAGGTATTCAAATTATCGAAGGTAAAAACAATTTCCCCATTAGCTGGTTAAATCAGCAAGGATATTGTGAATACCAGATATATCTCGAATACATGAAAGGCATTGAAACTGCACCTACAAGTGCAATGACCCACGGAAGTGAAATCCACAACCAGCTTGAAACCATCTTCAAACAGGATGCAACACCCACAACATTTGAAGAAGCCGTTGAAATATCAAAAAGTGAAGCAAGCATGTCAAGGGAATGTTTTGTCATATCACCCCGCTATGGCATTAGAGGATACATCGATGAAATCTGGATGACACCGGAAAAAATTGTAATAATCGATGACAAACCGGGAAGAACACCTTACCAATCAACAATGAACCAGGTAAGAGCATATTGTCTTGCCTTCAAAGACATGACAAATGATTCAAGGCCTATCAAAGCAGCCCTAAGAGAACGTGGAACAAGCAACCTCTTTTGGATTGAAATATTCACACCTGAAATCGAAAAGGAAATTGAATTTACAATTGAAAGAATGCAAGGCTTGCTTGATGGTTCAAAGCCATTCATACCAACCAAAAATCCTAATAAATGCAGATCCTGCAGATATAAAAGATACTGCGAACACAAAAAAGGATAATTAGGAACGGACAGAAAATTCAATAATCCTGCAGACAATATTTTTAGTTGGCATTTGACTTACGGCAGCTAATTCATTTACTAGCGAAAATACACTGTTGAAAACAAAACGGAAACAGCAACAATCAACTATGAAAATGCCGAGAATACATTGAAGTAATTGATGGAAATGCAATACCTGTTTAAGAATCTGAAAAATTCAATTGACACAGGTTAAAACGCCACAAAAAAATGTGATGAATGTCTTTTTTTAAAATATGTTTTGAGAATTTGGCAATGAATAAAAAAAGTACTAATCTACAGCAAACTGGCTAAAATTTCCTGTTTCGAACCAAAGAATTTAAAAGGAGAAAAATAACTTAAACAACCCTATTTAAACCTAAATATATTTTATTTTTCTTATAAACTTTGTCCAAAATTTCATTCCATTCTTCAGCAGTTATATGGCCCTTGTTTGGAATCAGGTTATCCAGTGAAGATTCATTTAAATTTAAGATATCTGCAAGGATATACGATAAAGTCTTTCCAGTCAATGACAAATCATAGGGATCATATCCTGTCACTGCCAAAACCCATAATTTTTCACGGGTTAAAGTCTTGTATTCATTTTTAAGTGAATCAAACCAACTGACAACCTTATTTCCCTCACAGCCAATTCCGCCACCAATGGAAATATAATAGTCCTCTCCTGAAAAATCAATAGAAGCAATCGCATCATCTATTTTGGCTTTAAGCTCTGGAGAATCGAGACTTAATTCATATTCGTTGTCTGTTACAAAGTCAACGACATAATTTTCAATTTCCTTCTGATTTTTAAAGTAACCTATAGGCTCCAGCCTATCAGAATCAATATCGCACAAATCGTAAATCAAATCCTCATCTACATCGCAGATTTCATATCCTTCAAGCTTATGGGACTTGTATTCCTTAAAATCAATGCAATAATTCTCCAAATCTTCCTTGTTCAAATACCACAAAACCTGAATCTTTCGAATCATAACCATCAAAAAATAAAAAAGAAGAGAGCTTATCTAAGCTCATCAATTACAACAGTTTTGGTAATGCTTCCAAGCAACCTATTGTTATTAGCTCCTAGGAATTTACCAATGAGCCAATCGAAAATTATAGGAACCCAATAAACTTTAGATAAATTACGCACAATAGATTGAGCCCAATTAATTCTAGCTCCGTTTCTTGACCTAACTTCGAGATACATTAAAGCTTTACCAACTGTAGCTCCTTTAGTCTTTTCAAGGACTATGAAGTAGACTAATATTAAAATAGGCAATACTGTTGGGAAAAACTGATATACTGCAGAAGAGTCATATGGATTCATAATGAGAGAACATAAATAAGATACAATCCACATGAACGCTGAAACAACAAAGAAATCAAGAATATATGCAAAAATTCTCCTTGTAAATACACTTGCCATTTTATCACCTAACAAACTCTTGGAACTGGATCAGCAATCGGTGCTTCAAGAATTCTTTCACCACCAATAGGTGTGTTGACAATTACATAATCCCCTTCGACTACTTCACCAATTATTGCTGCATTTTCACCATATTTTTCGCCTTTAATAGCTTCAAGGACTGCTTCAGCCTTATCGGCCTTAACACCCATCACAACTTTTCCTTCATTAGCTACTTCAAATGGGTCAATGCCTAACATTTCAGATACTGCATGGACTTCATCCCTTACTGGAATTGCATCCTGTTCAAGAATAATTCCATTTCCGGATTTTGAAGCCATTTCATTAATTGCATTAGCAAAACCCCCTCTGGTAGGGTCTTTCATTGCTGTAACTCCACCAATTTCTAATGCTTTATTAATAATATTCCACATTGGAGCAACATCAGATTTCAAATCAGTTTCAAAACCAAAACCTTCTCTAAAAGACATTAAACTCATCCCATGGTCTCCTAAACTACCAGTAACGATAATTTTGTCTCCAACCTCCAAAGTTGAATCACGAATCACTTCACCTTTCTTGGCAATTCCAATTCCAGTAGTTACCATCACGATTCCTTCAAGCTTATCTTGAGGCATCACCTTGGTATCACCGGTAATCACTGCAACATCAACTTCTTCGCAGGTTTCATTTAGGGATTTCATTATCCTATCTAAATCATCGATAGGAAATCCTTCCTGCATAATAATTGCATTGGAAATAGCTAATGGACGAGCACCCATTACAGAAACATCATTAATGGTTCCTGCAGCTGAAATTCTACCAATATCTCCACCGGGGAAGAACAATGGATCAATAGTATGACCATCAGTTGTTACGACAATTTCATAATCTCCTAATGGAATAGATGCGCCATCATCCAAATCATCTAAGCTAATACCACCATTTACACTCTTTTTAGTGATATTATCTAAAACTGTGCTAGCTATTAAGTTAGCCATTACTTCCCCACCAGCACCATGATTCATATTAATTTTATCATCTGACATTTTATCTCCTAAATAAATAATATTTAATGAAATAATATTTGTAAAAACAAGTATATAATTATTGGTTAAAAAAATTATAAAAAAAAGAGAATTTAAAGAGTAATCTTTAAATTAAAATTCCGTTAATAACACCGTCTTGACCAGGTCTTGATGTTACTTTAGCATTACCTTCAGGAGTTTCGACAATAGCCCCTTTGGTAATGATGTTCCTTCTTACGTAGTTAGGGTTTGCGGTGTTTTCAATTACTCCAAGAATGTCTACCACTTGAGTTTTTCCGTTAGCATCAGTAACATTGATTTTGTTAGCGGTAGCTAATCTGAGTTTTTCATTTCCACCACGGGTTCTGATTTTTCTTAATCTTTTTTCATCTACTCTAGTTTCAGCTGGATCTCTTCCTAATTCAGCTTTTCTTTTTCCACGGTTTGCAACATTTCTTGCACCGGATGGACTTCTAGTTGATTTTCCTTGAGAAATTGCCATTATTTCACCTAAATAAATATAATATATAAATTAATAATCGCGTCAATAAGACTCTTTCAATTAAAACTGCAAGCAAGAAAAAATAACAGTCTAATTATAGAGAGCAATAAAGAGCCCTAAAGAATAATGATAATAAAATATTACTTTATCATTATATATAAATGTTTTATTTTTTAGCGAAAAAATAGGAATTTTATTTTTTATTTTTTAAAATAAAATTATCAATCAGCTTATCGAAATCCTCTTCACTGAGATTTTCATCCGAAGCGGCATCCAGTATCTTTTGAATTTCATCTTCAGAAACCGAATCTCCTAAAAAATCAATCAGTAGTTCTCTTAAATCCTCATCATCAATATAAGCTTCATTGTTTGATGTGATTGATTGTGAATTCCCATCTTCATCCAATATGTAATATGGAACTTCTTTCATGACTAATCCTCATCATTAACAAATTCATAATAAACTACATCATAAGGGTCATCATCAAAACGCCATTCATTAGGTTCAACGGCCTCGTCACACTCCAAAAGTGTGCCTTCTTCGAAATCTTCACCTTCAACCTGAATGACAATATTAACATCCTCGCCCAGTTCTTCAATATCAATTCCCAGTTCATCCAAATCTATTTCCAGCTCACCGTCTTTGATTGCATCTTCAGGCACCACGATAATTATTTCATCAGCAGAATTAACATTGATTTTCTCTTCATCCATATTATCACGTAATAAATTATTTTTAATAATAATTAACCTTAACTCATATTTAAACGTTGACAAAAAAATAAAAAAAAGACGTAACCTAAAGGTTACAGTCTATCAGATAGTTCAAATCGGGAATTCCAAAGTTGTTTTTACATTTGGTTGAAAAAACCAACAATCCTTCAATACACATCCTAAAAGTCAGACAGGAATTATCGCAATCTATACCAATCCTGACATCAGAACTTTCCAAAACACTTTTTGAAGTGTTCAAGACCTTTGATGCATTTGGAATTAAAACTGCCGCCGGCAAATTGGAATCGTTTATTCCCAAATATATGCCTTTGCTTATACCATAATCTGCAACATATCCATTTTCATCACCTATTTTTCCAACAAAAGTGTCATTTTCTTCATCATAGCTTGAAATCAATCTTTTTTCCATAATATCAAACCTCAAACATATTATATTAAACATAAGATATAATTAATGTCCAAGAGCATTTGAAAAGTAATAACAAGAATTTTTAGAGGAAATAATGCAATATGAAGGAAATAAAATTGACCTTGACTTGAAAAAATGCATTAGAAAAATATTATAACAACATAAAATATACTTTAATTAGGTGTCGAAATGGTTCAAGAGACAAAAGAGCAACTAGAACTTGAAGAGGAAATCAAATTCCAGGCCCAAAAATTCATTACATATCTCAATTCAACCCTTCCGGAAAGCATGGAACTTGAATATGAAGGATTTTACAGAAGAGGATTTTTTGTAAGTAAAAAAAGATATGCTGTCATTGAAGATGGGGAAATTATAGCCAAAGGATTAGAATTAGTCAGAAGAGATTGGGCACCAATAGTTAAAAATACTCAAGAAGCCGTTTTGATGGCAATTTTAAAGGAAGGAAATTCCGATAAAGCAATTAAAGAAGTTAAAAAAGTATTCAAAAGAATTAAAAACGGTGATGTGGACAATAAAGAATTGGTTATCCACACACAAATCACAAAGCCACTTGACCAATACAAGCAGGTTGGACCTCATGTTGTCGCTGCAAAAAAAATAGAGGAACATGGCATTAAAGTTACACGAGGAACTATCGTGCAATACATAATTGTAAAAGGAAAGGGATCCATCAGCCAACGTGCCGTTCCATATGAGTACAGCGAAGGATATGCATATGACAAAGAATATTACATCAACAACCAAATGATACCGGCCATTGAAAGGATTATGTATTCATTTGGATATTCCCGAAAGGACCTTCAGGACATGGCAAGGGGCGAAGTCCAACAAAGTTTGGATGCATTTTTCTAAAAAAATTTATAATACATTATAACATAAATAAGATTATATGATAAATAATGATGAACGTGTAGTTTTCTTTGATGTTGACGGCACATTGCTTGACACATCTGATTTTGCTGAAACTGCAAGAAAAGCAGCTATTGGATTAATGGTAGATAATGGATTGCCATTAGATAAAGATGAAGCATATGGTGTTTTAAAAACCATCATTAGAGAGAAAGGATCCAACTATGGAAGACACTTTAATGTCCTTACCCAGGTCGTTTTGGGTCATGAAGATCCGATGCTCGTTGCACTTGGAATGATTACATACCATAATGTTAAAATGGCACTTTTAAGACCATTTCCAGATACAATCGATACATTAATTTATCTTAAAAGCCAAGGTTACCGCTTAGCAGTAATATCCAATGGTATAACCATCAAACAATGGGAAAAATTAGTAAGACTTAATGTGCACTCATTTTTCGATGCAGTAATAACTTCTGAAGAGGTAGGCAAAGACAAACCTAACAAACTGATTTATGACGTTGCCCTTAGAAAAATGAACGGTAACCCTGAAAAATCAGTGATGATTGGAAATAAATTTAAAGAAGATGCATTAGGTGCTGTAAATGCCGGAATGAGTGCTATTCTTGTAAATTCAGACATTACTGAAGAAGACAGAGAGTACATTAAAAAAGAAAAATTAGATATCGCAATTGCAGATGACATTGGTGATGTAATAACAATACTATAATCACCAATCACGACTTTTTTTAAAATTCCAATTCCAAAGTTACCGGACAGTGGTCTGAACCATAAATTTCATTTAAAATTTCTGCAGACTTCACATTATCCTTCATCTCTTCATTGACATAGAAATAGTCAAGTCTCCATCCGGCGTTTCTCTCACGTGCGCGGGTTCTGTAACTCCACCAAGTGAAATTATTTTCCCCTTCATCAAACATTCTGAAAGTATCTATGAATCCGGCTTTTTCAAGTTCATCCAGCCATGCGCGTTCTTCAGGCAAATACCCTGACTTTCCTTCACAATTTTTAGGATTATAGACATCAATCGGATTGTGAGCTATATTGTAATCGCCTGTAATAACAATATTCTTTCCCTGATTTTTCAACTCGACAATCTGTTCCAGCAGAGCATTGCAGAAATCCACTTTAAAGTCAAGCCTTTTAGCATTCATTCCACTATTCGGGAAATAGATATTGTATAATATAAAATCAGGATACTCGATTCTCAAAACCCTACCTTCACTGTCGAGGTTTTCTATTCCAAGACCTCTTACAACATCAACAGGCTCAATTTTAGAGTATGTTCCAACCCCACTGTATCCCTTCTTTTCAGCCTCGTTAAAATGAGAAGAAAAACCATCAACATCTGCTAATTTCTTGGGAATCTTATCTTTATCAGCCCTTACTTCCTGAAAGTTAATGATATCTGCATCAGTATTATCAAACCAGTTCCAAAACTCGTCTTTTTTAGAAACTGCCCTAATACCATTCACATTCCAAGAAACTAGCTTGATTGACATTATAATCTAACCCCACTATCAAGAGGAACTTCACGAAGCCAGTTAATATCACTTTTGTAAAGCATACGAATGTCTTCCACACCGTATCTTATCATAGCAAGTCTTTCAATACCCATACCAAAAGCCAAAGCAGGCTGATCGATTCCCAACGGTTTTAATACTTCAGGCCTGAACATTCCGGCACCACCGAGTTCAATCCAGCTTTCCTTTTCTTCCAAGTATATTTCGGACTCTGTAGAAAGATATGTGTAAGGGAAGTAAGCCGGTCTGAACCTTACTTCAAATCCTAATTTCTTATAGAATTCTTTTAAGGTACCCAACAGATTTTGATAGCTTATTCCATCACCGCAAACAAGTCCTTCCACCTGATGGAATTCAGGCAAATGTTTGTAATCAAAAGTTTCCCTTCTAAATACCCTTCCGACAGAAAACATTTTTATTGGTTGATCGTGTTCATACAAATGTTTTGTAGATATTCCAGTAGTATGTGTTCTCAAAACACTTTGGCGTGCAATATCCTCATTCCAATCATATTGCCAACCAATTGAACCTGTATCCGCACCGGTTTCATGAGTTTCAGCAGTGAGCTTTACCAAATCATCATCTGGCAAATCACAAGTCAAAGGATTTTTAAGGTAGAAAGTGTCCTGCATTTCACGGGCGGCATGGTCCTGTGGCTGGAAAAGTGAATCAAAGTTCCAGAATGCTGATTCAACATATTCACCATTGTCTTCTGAAAAACCCATGTTCAGGAAAATTTCTCTTATTTCATCTATAATTACTCTTAATGGGTGTTTTTTACCTGCGAATACAACTGGAGCTTCTGCATTAATATCATAAGGACGGTATTGTAAACTTTTCCATTCCCCCTCCTTTAAATGTTGGTGTGTTAATTGAGTAGCCTGTTCCTGGATAATGAAACCTTCCTTTAGAATAGCTTCACCTTTAGGTAGGATTTTAAAAGAATGTGAGGTCTCCTTTTTAATACTTAAAATATTTTTCCTACCAGTTAATTTTTTAAATCCTTCCACCAAATCATCAGTGAAAAGTTTAACTCCATCACTATTGGCTTTAAGATAATCAAGAACCTGTTCGTCAACGCCGGATTTATCTATAAAGTCTTTACCTACATCAGTGATGTTAACAACACCTTTATCTATTTGAGCCCAATTTTTACGGCGTAACCAACCAAGAGCAATATTTGCCTCTTTTTTATCCACACCTGTTGAAGATGACAAATCTTTCATGTGGATTTCAATTTCGTTAGCCAGAACGTTCAATATTCTCCTTTCAGGAAGCCCCTTTTGGGCATATTCCATTCCATCGTCAGTTAAGGAATAGGTTTTCTGAACTTCCTTATCCACTTCGATAATATCTTTTGAAGCAAGTGAACCTGCAGCACTCATGACAGATTTAATATCCATGCCTGTGTTTTCAGCTATTTCCTCAGGAGTTGCATTCGGATTTGATTCCAGTTCTTTTAAAAGTTTCTTTTCATATATATGCAATTCATTAATGGTTTTTTTAATATCCTCACTCATTTAAACACCATAATTTATAGATTAATAATATGATAATATATGTTTGAATTAATTTATAAATATAATGCCAAATCATTGAAAAAAGTAAAAATTAAAAAATTTTTTTAAAATCAAAAAAAAATGCCTTGAAAGTTTAAAATAAAACATGAAAAGATTTCATTGGCATTGGATTATGTAAAAAAATAGTAAAAAAAAAGGAGTAAATTCCTTGATTTAAAAGTTAGATTTTAGATAACTTACAAAAATTGATGCCGCTGTTAAATCAGCAGTTGTTCCAGGATTGTATTTATTTGCAAACAGGTAATCATCAAATTCTCCAACTTGGTCTAAAAAGTCATTTGAATCTTTCATTTTAAGCAAATCACGAGTCATCATTGATATCTTTAAGGCCTCATCATTGCCGTATTTTCTTGAAATCAGAGTATCTGGAACCTGTGACAGTATGGTTAAAAATGTCAATAGACAAGCTTCGTTAAGAGTTTTTTTATCTTTTAGCTCATGATAAGTGGGATAACCCAACTCAAAAACAGCAGGCATGTCGCTGGTCATTTCTCTGGCAAGCATATCCCATGGAGCTGAAATTTTTAATACATCAAACATGGTCTGGCCGTTTGCCCTCAATTCATTTTTTGCATTGTCGCTTGCCACATCATATTCATCCTGATCGCCCATTCCGCCGGCATCGGCTATATTGATTGCATCATACAAATCACATGCATCATCAACAGAGGTATTTCCCATCAGCAATTTGACATTTTCACGGATATCATCAAATGAATCACTGATTGCAGCTGCAATTGCAATTGGAGTTGTCATCATGACGATGCCCAGATTGGTGTTATTTTTAATCCACCTGTCGGTTTCGGCCACAGCCTGAAGAATATATTTACCTAATTGAGGATTTTCAATATCAACATCAGAGCATGCTTCACGGATTGTATCTCCAATTACGATGCCGCTAATAATGAAGTCTTCGAAGACCATATCATCATAGTCACGGGTTCTGTGAACATTTCCCGGTTTTGGACATCCGCTTACTTCAAGTGCAGAGGCAATTTGAGCAATTTTAGCTATTTCGTTTGGATTCATTCTATCACATCATTGAAAAGTAAATATGGTGCAAAGTTAGTGATTATTAAGTCTGCTCCAGCCCTTTTGATTGAAAGTAAAGATTCTGCTATTGCCCGTTCTGTTAAAAATCCCTTTTCAATAGCTGCCATAAGCATCGCATATTCTCCACTTACATTATATGCGACTAATGGAAGCATGAATTCATCCCGAACCATACGAACAACGTCAAGATACGGAAGTGCAGGTTTAACCATCAGAAAGTCGCAACCTTCAATTACATCAAGCTCACATTCCCTTATAGCTTCAACTGCATTGGCAGGATCCATCTGATAAGATTTTCTGTCTCCCTCATGAGGTGAAGAGCATGCGGCAACCCTAAATGGCTCGTAAAATGCAGAAGCATACTTGGCAGAATATGACATGATCATCACATTCACATATCCGTTTTCATCCAGAACCTCACGAATTGCCTTAACTCTGCCATCCATCATATCGGAAGGAGCTACAATATCTGCACCGGCCTGTGCATGAGACAATGCAACTTTAGCTATGTATGGCAGGGATTCATCGTTTAAAATTTCAATTCCATCATCAGTGTCTTCATTTTCAACAATCATGCCGCAGTGACCATGGGACGTGTATTGACATAGACACACATCTGTAATGACAACAAGATTAGTTTCTTTTTTAAGTCTTCTAACCGCTTTTTGAACAATACCTGTTGCGGAGTAATCAGGTGAGGCAATTTCATCTTTGGTATCCTCTTTTGGTATTCCAAATACAATAATTGATTTTAAGCCTTTGCTTTCAAGTTGTTTTGCAAATTCAACACCACTGTCCAAAGAATATCTGTATTCACCAGGAAGTGATGAGATTTCCTCTTTTTCATCTCCTTGAAGTTCTTCTTTAAAATAAATTGGATAAATTAAGTCTTCCTTTTCAAGCTTAGTTTCACGAACTATATTTCTGATTTTAGCATTTTTTCTCAATCTTCTCATTCTTGTAGTTGGAAATTCCATAATAATCACTTATTTTATTATTTAATTTGAGATTATTTAAAATTTTTACTAAACTTATATAAAATTTAAAAAATATAATAAACCTATAATTATCAAAAAGAGGCCAAAAATGTCAAATTCAATAGGAGAAAAATTTAGAATAACAAGTTTCGGGTCAAGCCACGGAAAGGCAGTTGGCGCTGTTGTTGATGGATGTCCTGCAAACTTAGAACTGACTGCAGAAGACATCCAAAAAGAGTTGGATAAAAGAAAACCAGGAACAAGCAATGTTACAACCCCTAGAAAAGAATCAGATGAAGTTCAAATCCTATCCGGAATTTTTGAAGGAAAAACTGATGGAACACCAATTACAGGAGTTGTATTTAATAAAAATCAGCATTCAAAAGATTATTCTATGTTTAAAAATACCCCTCGCCCTTCCCATGGGGATTTCGGTTGGATGATGAAATACGGAAACTACGATTATAACGGCGGCGGAAGAGGCAGTGGAAGAGTGACAATTGGCCACGTTATTGGAGGAGCAATAGCTAAAAAGCTCCTAAAAACAAAAGGAATAGAAATCATTTCCCACGTTACCCAAATCGGAAATATCAAAGCCGAAAAACTTGATTTCAATACAATAAAAGAGAATATTGAGAAAAACCCAATCCGATGCGGTGACCTTAAAGCTGCAAAAGAAATGGAAGAGTTCATAATATCTAAAAAAGAAGAAGGAGATTCCGTTGGAGGCATTGTTGAAACAATAGCCATTGGAGTTCCGGCAAGTCTTGGTGAACCTATTTTTGAAAGGCTGGATGGTGACCTTGCAAGGATATTGATGAACATTGGCGCTGTTAAAGGAGTTGAAATAGGACTTGGATTTGATGTTGCGAAACATTGCGGATCCCAAATCAATGACGAATACCAAATTGACAATGAGAAGATAACCACAAAAACCAACAATTCCGGCGGAATCATTGGTGGAATGAGCAATGGAATGCCAATAGTATCACGAATTGCAGTAAAGCCTACACCATCGATTTCCAAATGTCAGAATTCTATAAATCTGGAAAGAATGGAAAATGAAAAAATAGAAATTAAAGGCAGACACGACCCTTGCATCTGTCCAAGAGTTACCGTTGTGGCCGAATCCAGCACTGCAATTGTCTTAGCTGACCACATGATTCGTTCAGGATTTGTCCATCCGACAAACTTAAAACCTTAATTTTTTCTTTTTTTAATTATTGAAAGCTCATCGAACTCATTATTTTTAAATGAAAGCTGGTATGAATTCTTTCTTTCACTATTATATAATGAATGGGTTGTACTGTGATTTTGAGATTCAACATCCTTAAGAGAAATTAATCTGAATCTTTTAGGATTATTGTAATTTACATTAAATGACAATCCGTCAAATGCCGCTATTACCTTAACACCTGTTTCTTTAGAAATTTTTTTAGCTTCAGTAACCGGATTGGAAGAAATCATTTTAAGCCCAAGATGTGTCATTACCGCAACTTTAGGATTTACCTTATTAATTAAATCAACGAAATTACGAGAACACATATGGCCATTGATGGATCTGTTTCCAGGTCTCAAAACGCTGGCTATCAAAATGTCCGCACCTTCATGATACTCAGGCAGCTCATCAAAATAACCCGTATCTGAAGTATATGACAATTTGAATCCGTTATAATCAAGCTGGAATCCAACACCTGCCGGGTCTCCGTGAATGGTTTTGGTTCCTTTCACTTTAATACCGTCAACTTCCTGAATTTCATCAGGTTTTAAAAGAACAGTATCAGACCGGGATTGATGATAATCAGAAATGCATGGACCCCATTTTTCATAACCTTTTAAAACACTGGTGCTTCCAAAAATAGTTCCATATCTTCTAGTCATTCCCCTAGTCATTGCTTCAATGAGAATTTCCGCATCGTTATAATGGTCAGTGTGTGCATGAGAAACAAATACTCCATTCAAATTACGGGGATCGAAACCGAACTGATAAGTCCTTATAAGAGCTCCTGGACCGGGGTCAATATGATAATTCTTTCCGTTAATATTATCAATCCTAAACCCTCCAGTCATCCTTCTTTGAGAGATAGCGGAAAATCTTCCACCACCACTTCCTAAAAACGTTAATTTCATTTAAATCCCCATATCATAACGAACATAAAATAACGTCACATTTGAGAGGAGAATTATTCTTTTTAAGGCATAAATCCTCATTTTCAATAGTGACTTTATCCCCAATCTCGACATCATCGCTTTGCGTAAACATTATGACATTCTGACCAGGCGCTGCAAGCTGTTTCCAGTTTCCATCCAATGCCTGAATGTTTTCATTTAACTGGACATACAAAATGTTGCCATCAACTGAAACAACTTTTCCGACATCGCCCTTATCGATAATTTTATTTGCCATTTCAATTTCAATACTTTGCTGAACGATTTGTTCGGTTAAAGTCTGTCTGAATTTCGCCAATACCTTAACATCATTATCGATAGTTATGTTAAGGTGTCTTTGGGCTTGTGATTTATCAAAATTAGGTTCCTGCTTTAAAACATCACAGTTAATACCGACTGTAGGAGTTTTAGCTGCAACTTCTCTTAAAATTTCCTCAAAAGCTTCACCTTTTGATTTTAAACTGGATGAAGGTTTCAATTTTCTTTTAATTAAATTTTCAGCCATTTTTTTAGCAAAATTGTTACCGAAAATTACTATTCCCGCTTCACCGGATTTTCTGGAAGTTACTTCTGAACCCAATAATTCAACCAATTGATAACCTGCAGTGGTTCCGTAAATTCTTCTGCGTTTTGTTTCAAAAGTTCCTTTTGTGCTTACTTCACCCCTAACACAGTTGCCAACAATCTTTAGCTTACTGGCATCATCAGTAATTTTTACAGAAATGCCCAATTCATCAGCTCTTCTTTTAAATTCACCGTCAGAGCTAATTTCACCACTATACAATTCTTTTTCTAACCTTTCCAAATTTTCCTTATCACCGAAATAACCAATTTTTCTTTTATCTGCTGCCATTACGCATCCTTTTTTTCCAATGTAAGCAATAATTAAGCTCATATAATTCCCCATGTCATCATATATCATAATTTCAAAAATTATAATATCAAAAGTTTATTATTTATATATAATTATAATTATCCTATATTATATAGTTTAAGAAACATGAACTTTACATGCAAAAATTAACATGATTTTTTTAAATCTAAAATGTGTTATTTTTAAAAAAAAAGTATTGAACAATTTTAGAAAGTAATAATAGTTTCATAATGATTAAAATGGGTTAAAAACTAATTAAATAAACAATATATTTAAATATTAATATAACGATATTTATAATTATAATAGTTGTTAATCATTTATCATTATAAGTCATGTAGTGTTTATAATGTTAACAAAAATTTAAAGGAGAGAAACCAATGAAAGATCTCAACAAAATGTTTAAACCTGAATCCGTGGCAGTTATTGGTGCTTCCAATACTCCGGGAAAAGTTGGACACATTATTGTAGATAATCTCATCAATGATGGATTCGAAGGTAAAATCTATCCAGTAAATCCAAAAGGTGGAGAGATTTTAGGTAAAAAAGCATATGCTAATATAAAAGACATTCCTGAAAAAGTAGACTTAGCAATAATTACCATCCCTGTTGCATTTGTTAACCCGACTGTTAAAGAATGTGGTGAAGCAGGCGTGGAAAACATGGTGGTTATTACTGCAGGTTTCAAAGAAGTAGGCGAAGAAGGTGCTAAATTAGAAGCAGAATTAACAGCACTTGGTGAAGAATACGGTATAAACATTATTGGACCAAACAGTTTAGGAATAACTGATTCACACACTCCATTAAACGGATCATTTTCACAAATGATGCCACCAAAAGGAAACATGGCATTCATTTCCCAAAGTGGAGCTATGATGGTAGCTATTATCGATTGGAGTGTAACTTCAGGAATTGGATTCAGTAAAGTAATCAGTTTAGGAAACAAAGCTGGTGTAACTGAAATTGAATTATTACAATACTTGGCAGACGATGACGAAACCAATGTAATCATCTGTTACTTAGAATCAATTTCCGATGACGACGACTTCGTAAGAACCATGAGAGAAACAGCTCACAAAAAACCTATTATTGTTCTTAAATCAGGTTCCAGTTCAGCTGGAGCAGCAGCTGCATCTTCACACACAGGTGCGCTTGCAGGAAGTGACCTTGCATTCGACACAGCATTCCATCAATCCGGAATTATGCGTGTAGAAACCATGGCTGAATTATTTGACCTAGGTTTAGCATTCTCCAAAGCACCACTTCCAGAAGGGGATAATGTAGCAATTATTACCAACGCTGGTGGTGGAGGAGTATTAACCGTAGATGCAATGGAAAAAGCTGGCTTAAACCTCGTGCAATTTGATGAAGAAACCACTGCAAAACTAAAAGAATGCGTAACTGAAGAAGGAAGTGCTAAAAACCCTATCGATGTATTAGGTGATGCACCAGTAATCAGATACAAAGAATCATTAGAACTTGTTTTAGGTTATGAGGATGTTGACAGTTTAATCGTTATGGTATGTCCTACAGCATCTGCTGATCCGGATGGAATTGCAGAAGCAATCATTGAAGAGAAAAATAAATTTGAAAAACCTGTTATTGTCGTTAATATGGGAGGTCCATCATTTGAAGCTGCAAATGATGTTTTAAGAGAAAACGGTATACCAACCTACGTATTCCCTGAAACTGCTGTAACTGCTCTTGAAGCAATGGTTAGATTCAAAAGATTAGAAGAAAGAACCTATGATGATGTAGTTGAAAAAGTAGATGATGTTGACAAAGATGCCGTTAAAGCAATATTTGATAAAGTCAAAGCCGATGGAAGAGACACATTACTTGGTAGTGAAGCTTATGCAGTAGCTGAAGCTTATGGAATTTCCGCAGCACCGATCAAATTATCCACAAGTGCTGATGAAGCAGCAAGTTTAGCAGAAGAAATGGAATTCCCAGTAGTGCTTAAAATTGCATCAGATAAAATTTTACACAAATCAGATATCGGCGGTGTAAAAGTAGGAATCTCCTCAGCTGAAGAAGCAAAAGCAACCTATGAAGAAATTATTGCAAATGCTAATAAAGCACACCCAGATATTGTTCCTGATGGTGTAGAAGTGCAAAAAATGATGGATTCCGGTGAAGAAGTCATTGTAGGTATGATTCGTGACAAACAATTCGGTCCTATGATTGCATTCGGTATGGGTGGAATCTATGTAAACCTTATTGAAGACGTTTCATTCAACCTTGCAAAAGGAATGAGTTCCCAAGAAATTGACGAACAAATTGCATCAACCAAAGTATCAAAATTACTTGAAGGATACAGAGGAGAAGCACCTTGCGATGTTGAAGAGGTTAAACAAGCTATCAAAAGAGTAGCCAGATTAACTCTTGACTTCCCAGAAATATCTGAGTTGGACATCAACCCAATCTTCGTATACGAAGAAGGTTCAAGCGCACTCGATATCAAAATCAAATTATAATTTCTCTTAACTGAGAAATTCCCCTTTTTTTATATTTTTTATAGAATCATTTAATATAGTGATTATATGAATGGTGAACTTGATTTAGAACTTTACACTATTTCCATCATTGGATTAAACAATGCTTTAAACAAATTAGACAATTCACAAATGAATGATGAAATAAAAGAAATGTTTAAAGAAAGCTGCAATAACTTCCAGGAATTATACGATGACATTGTCAACGATTTAAATCAGGACGAAATACAATTCAATGATTATTATATGTTTTTTCAAAACGGAAAACAGATGTTTCCCCAATACATTGAAAACCTTAAAAGCATTGAAAATGAAGAAATTAATGATTACATAAACTCATTAATTAACATATTTGAAAATTTAAACAGAATAGCTGAAGCTTTTCCAAGCCAACAGGGGTAGGATATAATGAATTTTGATTTGGAAAAAATTGGAATCAACACAGAAGAGAGATATGAATGCATTTATACTACTGTAGATGATAAAGGAAATAAAAACTCAGCAGCAATCGGTTTAAAATACTTTGGCGGAGACAATATCGGATGCAGAATATTTGAAGGATCAAAAACATTAGAAAACATCCAAAAAACCGGAAAATATGTTGTAAACATTACACAGGACCCTCTGGTTTTTACCAAATCAACAATCAGCAAACTTCCCGACGAATATTACACCAATGATAAAGACATGGCCATTCTGAAAGATGCCGGATCATATATAATTGTTAATGTTGTCGATATCCAGGAAACAAAACCTGAAAATACTCCAATTGACAATGACCAAAGCATATTTCTTATTAAGGGTAAAATTGAAGATGTAATCATCAATGATGATAATGTTAAAGCTTTTAACCGAGGATTATCAGGTCTAATCGAATGTTTGGTTAATTTTTCAAGATATCAGATAGTTGATGATGATAAAAGAGCGGCATATATGGACAGAGTAATTGAAAATGAAAGAATGATTGGAAGAATAGGCGATAAGCAAACAAAAGACGCAATGCAAATAATCAAAAGGGAATACGAAAAAAATTAATCAAAAAAAAGAAAAAATAAAAGCATAGTTTAAAGAACTATGCCGGCCAGTACAATTTATCTTTTGAAACAGTACTGTTTAAAATACCTACTTTTACTTCAAGATTTTGGAATGAATCCACATCTGCTTTGAAGGTATCATTAAGACCAGAAATGAATGGGAAACTTTGTAATGAATTAGTTTCCAAATCAGAATTAGCAACAATATCTTCAGGCAAGAGTTTTACAACTTCAGAGGAATTGCCCTCTTTAATTTTATCATTGATGAAATTAGTTGCGTTTTTATGAATTGCAATGATATCTTTAGTTTCGTTTTCATGGTTTTTAATGAAGTCGTCAGATGCAACAACCACACAACATGGGTGGTTTGGTAAAATTTCGGATGAGTTTTCTAAAACAACATTATTGGTATCATTTGCTGCGATACTTACATAAGGTTGGAAAGTAATAATACCGTCAATTTGTTTGGTTTTTAAAGCGTCATTCATAGATGGAACTTTCATTGCTGAAATGTTTAAATCTTTAGTAGATAAACCGTTTTTGTCCAAGTAATATGAAAGAAGAACATATTGAATAGAAGCTTCACCAGGAGTTGCTATTGATTTGCCTTTTAAATCAGCTGCAGAAGTAATTCCAGAATCTTTAGTTACAACAATTCCACTACCCTCAGTTTGAGCAGAAGAAATAACTTTTACAGGAACTCCTTTTGCAACGGAAGACAATACCGGAGCGATTCCAACATATCCAACATCGACTTCACCACTAGCCATAGCAGTCATTAAGTCTCCACCATTATTAAACTGAACAAGTTCAGTTTTAATTCCTTTTTTCTCATATAAACCTTGCTTATCAGCTACAAATAATGCAGCATCATGGTCAGAAGGTAAATATCCTATCTTTACAGTGTCATTTCCTCCACCTAAAAAATCGAAGAAACCTGCACTGGCTGCACCCATAACTAAACATGCTGCAAGTGCTAACACTAAAACAAATGCTATTTTTTTATTCATTCATAATCACCGTTTAATAAATTTAAATTTATTACAATTATTAATTATTATAAGTATATTATAAATATATTACTTAAGAATATTAACAATTGTTATATTGAATCCCTAAACATATTTTATAACTCATCCAATATAAACATTAACTATACAAGGTTGAAACAATGGTAGCTAAAAAAATTGATCAATGTATGAAACCTCATGGCGAGGAAGGTATTCAAACCATCAAAAACATGAATGAGAACCACAAAGAAATTTCCGAATTTGCATTTCAATGCATCACCATCACAAAAAACGATAAAATACTTGATATTGGATGCGGAGGAGGAGTAAATATCGAGAAGTTCCTCAAGTTAACCGACAAAAATGTCGATGGACTTGATTATTCAGAAATTTCAGTTGCTGAATCACTAAAAAGAAACAAGAGTTCAGTTGAAAAAGGAAGATGCCGCATCATTCAAGCGGATGTCAGCGATATGCCTATAGAAAATGAAAGTTATGATTTGGTTTCCGCATTTGAAACAATATACTTTTGGCCAGATATTGGAAATACGTTTAAAGAAGTTTTAAGAATTATTAAAACAAATGGACAATTCATGATTGCTCAGGGAACTGACGGCAACCACCCTGATGATGAAAAGTGGTTGGCTTCTGTTGAGGGCATGAGTGTTTATACTTCTGCCCAACTTGAAAAATATCTATTGAATGCTGGTTTTAGTAGCGTGAATAGCTTTAAAAAAGAAAACGATTATATTTTAGTTGTAATTGCCCAAAAATAATTGAATTTTCAAAACATTTAAATATTAATTTATACAATGTTTATTTATGGAAAAAATAACTATTGTTATATTCCATGATTGCCAGTGCGGCAACTCCAAAATCTAAAATATATAATAAAACATAATATTAATGAGAAAACTCATTAACTGATTAAGGGATAATATGAACTTGGAAGATAAAATCAATATTGTCAAAAGTCTTTTAAAAGATAAAAAAGTAGCCATCGGATTTTCAGGTGGTGCCGATTCAACATTAATGGCATATTTATCTTCAGAAGTTGCAAAAGACACAATAGCTATTACTATTGATAATCACTTAATGCCAACCGATTTTATCAGCCACACCAAAAGCATGTGCGATTCTTTTGGAATAAAACATGAGATTATCGATATTAATTTTTATGAAGACCAGGAATTTCTTCAGAATTCTCCAAGCAGATGTTATACCTGCCGTGACATGATGTATTCACAGATAAAGAGTACTGCCCTAAAAAAAGGTTTTGATTATATCTGCGATGGAAACAACATTAGTGATCTTGTTAATGACAGGCCAGGAATCCTGATTACCTATAAACAAAGGTTTGAAACACCCCTGATTAAAGCAAAATTAACATCCAAGGAAATTCATGAATATCTTGATAAAAACAACATCCCATATTCAAAATCGACTACATGCCTTGCAACAAGAATTCCTACAAATACCAAAACAAATAAGGAAAAAATCGAAAGGATAAGTCAATCAGAAGACTATATTTTAGATACTACTGACTGCAAAATAGTGAAAGTTAGAGACTTTGGAGAAATTGGTATTATTGAAGTTGATGACATTGACGAAATTTTATCCAATGACAAATTCAGACAAATCAACGATGAATTAAAAGGCAAAGGTTATAGAAAGATTGCATTAAATTTATCGCAAATTGATGATGACGAGTTCATTAATATTGATTATAATGAGGGCTCATTTTCATATCAGCTTCCGTTCACCATCAATCTCGAAGAGACTTCAAGACAGATTACTGGCAAGATCAATTCAATAACCGATGAAAAAATAGTATTAGACAACATTACTATTTTTGAAACTGGATTAATAGAAGGAAACAATTTAAAAACAAAAGAAATAGCGCTAGATACATTTATGGAAATATTGCAAAAACTAAGAAGAAATATTTAGGTGAAAAAATGCCAACAAGATACATAGGTGATGGATACTGGGAAATAGCTTCCCGTCAAATGAGTATAGTTACAAGAAGTGAGCAGGAAAGATTTAAAGATGCAAAAGTAACAGTTATTGGCTGTGGAGGAATTGGTGGAGAAACCATTGAAATGCTTGCAAGAATGGGAATCGGAGAACTGGTTTTAGTTGATAAAGATGCATTCGATTTGTCCAATTTAAACAGACAGACATTAGCTTCAATTGCCGATTTAGGTCTTGAAAAAAGCAGTGTTGCAGCTGAAAAAGTCAGATTAATAAATCCCTATGTAAAAACAACCATTTTTAATGAACATATCGATCAAACTAACATTGACAAGGTCATTGGTGACTCAGATATTGTAATCGACGCACTTGATAATGTCCTGACAAGAGTTATCGTTTCTAGAAAAGCAAAAGAAATTGGAATTCCATACATTCATGGAGCAATTCATGGAACAATGGGGCAGATTACCGTATTCCTACCAAACAGCGAAAAAACATATGAAGAAATGTTTAATCTACCATCATTAAGTAAAAAACTAGATGATGATGTCATTGATGCATTGAAAAATGTGACATCAGGAGTTCCGCCGGTTATTGGACCAACACCAAACTTAATTGGATGTCTTGAAGCATTTGAAGCTTATAAAATAATAACTGGAGTTGGAAAAGTTACTGTTGCTCCAAAAATTTTAACATTTGACTTGCTCGATTTGAGCTCATTCAGTTTAGATGAAATTTAATAGATGCGAAAAGCATCTATTTAATTCACTATACTTTTAACAAATTTAATATCAATTTTTAAAGCTTTTGAAATTTCCTCATCACTCATTCCAAATTCCAACAAAGAAATAATATTCTCCCGGAGATTTTTATTTTCACCTTCTTTTCTACCCTGTTCCAAACCGAATATTCCAAATATCTGATGAAATTGTCCGAAAAGTATTGCTGCAACTTTGAAAAACATATTTATATTTTGATGTGGCAAGCGATTACAATCCAAATATTACTAATAACAAATTAGTTTAACTTATATTTTTTAATTATTGAAGTGCGACCATATGAAAAAAGCAGAAATGTGAAAAAAAGAAAAGGATTACTTTTGTAAATCTACACGCTCTGGAGCAGTGTAAATTGTAAATCTACTATCCCTTACAAAACCAATCATTGTGATATTGCCTGCACGCGCAACGTCAATACCTGATGAAGCAGGGGCAGCATTTGAAATAATGATTGGGATTCCAACCCGTATCACTTTAATTAACATATCAGCAGGCATTCTTCCACTATATGAAATGTAACATTTAGAAAAATCATAGCCCTCCCTTGAAGCAGCCCCTATCACCTTATCAACTGCAACATGACGGCTGACATCTTCACGAATGATTATTTGGTCTTCAAATTTTAGCTGAGCAACATGAACCCCAGCCGTTTTCTGCCAAATTTTCGCCTCATCTGTCAAATGTTTGATATCTTTAATAATTTGAGTCGCATTGATTTTTAAATCTGAATTATTGGATTCTATTGTTTTTAATTCTGATCTTATTCCTCCTGCATTATCAGAATTTACTCCCTGATACTCCAATAATCTGCATACACAAGCATGTTCACAGTTTCCCTTTCTCTCCTGAACTATGCCTTCCTGTTCCAAGTCCTCTTCAGGATCATGATTTAAGTTTGTGGAAACCAGAACATTTGTTCCGTCCAGCTTGATAGATTCAATATCAGAGTAATTTTTTATCAATCCCTCTCCAAGACAGTATCCTACTGCAAAATCCTCCAAATCCTTTGGATATGTTGAAAATTTACGGGGAGGCAAGTAATCAATGAACAGATATGTATATTCATCATCCACACTGTTTTCCTTAATTGTTCTATACTCACCATCCTTCCATTGAATAACATCAGTTTGTCTTAAAAATTCCAATTTATCATCCTCCAATTCAAATTAGAAAAAGCAGTTCATTTTCCAATCAATGCAATGCTTGCGTATTTCTTAACGTTGTCACACTCAGCCAAATCAATGTTTTTCAGACTGCTGATACTGGTCTGCTTATTATTTTTAGACAGAGCAATATGAGTATTGATATAACCATTTTCCCTAATTAATTTTAAAAGCCTTTTTCCATAGGTCAAATCAGGATTTAAAATACGATTAAGCATTAAATTTAAAGTGTGGTCGTCATCAATTCCCAATACATCACACATTATATACATCTCGTTTATAATTTCATTTGCCCAACTTTCAATAGTTACTTTCTGACCGTCCCTAATTAATCTCATTGATTCAACATAAGCACATTCGGCAGTGTTTTCTTCATTTATTTTGGCTTCTCTCTGCCAGCCAACATAGTCAGATTCTCCTTTAATGAGGAGATATATTAAAAATAAATGTAAAAACTTCATATCACGTTTTACAAGACCACATTTATAAAATGGATTAATATCCAAAGTTCTTATTTCAATATAATCAATTCCATCTTTTTTTAAAGAATTCAATACATCTTTAGGATTTTTTGGTTTGAGCCTGATTTGAGTGTACAGCTCCTTGGCTTCAGACAAATCTCCACTTTCTATAAAATTGTTGATATCCTCTACAAAGCCATCAACAGAGGCATAAGATGGATATAACTCTTTTAAATTTTTATATCCGCAAGAAGCGTTTCTAAATGAAGGGCCTCTGGTCGAATAATAACTACCATAGTTATCCTTAGCATCCATCAAATGAATGCAATCATTGGAAAATGTTTTATGAGAACCTATCGAACAACCTGTCAAATAAATAATTAGCCAGCAATATCTAAGATAGTTTCTCGCAATTTTCAAATAAACATTGTCCTTAAACTCCCTAAAGCTCAAATCTGCATTTTCAAATTCATATAACTTTTTCAACAGACTGTCTGAAAATGAAAAGTTAAAGTGGACTCCAGAAATCATCTGTTTTTTAACCCCATATTTCTTAGCCAAGTCTTCACGATATTTTTGTGATGATTTGCCTTCTTCTGAGTATTGAGCTATTGGAATTTGATCCCAATAAGGCAAAATACATGGAATTGATTGAAACCAAAGATATTCATCATCAGGAAGAGACACGTTTACCAAATCGGATATCAGTGAAAACGCGCCAAAGGCATCGTCGATTGTGTCGAATGTTGGAGTTATTATTTCTATTTGACTTTCAGAAAAGTCGGTGGTTACCAATGGATTAGTTAGTTTATCTCCAAATACTTCAGGATGAGGGGTTAAAGATAATTTGCCATCGCCTTTAGCTCTTAACGACTCCCATTCTATCCCAAATAATCCTGACAATATGTCATCAGGAGATAATTTAGATAAATATGATAAATTCATTTAATCACCTCAATAGACCTTGCAAGGTTTGCCATAGTCTTCAATAAGTTTTTCCAGGTTTATATTTTGATTTAATGCATCAATCAGGTCCTTTCCTGGATTTGTATGTTTTTTAATACGGGCATACAACGGTTTTAAAAATATTTCCTCACCGATTCCTCTTTCTTCAAGTCCGCTTGATGCCAAATCCACAACATCTTTGCATAATCTACATAAATCCTTTTTATCAACAAATGCAGGAAGTTCATCCTGAATGAATAGTTTTCTAAGTTCGCTTGCAGTATATCCCTTATGATAAATAACCTCATCATCTGAAATCAGATTGCTCAGTTCATCAAGCTTATCCTTAAGGCCCAAATGAAATGCCGCAACTGACATTGAATCCCTGATAGGTTGGGTGCATACACTTCTAAATTCAACGGTCCCCCGGAATGTCAAATTGATGAATTTGAACGGTCTTAAATATTCAATATCATCAATTGAAGGATTTATGTCAACATTTTTGTATTCTCCATTGCAATAGACATCTCCGCGAATATTTTCCTGACCGAAATAATCTAGAATATTGATTGACGGAAAACTGATATATGCTCCGTCGCGCATTACGCAGTACATATTTAGGGATTCAAGATATGCCTGAAGGTCTTTGATATTCTTGAAATCCACATCATACATCCCAATGTTATGAGGATTTACACCATGAGTTGAGTACTCCCATAAAATGTCCCTAAAGCATGTCAAATGTTTATTTTCTTCGAACAGGACAGAATTAGAAAATAATAATGCTTTAATCGGTTCGATTTTGGAAAATACATTTATGGTTTTTACCAGATTATCCCTATAAACGTCTAATTGAACCTGGGAAGCTGACGAAAACATTCCGTATTCAGGGTAGTCATGAAATGGAAATTGAATGTCATCATAGTTTTTGAAAGATTTTAGATGATGATAAAGCATCAGATATCTCTCTGAAGGAATTGGAATATGATTATTGTACTTTCTGTGTGGATTGATTCCCATTCCAGTTAAAGTATGATTAAATTCCTCAAAAGACTCTTTTGTAAATTCATAATACTCGCAAAAACGTTTATTGATAGTAAACAACTCAGTTTCACGACCCATAGCAAATTCTATATTATTATATGAGCAATCATAACAAACAATATCGTCAGTTTTAGGATTTTTCAGTGAAAACACATTCCCTTCATAATCTATTCCGTCTCTTTCAAAATCATTGAAATGCTTATGAAATCTGTCAGTGATTTTGTGAACTACATTAAAATCAACAGCCTTTTTGTCGAGATTGATAATCGGAATTTCAATTTCTATACCAACATAGTTCTTCTTTTGACTTGTCGGCTTTATAAACTCCTCAAACAACCTATTTTTTATTACTTCATCATTAATCATTAATATCATCCCGATTTATTGATTTTAAGAATTCTTCTATAATTTTTTCATGTTCTGGAGTTAATATGAATTCATTGTCATGTTCTTCACTTTCGAAAATGATATTTCCATCAATCAAACCAAATAGCTTATTCAATTCAACAGGCATCCAATTTTCATCATCCGTCAGAGGATTGGAAGCGACTAAAAAGCTTTCATCACTTTTAAGATAATACAGGGAGTCCCTCATGTTGGAGTGAATGTAAGTTAAATCACCGTCATAAATCATCAGATTAAGTTTATTATTTTTAGATAAATCAGATACAATTTCGTATAATAAATTGAAACGTTCCTTGATAGTTGATAATCTCCCATTTTCCTTTTCAAATTGATTGACTTCATCAATTATATATAAAAGTATTCGCTCGGAATCAGTACTTCCATCCCCCTTCTCAGCATATTGATTAAGTGGTGGATAATCAAAGATAGTACCGTTATGGATTAACATCCAGGATCTGTTATTATCATCAGCTTCCGTAAACGGATGACAATTGGGAGATATAATTTCACCCATGGTAGCCAATCTAATATGAGCGAATACATTTTTCCCAACAACAGGATGGGACAATATATTTTTAAGGTGTTGGCTACATGTTGCTTTTATAGGCTCTTTATCTATAACAAATTCATTAGAGTGCATATTAGCCAATCCCCATCCGTGCGGATGTTCCTCAGAGTGATTATAAAAACATTCTAAACATTCATTAACTTGTTTTGGCGTATTTGAATTAAAACAAAAAATTTCACACATATATTATCCTCCCATTATTGATTATCACAATAGTTATATTATGATAACTATTGTTATATAACTTATGTTATATAAATATTTTTAAAAATATCAGGAAAAATCATACAGAAGGCAAATTCAAAAATATAATCCCTCAGCCCATAAAATTAATAGCCTTTGTCCTCAAAGTGATTTCTTGTTTTTTGGTAAAATTCTTCACTGGAAAAATCAAAATTCTCATTAAAAGATTTGTATGCCAAATCACAATCCTTATTTAAATCAAATTTGAAATCAGGACATTTATCGAATAGTTTTTGAAAACAATTTTCAGACAGTTCAGGGAAAGGAACTTCATTGAAAGGGATTTTCTCCACACTCATTTTCACGGCAATTGCAAGAACCGCCAACTGAAGAGCTGAAGCATAGGCATCATAATACTCCCCATAATCCAGATTAACATCAAAGTAAATCATGAAATTGATTAATACATGAGAAATCCAAATTATGGAATTGGGCTCATATTTCTCCAATTGCAAATCAGCAAATTTAAAAATCAGTTTTTCTAAATCACTGCCAGCATTATCTTCACAAAATTTAACAAACTCATTAAAAGAGTAATAAGTGAGATATTTAAGATAAGCATCCTTAATGCGATTATCACATGAATATTTGTCAATTTTCTTTAAATCTTTCTTCCTCAATATTTTCGGATAAGTGAACATGAAAAATCATTAATCTAATCAAAACTAGCAGTTTATAAAAAAAAGGAAAAAAAAGAATTACAATAATTCTTTTCTCAAGTCAATTGTGTCTTTTAAATCAGGACCAGTGGAGATAATGGTTACCGGCACACCGGTTTCGGTTTGAATATCCTCAATGAAAGCTTTTGTTTCAGCAGACAATTCACTGTAGTCCTGAACACGTGCACAATCGAACAATCGGTCAACACAGGTTAAAGCAATTTGGGTTGCGCCGTTGATTCTGCATGATTCCTTTGCAAGTTCCATATCAAAGTGACCAATTCTTCTGCGTCTTCCTGTTACAACACCATATTCTTCCAATCCCCTACTTTCCGCTTCTTCCTTGGTCATTTCAGTTGGGAATGGACCTTCACCAACACGAGAAATGTATGATTTGAATACATTAATCACTTCATCAACTTTAGTTGGTCCGACACCGACATCAGCAGCAAATGTGGATGCGGTAGTGTCTTTACTTGTTACAAAAGGATATGATCCATAGTAAAGTGAAAGGGCGAAACCTTGTGATCCTTCAATGAATACGTCCTTACCTTCATCAATAGCTTCATTAACTTCAAGAGATACATCAGTAATGTATTCTTCAAGTTCAGGAACATCACGTGCTAAATCAATAGTTCTCAATACTCTGTCTGAATTAGCCGGTCCACAACCTGAACCGGTACTGCCTATCTTTTTAGCCAAATATTCAGAGTTTTTATCTCTTGACATGTGCTCTTCATTAATTATTGCACATCTAGGGTCAACACACATTCTTTCTTTTACATTATATTTCTTTAAATCCTCAAATTCTTTAAATAAAACATCCGGATTCACTAAAACTCCAGCACCAATCATGAGTTTAGCATCAGTATGTACAAATCCTGATGGGGTTAACCTTAAACCATATTTCTCACCATTGAATTCAACGGAGTGCCCTGCATTTGGTCCAACTCCTGCACGAGCAATAATGTCCGGTTTATCAGCATCGCAAAGGTAGGTAATGCATTTTCCTTTACCTTCATCCCCCCATGCTCCACCAACTAAAATACTACAAGTCATTTAATAACTCCTTAAATATTTATTATTGAATTTTGTACAATAAATTGACAAACATAAAATAGCTTGTGATATTAATGCACTATTAATATAAAAATATGAAAATTAAAAATTTCCGTAACAATAATATTATATCATTACTGTTTAAAAAAGTTTTTGCAACTTCAATCTGAAGATTTTTCATATAATATAAATAATATATCCCATAAAGATATTATCATATAAATTATAAACTCAAGGTAATTCGCATGCATGTTGAAAAAAAATACAGAAAATTGGAAAACATAGAGGAGATACGGGTTTATAATATTGATAAAAACAAAATGTTCCACAAGGTCAAGCAATTTAAAAAAATAGACAATGTTCGTTTTAACAATATTATGAGACACGTCCCTTCAGACATCAATGTTTTCACGCCTATCGAAGGCAGTGATGATTATCTTGTCGAAAGGATAGGCTGGAATATGCTGGGAAGATTAAATATCAGACCAGATGAAGTTGAAGGAAGATTATTTAGTGAATGTTCTCCGTTTTACTATGATATCTTTAAAGACATATTTGAAGAAGTCTTTGAAACTGGAGAGACAAAGCCGATGAGAATATTTTATTATATTAGCGATAAGATTGCAACACTGGCAAATATCAATATTCTACGGGATGAAGGAAAAATTTATGTAATTTCTGATTTGAAAAAAGCAGAAACTGAAAATAAAAGTGTAGAGGAACAGCAGCAGGAAGAAGATGAAAATAAAGCTACATTAATTGAATACTTCTCACAGACAGGAAGTTATTACAAAACCAATAATGAATACGCCTGGACTCCGGGAATTTATAATATCATTAACCGTTCAAAAGAGGTTAATGACTCCTTTTACAACATCATTTTTGATTTGGTGATTCCTGAAGACAAGCCTCTGGTTGAAGAATTGCTGAAAACCATGAGCCCCGAAACTGATTCATACGAGAATATCATTCGTATAAAAACACCTGGAGGAAGTATTAAGTATTTAGACACATATCTTTACTCCAAATTTGATGAAAACGGAGAAGAAATAAGCCATTATGGATTATTTAAAGACATCAGTGTCGATTCAAATAAGCACATGACCAGACCTGTTGATTTCATGCTGAACGGATTTAATCATAATTCGAAGCTATCATTGCTTGTAGAGCCACTAAGCAAAAGATATGAATTTAGCGAAGGGTTCTATAAAATGATTGAGATACCGAAAAACGAGTACATACACAAAATAGACATTATTGATAACATCATTGAAGAAGAGGTTAGAAACGAAATTACAAAATTAATTGATGGTGAAATTAATGAAATTAACTGCGTATTTACATATAAAGTAAATGGAGATATGGACAATTGTAAAATATGCGAATTATTCATTGAACGTTTTAAATATGGTAATCAGGATCATAGCATAGGATTTTTAACTGACATCACACTTTCACGCAAAAAACAACAGGAATTAATAAAATCAAATGCAACCAAAAACATATTGATTAAAGAGGTTCATCACAGAGTTAAAAACAACCTACAGGTACTTAACAGTTTCCTGAACCTTGAAAGAAGAGAATATGGAGACAATCCAAACCGCATATTGGATAATATGCAAGCACGATTGTCCTCCCTTGCATTACTTCACGAAAAAACATACAATACTGAAGATTTTATCAACATCAATCTTGAAGATTACATGAAAGATCAAGATGAAACATTGCACATGCTATTCAGGGCAAAAAACATTAATTTCACTTCCGAAGTAGACCCTAAAATTCATTTGTCTATAGACGTGATAACACCATTGCTTTTAATAGTTGACGAGTTAACAATGAATGCAATCAAACATGCATTTCCAGACCCTGACATGACCAATAAAACAATTTCCAAGAAAATTGACTTTATTAATGAGTATATCTGCGAATTAATATTAAGGGACAATGGAGTTGGACTTAAGGACCCTGACGCATTGACTAACCATAATCTTGGTTGGGAAATAATCAACAATCTAACAAAACAGATTAACGGAGAACTTGAAATTTTAGACTGCAAAGTTGGAACTGGATTTAGAATAATTTTCCCAGTGAACTTTGAACACAGCGTTGAATACCATCGCGAACTTTGGGAGGGTGAGAAGAATGAGAATTGAAAAAACATACCGGAAATTGGAGGATACCGAAGAGATTAGTATCTATGACATTTCAGAAAGCGAACTATATCAGCAGGTTCCCCAAGAATTTGAGATGTTCTATACACCTTTTGAAAATACATTAAATCAACTTGACAATGATTTGGACATCTTCGTACCATACAACAACGGAGAGGACTTTATCATACACAGATTAGGTTTAAGTGCTCTTGCAAGGGGAGACATTAAACAAAGCGATGTTGCAGGACGTTTACTTAGTAAAACATCTCCAGGTTTTTATGACATTTTAAAAGAACCTTTTCAGGAAGTTTATAAAACCCATAAAACTAAAAAAATGAGATTTTACTATCACTTCCATGAAAAATTAGCTCGATTCTCAAACGTTAAGATTGTTTGGGATATGGACAAATTAATTCTAATTTCAGACCACAGGGACAATCGTGAAACAAACTTACATGTCTCCAATGAGGAAAATAATGAAAAGGCAAATTTAATCGAATATTTCTCACAGACCGGAAGCTATTATAAAATCAATGACCGTTACTCCTGGACTCAAGGTATATATAACATCATCAATCGTGGAATAGAAGCAAACGACGAATATTACAACATTGTATTTGACCTGGTTATACCTGAAGACAAGCCGTTGCTTGAAAAAATCCTAAAGGAAATGGATTCCGGAAGAAGCAACTACGAAAGCGTCATCAGAATAAGAACAGATGACGGCGTTTTGAAATATGTTGAAATTAATCTTTATTCCAAGTTTAATGAAGACGGATACCTTATAAGTCGTTACGGTTTAATAAAAGACGTGAGTACTGATTCAACAAGACAAATGACAAGACCTGTTGATTTCTTGCTTAAAGGATTTAAAAACAATAAAAAATTAGCATTACTTATTGAACCGTTGAATACAAAGCAATACGAATTCTCACAAGGTTTTTATCATCTCATTGAAGATTCTCCTGAAGAGTATCATCATTCACGTGCTATTATTCAAAACATTGTGGAAGAGGATGTGATAAATAATATTCTCAGACTAATTGACGGACAAATCAATGAACTTGATGAAACATTCACTTACAATGTTAAAGGAAATGAAAATAACCAAAAGATATGTGAAATTTACATTGAAAGATTTGAATTTGGTTCCGACACACACAGTATCGGTTTCCTAACAGATGTTACTGAAGAAAGAACTAAACAGCTGGAATTGATGGAAGCTAACGAACATCAAAAAATATTGATTAAAGAAGTTCACCATAGGGTTAAAAACAACCTACAGGTACTTAACAGTTTCCTGAACCTTGAAAAAAGAGCTTATAGAAACAAACCTAATATAATCATTGACCATATGCAGTCCAGATTATCATCTCTTGCAATTCTTCACGAAAAAACCTACAATACTACCGATTTTAAAAACATTAACCTGAAAGAATATATTGAAGACCAAGACATCCAATTAAGAAGCCTGATTGGATTGAGAGATGGTATTGAGTTTGAATCAGAAGTTGATGAAGATCTGGTATTATCAATTGAAGTAATCACTCCATTATTATTGGTTATAGATGAATTGACAATGAATGCAATTAAACATGCATTCCCTGATAAAAGCAAACCTAACAAGAAAATAACTAAGAAAATAAGAAAAATTGATACTGAAACTGCAGAAGTCATACTTCAGGACAATGGTGTTGGAATCGAAGATCCTGACAAAATCACCAAAAATCTCGGATGTGAAATCATCAAAAATCTCACAAAGCAATTGGACGGCCATATCGAACTGTTCCAACATGAAAACGGAACAGGATACAAGTTAACATTCCCAATATATATGGACCATACAATTGAAGGATAATATTTCTGAATAAAATAAAAGAGGACGACAAAAATATAAATAAAATGAAAAATATAAGTAATAAATTGTTAAAAGAAGGTATAAATATGAATGAAAGAATATTAATTGTTGAAGATGAAGCAATCACTGCATTAGATTTAAAATACAGTCTAGAGGAATTGGGTTATGAAGTAATCGATACAGTTGATACTGGTCAAGATGCAATTGATGTAGCAGCAGAAAAAGTGCCTGACGTTGTTTTAATGGACATTAAATTAAAAGGAGATATGGAAGGTATTGAAGCTGCAGAAGTAATATCAGAATTAAGAATCCCAGTAATCTATTTAACCGCAAACACAGATACTGATACTTTTGAAAAATCCAATGTGAAAGGATCCTACGGATTTGTATCCAAACCATACGACATAACCAAATTGGATAAAACTCTTAAAATAACCATAAATAGAGCAAAATTAGAAGAAAGCAAAATAGATGACGCCAGTGGATTTACACAATAGATTCAAATGACGGAATTACAACTAATTAAAGGTCGGCCAAAAATATTTGCCATAGGCTCTGAAGAGATAATGTTATCTTTGATAGAGAAATATGTTGAAGATTACAATTATGAGTATGTCGGATCAGCTTCACAAAAAGATGAAATTTTCGAAAAGATAGACAATTTATCACCTCATTTGATATTTCTGGATACTGAAATACAAGGATTAGATTTGCTGGAACTGGCAACTGATTTGGAAATATTTGATGTTCCAGTCATTATTATTGTAGGAGCTCTTTTTGACAACACTATCGATAAATTACTAATGAGTAATCCCTACAACTATCTGCTTAAGCCTTTTGAAGAGGATGAACTGCAAAGAGCAATGGCCGTTTCCCTTAAAAAACATGAACAAAATAAATTAAGCGTTCAAACAGCCCAGCATAAAATAGAAGAAAAAAATACAGAACTTTTAATTGAAAAATCAGACTCAAGTTTTCTTTTGATTCTTTGTATCGCATTAATCATCATAGCTATTTTAAGTAGAAATGCAACATGGCTTCAATGGGTACTTATAATTCCAACATCAGCTATGCTCCTTAACTCTATTGTCAGCATAAAAAAACAAAAACCAGTCACCCCATACGAAGAGGATGACCTTCCTTTTATAAGCATTTTTATTCCGGCGCACAACGAAGAATACACTATTGAATCAACAGTCAGAAGTGTTTGTGAATCAGAATATACCAAAAATGGAGAATCCAACTTTGAAGTGATTGTCGTAAATGACGGATCTACAGACAGTACCGGAGAAATATTATCCGGCTTAAAAAAGGAAATTCCTGAACTTAAAATTGTTACTAGACACCCGCCACGATCCGGAAAAGGTAAAGGTTTTGTTTTAAACGATGCTTTAACATTATCCAAAGGAGAAATTATCGGAGTATTTGATGCGGATACACAAATCAGTACAGATTATCTCATGACAATCGTCCAATATCTAAATGGAGAAGGCATTGAAGGAGTTCAGTCAAGAGTTAAAATGTGGAACAAAAATGAAAACTTTTTAGCCCGTATGCAACATGTAGAATTCGCAAGTTTTGGAAATACATTAATTGCAAAGGATAATTTTAACTTCACAGGATTTTTAGGTGGAAATGGGCAATTTGTAAAAAAACAAGCAATCATAGACTCCGGTCGCTGGGACGGTTTTGCAGTTACTGAAGATTTGAACCTTGCAATAAAAATTATTCTTAATGGTGGAAAAATACGTTATGCCCGAGACTGTGCAGTATATCAGGAAGCAGTTACATCATGGAGAGCATTCTTCAGACAAAGAATCAGATGGGCTATAGGTAACTTTGAAACTTTATTCGTTTATTTACCCCAGATTCTAAGGTCAAAAATATCTATCTCAAAGAAATTCCATATTATCGAACACATTTCTTTTTATAGTTTTAACTTATTAATCTTCTTCGGATTTGTTGTCACAATAGTCAATGCAATTTCATGGTTCATTTTCCATGGCCCAACCATTATTAGAATGGAAGCTCCGTTCATTGTTGGAGTATTATCCATGATTGCATTTTTCCCTGGAATTTTACTTGCTCTTTCAAGAGATAAACCTACAATTCTGGAATACATAAAAGACCTTGTAAAATATTATATTTACTGTTTCCACTTGATACCATTATTCTTCATGACAATGATGACAATGCTTACAAGAAAAGAAAGAAAATGGTCTAAAACCGAACATACAGGAGGTCAAAAAGAATGAGGCGAGGAGATATAATTCGTGGAGTCGTACTTATAATAATCATTATTTTCTTTGCAACCAACATTAATGCAATAAACAGTTTTTTAAGTGTTAATACAGACAGAACCATTGATTTTGACCATAGTGTGACCATTGTGCCCCAAGCATGGAACAGCACTGAAGAATTAAACTTAACAAACGAATCCAAAACTCCACATGCAATTACAAACAGATATGTCTATATCGACCATTGGGATGATTGGCCTGAAGATCACATTACATCGATTTCGGAAGCCAAATTCAGAAATATGGAAAAAGGAGATTATCAAGTTCTCAAAACTGAAAATTCCACTGCAAGCGGAGTTCCAGTATCAAAACAATATTTCTCAAATCCTTCAAGAAACAACAATGTGACTTGGAGCCATATTGGAGTTAATTATGTTTTCCCTAAAGAAGACACAAATTATGCAATACAGGTTCATTATTTCACATCACATGACTACAACAATTCAACTTTCTTAAGGGAAGTGGATGACCGTATTGAAGATGATATGAGCAATATTCACAACACAGAATATAATGGATTTATTTCAGGTGTGAGAGATGCTTACAATTTCGTAACATCCCACATACCTTGAACTAACTTTTTTTAAATTAAATATATAACTAAAAATTATAATACTTGTTTTAAAAAATAATATTTTAATCAATCCTAAAATCAATATTAAAAAAGAAAAAGTAAAAATAGAACAACAATTATTCTTTAGGATATATCAAAGGATGATTTTCGCACATAGGATCTTTTATAATATTTCTTTTCAGATGATATTTTAAAAAGTAAAGCATCCACTGATTTGAAAGTTCCCTTAGTGAGGCATCATCCAATCTTTCTTCCTTAGTGAAGAAATCCATTTGATTACCGCCAACGGCAATTGCTATTTCTCTTGTCTTCAAAAGCATAAAAAAGTCATTTCTGATATTATGAATACTGAAATCCTCTACAACTGAAATTGTTTTCTCCTTTTTGTAATCATAGAATAAATCATTAAGATATTCAAAATCTACAAATTTCAAATCATCTATGTCTAATAAAACATCTTCACTCAAAAGCTGATTTTTGAAGTCGTATTTAGATAAGAAATCTATATCCCAAATATTGTTATAAAAGGCTGTTATAAAAGAATCCTGTGCAAAACGAACAGTTAATGAAAAATCTTCAGTCTCCTTATGAGATCCAAGCTCTACATCCATAAACTCCAAATAAATCGAATCCTGAGATATTTCTATTGAAGTCAATTTGCCTGAATTAATAATTACATCCCTAATTAATTTAAGTGATCTTCCATTCATTTTAATGCTCCTACAAAATTATCATATGCACCTTCAATTTCATATTCCTTTTGATTATCATAAGATTTATCCCATCCGAATGGATTTATTTCTATTTGATTATTGATAGTTCCATCCCAATTGATTTCAAAATCACATGATTTTAAACAATCAAAAACAATTTTACCAATTTTTAAAGCTTTATCTTCATTGTTCTCAAAGTCCCCAAATGTGATTTTCAGTTTTTCTTCCAGAATTGCCTCTTCAACATCCTCAAAGGTGTAGAAGCAAAAACCATCCGGAGAATATTTATTATTCATTAAATGCACATAAAGCTCAAAAGCATCAGTAACGCCTTCTTTGATATCATAGCCACAATTGTGAATAGCTACAATATTTTTACCTGCCAACAGTTCAAAAACATTTTCCAACTTAGCGAAATTAATATTATCAGACTCATTTAAAGAGATGTCGAATTGGGAAAAATCAACATCCTCCCCAATAAATTCATCCTCCAATATTTCCAGAATTTCATCCTTGTTAAAAAAACCAGATTTAGAAAGGGCATTAATCATGTATTCAATTTCTTCAACTAAATCTGGGTCCATACTATCAGTCCTGTTCATCACCAAAGATTATGATACGGGTAACGTTGCCCCTTTCAGTGAAACCTGCCATGACCCGGGCTTCACCAATCTTTGCCAGTGAAAAATCGTCATGAGGCTTATATCCATAACCCTTAAGTTTTGTATATGCTTCAAATGCAACCTTTGGATATATATTGAAATTCTTCTGAAAGTTGTAATAGGTATCCCTGAATTTTATCACAGAATTATTTTCCTCAATTAAATCTGATTTGATTGCTACAAATATGTCCAATCCATCTTCAGATACTGCATAATAGCCATCCATATCCAATATAGCTATTGAAGCCATTGCTAAAGTGTGACAATCATCAAAATTGGAGTTGAGTGGAGAAGAATTAAATTCAGACAATCCGAATTCATCCCCAATAGCTTTAATCTGTTTTGCTGATTTGATTAGATTTTCGCCGAAAATCTCTTCATTGTCCCATGCCCATGACCATTGCATCAAATCTTCAGAATAAAATCCCAGGATTTGAACCGGGAATGTGATGTCGCCGAAAGTGATTATGCCCTTCTCGATATCCAAATCCCCAATTGTTTCTCCAATCAATTCTGAAAGATTTTCCTGTTTATCCAAAGCTAAAGCACCATACTTTGATAAAACCATTTTAAAGGAGTCTTCTTCTTCAACTGAAATTGGCTTTTCTACTACTTTCAAGATTAACACCTAAAATTCTAATTTTGAAATTCTATCCATTGCTTCTTTAGTGTTTTCCAAAGTATTGAATGCAGTTAATCTTAAATATCCTTCACCGCTTGGACCAAATCCGGAACCTGGAGTTCCAATTACATTGGCTTCGTTTAATAATAAATCAAAGAATGCCCATGAATCCATATCATTAGGAGTTTTTACCCAAATATAAGGGGAGCTTACACCGCCATATACATCAAGGCCAAGGTCAGTTAGGCTTTCCCTGATGATTTTAGCATTTTCCATATAATAATCGATGGTGTCCCTGATTTGTTTTTTACCTTCAGGAGAATAAACCGCTTCGGCAGCCTTTTGAACAGGATAGGATGCACCGTTAAATTTAGTGGTTTGTCTTCTATTCCATAACGGATTGATTTCAACTGCATTGCCCTGACTGTCGTATCCCATCAATTCCTTAGGAACAACAGTGTATGCACAACGAGTTCCGGTAAAACCAGCAGTTTTGGAAAAACTCTTAAATTCAATAGCTACTTCTTTTGCACCTTCTATTTCATAAATGGAATGAGGAACATTATCTTCAGTTATGAATGCTTCGTAAGCAGCATCAAATAAAATTATTGATTTATTTTCCTTGGCATAATCAACGAATACTTTCAATTGATCTTTTGTAAGGGTAGTGCCTGTTGGGTTATTAGGATAACATAAATAAATAATATCTACTGGTTCTGATGGAAGTTCAGGAACAAAACCGTTTTCTGAATTACATTTGATGTAAGTTAATCCTTCATACATACCATCGTCCTTCATTTCTCCAGTTCTTCCAGCCATAACATTTGTGTCCACATATACAGTATATACAGGGTCAGTTACAGCGATTTTATTGTCTATTCCAAAGATTTCCTGTATGTTAGCTGTGTCGCTTTTTGCTCCGTCGCTTATGAAAACTTCGGAAGTGTCCAAATCAATTCCACGTGCAGTGTAGTCATTTTCAATAATAGTTTTAGCTAAAAAGTCATGGCCTTGTTCAGGACCATATCCCACAAATGTTTCACCATTTCCCAAATCGTCCACAGCAGAATGGAATGCTTCAATGACTGCAGGAACTAAAGGTTTTGTAACATCTCCGATACCCATTTTGATGATATCTGCATCAGGGTTTGCTTTCCTGAATTCTGATTCTCTTCTTGCCACTTCAACGAAAAGGTAGCTACTTTTTAACTTAAGATAGTTTTCATTAATTTTAACAACCATGATTAAACCTCATAAATATTAATCTAATATATATTTTATTTTTTCAATATATAAAATGAATGATTAGTATAATTATCATTGAAAAATAGTAAAAATTTTATTTCATAATGATATTGATAGAACCCCAAATATGAAAATATTTAAATTAACTTGTTTACATAAATATAAAATACTAAAAATTAATAAAAGAAGTTGGTAGAATGAATGGAATAACAATAATAATTTGGATTACAATAGCCATTATAGCAATTATTGCAATAATACTAGTTAAATTGCACTATAAAGGAGAAGAATTAGAGAAAGATGATGGATCAATACTTGAAGATACAGGATCCTTAAGTAACCTAGTTTCAGCAGGAAAAAATATTCTATCCAATAATGGAGATAAATCCAATTCCAATCAACCAGCTACTCTTAATCAATCTAAACCTGCTAGCCTAAACAAACAACCTTCATTCAATGAAATATATGAAGAACCTGTTGTTTCAGAAGTTAATAATGCTAATTACAATAATATTGAATACGAATCACAAAATCAAGTACTTGTGGATTATGGTAATACCGTTGAAAAATTTCAAGAACCAATTAAACAAAGCCAGATGGATATTATGAGCCAAAGTAACAACCCTAAAAATGAAAAACATGAGTTAAAAGATTTATTCACTATTGATGAACTTATTAAAGAATCAAAAAGAAAAGATAGTGAAAGAGAAAAAGAAGCACATAAAAATGATGATGAAGACAAAGAATTAGAAGAACTTAAAGAAAGCATCAAACAAAAGCAAGAAGAGAAAAACATTGAAGAGATTATTGACGAAATGCCTGAAGAAACAATCAGAAGCATCATCAATGAATCTGAAGATGAAGATGAACAGAAAGATGCTGTTAAAGAACCTGTTAAAGAGGAAAAGGTAAGCGATGCAATCCCTGAAACAACCAAAAAGGAAAATGCAAGCGATACAATTACCAAAACCGTTGAAGAAGAACCAAAACTCGAAGCATCAACAGTTACTTCACAAGACATTGAAGAGGCAATAACCACCGCCGGCGAAGAAAGTGAAGAAACCGAAGAAAGCATTTCCGAAAGTACAGACATTACTGATGCTTTGCTTAACAATACAGAAAGTGAAAAAACAGAGGAAGTCATAAAAGAACCGATACTTAAAACTCCAACAAAAGTCAAAGACGATTACAAATTCGGAGCAGATCTCAAGGATGAAAATGTATTTGGCGACTATGACAGTGATTTGGACTACAGAAAAGATTTGGCTAAAATTACAAACACAATTAAAGGTTCAAAAATATTCCAGGACGTTAAGGAAAAGCTCATATCAGAGCCACCTGTTGAAGAAGATGTCATTGAAGAGGATTTCATCAGAAACGTCAACGAATACGAAGATGAATTTGTACCAATCATCAATGAAACTCATGCAGATTATGAAGCAACATATGAAGAGTATCATAGGGCTGAGATGGATGACTCATTAAGACAGAGAAATTCACAAAATGTATTTAGCATAAAAGAAACAGCTCCAAAACCTGAACATAAGGAAGAAAAAGTAATACCTGCAATTAAGGAAAAACCTTCAAGAGACAATATAAAAATAAAGTTAAACAATAATGAAGTTGTCCTTAAGAAAGGTGATGAAATCATTTTCAATCATCAGGGAGAAACCTATTCCAGCCAGGTTTATGCAATAAACGGTGACGACATCTCTGTAAGATACAGAAGAAAAAATATCATTATCAAACCGTCAGATGTAAAAAAGGTATATTAAATTATCTTTTTTACTTAAAACACCACAATTATTCACCATACCCTACAATCCAATATATTTTTTTAATGCTTGTTTTAAACAATTTCAAGAAGTAAATTTAACTTGATTTGAACTTTAAAAGAAAAATAAAAATCTCAAAAATCCTAAATAAAGACAAGAATATTTTACAATTTAATTAATATTTATATACTCTCATTTTTAGACTTTTAAGCATAGAGATGCATTTCTTTATATGAAATAAATAATTTAAGGGGAAACTATGTTTAACAAAAAGATATATATACTTCTATTATTAATAGTTAGTATTTGTACCATATCGACAGTAAGTGCAGTAGATAATGTTACTGATGCATTAACAGTTGATGATGCAGCTTCAGACGATGTAGTAACTGTTTTTATTGACGATTCAAGTAATGTGACTGATGATACAAATAAAGAAACAAAAGAGGATGTTGCAAGTGAAGACACATTGGCCGCTACCGAGAATGATCCTTCAGTGGCAGTGGTTGAGTCCGATGAGGTTCTTTCAGCCAAAAAAACTCCTGCCAGCATGTACACAGTTAAATTCACAAAAGACGTTTATCAGTTTTCAGCTGTAAATGGTGCCGTGATAGAATTTAATATTAATCCATGTAAGAATACAAATTACAATGCATTTAATTTATACGTTTGCATATTCAAACTGGATAGTAAAAATAATTTAGTTTCAGAAGTTTCTGAATCAGAAACTGTTACTAATAATGGTAAAGATAGAAATAGTGTAACTTATACCTATACTATTAACCCAAAAGAGATTAAACCTGGAAAATATGCCATATATGTAGCTAATGATGATTCAGAAGGAACATTCATGGATGCTGCACGTTTAGAAGTTAAAAAACCTTCAGTAACCATAAAAGCTTTCAAATTTGTTAAAAGAGGTGGAACTACTGTAAAACTTAAGGCAACAGTGACAAGCCAAGGCAAAAAGCTTACAGGAGGTTATGTCGTATTTAGAATAAGCGGCAAAAACTATAAGGTCAAAGTTAAAAACGGTGTGGCAACCAAATATATGAAAGTAAAACAAAACAAAAAATATGTATATGCAGCCAGATACATTGCAAACACATTCTATAAAGCTTCTAAAAAAGTTACAAGCTATGCAATGATTAGGGGCAGAATAGCAACCAAGATCCTTGTCAAACCGCAAACTGTTTATAGGGGCGACACCAGTAACAAAGCATTCTATGCAAAAATAGTTACCGCAAGCGGCAAATATGTCAAAGGAGGCGTGCTTAAGGTAGTTGGCATTGGCGAAAAAGAAAATGTAAACGGTAAAGTAAAACTATATAGAAACGGTTTTGATTGGAATTATGTGACCAAGAAAGGAAATGACTATTACTACAAAAAGTCTGTAACCAAATACATCAAGCTCATATACACTCCATCAAACAAGAACTATAAAAGCAGCGTAAAATACTTAAAATACACTGTACGTTACAAATGCCCAATTATAGTAAGCCTTTACCCCTTCATAAAATGTGGAAAAACATATTCACATGCACACGGTTCCGAAAGGTATCATGTGATATAAAAATAAAAACAATATACATTAAGGGGATTAACCCCTTAAATATTACTTTTTTAAAAAATTAGAATCTATTATTCATTATTCAATCTGTAACTGCCATTTTCAACTATATATTTTGGAACCACTATTTTTAAAGAACGAATAACATTCAAATAAAAATCATCCAATTCCCTATCGGCATAAGGATAAGTATATTCGAAAATATACAGGTTATTATCTTCCACATATAAAAATTCATTGCGGCGAATCTCATTTTCTCCATCGGAAAACGAAGATACAATCATATAATAAATATCATCGTTAATAGGTATGAAATCAGAAGCTATCAGATTTATCTTATCGTTATTTTTGATATTTTTTTCTATATCCTCCCTAATATCCGGAAGTCCTACCAATGTGGGAGTGGTGGAAAACTTAATGGACATTGGTATCTTAGTATTTACCAGATACATGTCATTGAATTCATCTTTAGTGGCAATAGGCTCAAAGTCTTCAGGCATCTGAAGATTTGAAAATCCATTTGAAAACATTGTCATTTTATCACCTATTTATGTGCGAAGTAGAACACCAATTCACCATCTGAAATTTCATCAAGGCGGGCGAATCCCACTCTTTCAAATTGAACAATATCACCAACTTTCAAATCGCGAAGTGCACCTTCACCAAGACCTGTTTTAATTGATGCATCATCCATGACAATTTTAACATCAACATTGTCTTCAGCAGGAACCCATTGGATAATCCTTGCTTTGACTGCCCTTGCATCTTCAAAGGAAGTGGAATGATAAGATATTTTTCCATCTTCAATGTTGACATTGACAGCATCCATCAGGCGGAATATTCCATCGCCAATGTCTGATTTTGCAAGATAAGCAGTTCCTTCAAAAGGAAGAACTCTGTTTCCCCTATCCAAATGGTCAGCATGAAGCGGCCTTTCAATATCCACTTTACCACCCTCATAGCCATCAATTTCCACAAGTTGAGGTTCTTCACAGAAGAAATACCTGTTGGCAACCGGTTCAAGGAAGCTGCGGTTTAATCCGTAGATTTTTTTCCAGCTGATAGCGGAATCAGCCATCTTAACACCAATTTCGGTAATCAAATTGTAAATGGTTCTTGGGTTTATTCCTCTTCTTGCAATAGCCCTTAGTGTTCCCAATCTAGGGTCGTCCCATCCTGAATATGTTCCATCCTCAATTCCTGCCATTGCCTTGGATGTACTGAGTGCGATATCTTCCATTTTAAGCCTGCCATAGTGGATATATTCAGGCACATCCCATCCCATATGATCATACAAGTATTTCTGCTTTTCAGTGTTGGCCAAATGGTCTTTTCCTCTTAAAACATGAGTCAATCCCATCAGATGGTCATCCACTGCCACAGAGAAGTTCATCATTGGATAAATCCTGTATTTGTTGCCCAGGCGAGGATGAGTTTCGTCAACCAGTCTCATGGCTACCCAATCACGAATTGCAGGATTCTTATGAGCAATATCGGTTTTAACTCTTAGAACAGCTTCACCGGCTTCCATAGTGTCGAATTTTTCCCATAATTCAATATTTTCCTCTATGGAATTGTCCCTGCATGGGCATGCTTTGCAGTTGTCTTTGAGTTCCTTGAATGTTGCACCGTCACAGGTACACATATAGGCAGCACCATTCTCGATTAATTGGCGGGCATAGTCATAATATGTTTCGAATCTGTCAGACTGATAAATCACTTCATCGGCCTTGATTCCCAGCCATTCGAGATCTTCGGGAATCATTTCGTAAGCAGGCTCATATACTCTTTTGGGATCTGTATCTTCAATTCTCAAAATCAGTTTTCCGTTATGTCTTTTTACATATTCCGCATTTGGAACGGCTGCACGAGAGTGTCCAATGTGTAAAGGTCCACTTGGATTTGGAGCGAAACGTAAAACTATGTTTTCATGAGTTCCAGGGAGTTCCTGAAGGCCAACTTCCTTAGCTTTAGGTTTTTTGTCCTGAACTTCAACACCGAATTTTTCCATTTCTGCCTGTTGCTCTTCTAAAGACAGCGCATTGACTTTCGCTACAATTTTACCAGACATCGGACCGATTTCTTTTGCTTTGCTTCTGAGTTCAGGTTCATTTGACATTATTGAACCCATAACAGCTCCGGGATTTGCACTTCCCTTATGTTTAGCTGCATTTAATAAAGCATGTTTATAGATAATTTCCTCTAAATCATTCATTTAATCATCACATTTAATTATTTAACAAAAATAAGCGTCAAGTAAAAATTCTTTACTTGTTTATAATTTTGATGCAAGATATAAAAATAGTTAATGTTTTTAGAATCAAAAAAATATTATAGATAAAAACCTAAATATTAATGAGAGTATTAAAAAAACCGGTTGATATAATGGGCAGGGAAATTGAAAAAGCAAAAAAACTAATTGAAGATGCCAATTATAAGGATGCATTAAAAACTGCCAGAAAAAGGCATGGCAAAGATGATATCGAATCATATCTAACTATTTTAGACCTTCTAATCCAGAAAGATTACCTGCCTGCCTTAGAAGAAAAGGGAATGTATTATCAATATTATGACCCCAGTCATGATGACGGAGATTACGGCGAAAAATACTTTGACGAATACCTTAAAAAACAACCAAAATCAATTAATGCCCTTTGCGACAAATCAATGTCCCTTTTCAATAAATCGAAAATTGACGAATCATTGAAATATATGGACACTGCCTATAACAGGTATGACAAATACTGCAAAGTTGAAGAGCCTAGAATCTCAAAAAAAGAAGTTAAAATGGCCAAAATCGAACTTCTAATACAGGCTAAAAAATATAGAGAAGCTTTAGATGAACTGGACAAATATGAGGTCAAGTACGATGATGATAAAAAATTAAACCTTTACAAGGGCCAGATGCTTCAAAAGAACGGCAAAAATAAAGAGGCATTGATATACCTTGAAAAATCATTGGATGAAGAGACCACTTTAACAGCATTGAATGCAAAAGCTGATGCAGAATATGAACTTGGACAGTACAAGGAAGCATTAAAAGATTACAGACAATGCATACAGTATGAAAAGGAAGCCAATGACAATTTAGAGCTGACAACCAATTTTAATTACAAAGCAGCATTCTGTTGCGTTGAGCTTGGAGACAATCAGGAAGCCATCAAACATTTAAATAAAACCATAAACAAGCTAAACGAACATGGTCGCCTCCCCCATGACCTGGAAAAAATCTATCAAAAATGTTCATTTGAAAAAGACAGGATAATGAGGCAGGGAGACATCAAAGATGAAGAGTTCAAGAAAACAAAATTCATTTCATCAAAATATGCAATCTATGCACTGATAGTAATAATAATCTTATACATCATATTAAAAATAATCGGCTATTGAAATTAATATTGGAGACATTAAAATGAAGTTGGGAAAAACAAATTTGGAAGTGAACAAAAACGGATTCGGCGCACTGCCAATTCAGAGATGCAACATGGACGAATCAATTGAAATACTTCAAAAAGCTTATGCAAACGGAATTGATTTCTATGACACTGCACATTTTTATACAGACAGCGAAGAGAAACTGGGCAATGCCTTTGAAGATGTTCGTGAAAACATTTATCTTGCAAGCAAAACTGCAGCTGAAACTCCCAAGGTGTTCTGGAGCGATTTGGAAACTTCACTTAAAAGCTTAAAAACAGATTACCTTGACCTGTACCAGTTCCATAACATATCATTTACCCCAAAGAATGATGATGAACTATTTAAAGCAATGATTCAAGCAAAAGAAGATGGAATGATTAATCATATAGGAATTACAACCCATAAAATCACATTTGCACATGAAGCTATAGAATCCGGACTTTATGAAACTTTGCAATATCCGTTTTCATACTTAAGCGGCAGTGAAGAAATAGATCTTGTCAACAAATGCAAACAATTGGACGTTGGTTTTATCGCTATGAAAGCCATGGGTGGAGGATTGATAAAAAATTCCAAAGCAAGCTATGCGTTTTTAAATCAGTTCGACAATGTATTGCCAATTTGGGGAATTCAAAAAATCTCCGAGCTTGATGAATTCCTGTCCTATGATGAAAACACAGTTTTAAACGACAGCCTAAAAGCAGAAATTGAAAAAGACAAAAATGAACTGGGCGAAGATTTCTGCAGAGGCTGCGGATACTGCATGCCATGCCCTGAAGGAATTAAAATAAATACATGTGCAAGAATGTCCCTTTGGGTTAGAAGGTTTCCAACAGAACCTCACTTAACTGAAGAATGGCAGCAGATAATGGCTAAAAGCGAAGATTGTATCGAATGTTACAGCTGCGTGGACAACTGCCCTTATGAACTGGACATCCCAAGGCTTCTCAAGGAAAACTATGAGGATTACAAAAACATTCTGTCCGGAAAGACAAAGGTGTGAAACATGAAGCAGTGCATTGAAAACCCCGATGAAGTCAAATGGGAAGATTTTTGGGCATCAAGGCTTAAAAATAAAGTAAATAAAAACTGGGATGATGCCGCTCCACGATTCTATAAAAGAACCCGAGGCGAAGATTATCAAAAGGTACTGTTTGAGAAGCTGATTCTTAATGAAACAGACACTGTACTGGATGTGGGTTGTGGAGAAGGTTCAATAACCATACCATTAGCCAAAAAAGTAAAAAAAGTCATAGGCATTGATTCATCACCAAAAATGCTTGAATATTTAAAAAAGAGGGCTTGTGACAATAACGTTGAAAATATCAAGACCATATTAAAACCGATTGAAGAAATTTCATATGATGAAATTGGAGATGTCGATGTTGTGGTCTGCTCAAGATCTCTTAATGGAATTGTCCCTATTTGTGAAGTGTTAACCGAACTTGACAAAATTGCCAACAAATATGTCTTCATAACCGTATTCGGACCTGAAAACAAAAAAATAGAAAAAGATTTCGATAAGGAACTTGGAATAAAAACAGAAGATTTTCCAGATTACAATTATCTTTTCAACATATTATTCAATCTCGGCATCTATGCCAATGTCGAAAGGTTTGATTTGAATAATTACCGCATGTATGACAGCATCCAGAGTGCTATGGATAACGGCAAGTTTAGGCTTGACCTATATTCTGATGAAGAAAAAGAATTGCTGAGAAAATATCTTGAGAGAATTCTCAGCTTTGATGAAGACACAGGGAAATATTATAACGTCAAAGACAAAGCTGACTGGATAATGGTCTGGTGGAAAAAATAGTTAATATTTAAAAAAAAAATAAAATGAATTTAATCACTTTTTATCATGGTTAAAATCATTTTATACGGACTGTTTACTGCCTGAAGAGCATGTGGTTCATTAGCAGGCATGATAATAATTTCACCTGCCCCAACAGTGTGTTTTACACCGGAAATTGTAATTTCAGCTTCACCATCTATTACTTGAACCATTGCATCAAAAGGAGCGGAATGTTCTGACAATCCCTGACCCTGGTCGAAGGCAAAGAATGTTACTGTCCCCAACTCTTTCTTGATTACTTCACGGCTTACGACACTATCTGCCTGATAATCCAATATGGATTGGATATCTAAAGCTTTCGCTTTAATATCTTCACTCATCAGTTATTCCCCCATAATTGTTTTAATATCTGCAATGGCATCTCCTGAAGTTGGAGTCAA
>NZ_CADCJB010000002.1 GCF_902801725.1 uncultured Methanobrevibacter sp. | reverse complement strand
GCAGTATTTACAATCACAGTAAGTAATGCAGCTAACGCAACTGAAGCAACTAACGTAGTTATCAAAGAAGTTCTTCCAAACGGATTAACAGTCATTGATACTAACACATCAGTTGGAACCTATGATTCTTCAAGCAATACTTGGAATATTGACAAACTGGAAAATGGCAGACAAGCTAAATTGGTCTTAACCGCCAAAACATCTCAAGTAGGTTTATTCAACAATTCAGTTAATGTTTCATGTGATGAAAAAGAATGGAATTATACCAATAACAACGATACTATAGAGTTTGATGTCATTTCAATCGTTGATTTAAACATTGTTAAGACTGTTGATGATAACGATACAGAAATAGGTGATGTTGTTACATTCACTATTGACGTGACCAATAAAGGTCCTTCAAACGCTACTAATGTTGTTATTAATGATACATTACCTGATGGCTTAAAATGGATAAGCGGTGAATTGAATCATGTTGTTCCATTCCTGGCTAAAGATGAAACATATAGATTTACTGTTGTTGCTCAGACAACCAAAATAGGTTCTTTCACAAATCATGTGAATGTTACCTGTGCTGAAAATGATACTGTTAAATCTGCAAATGCTACAGTTAATGTATATATTATAGATTTAAAGATTCATAAGAATGCAAATGTAAGTGAAGCAAAAATCAATGATTTGGTTAACTTCACTATCGTTGTCAGAGACCATGGTAATGATGAATCAACAAACGTCCGTATCAGTGATGTTTTACCTCAGGAATTTGAGTTTGTGAGTGCTAGCGGCAACTATATCAGAAATCATCAAAATATTGTTTGGATTATTGATAGGTTACCTGCAGAGCAAGATTACACTGTATGGATTGTTGCTAGAGCTTTATATAACGGTACTTTCGTTAATGTGGCTCATGTAAATTGTAGTGAAGAGCCTACTGTCAAAAACAGTACTGCGACTGTTAAAGTACTTAAACCAGTTACTTTGGATATTACCAAAGTTGCGGATGATGATGATCTCTCTATTGGTGATGATGTTACTTTCACCATTACCGTAACTAACCTCGGTGAAGAGAACGCTACCAATGTTGTAGTTGAAGATATACTTCCTGACGGTTTAGCTTTATCTGAAGGTTATAGTTTAAAACAAACTATTGCTCTTTTAAGAGGTGGTGAATCAGTTAATATAACTATCAAAGCTAGAGCTACTGCAAAAGGTGCTTACACTAATGTCGTATCAGCATACTGCAATGAAAATACAACTCGCGTATTTGATAACGTTACAGTAAATGTATATGTTGTTGATTTGAAAGTCTATAAGAATGCCAATGTTAGTGCAGCTAAAATCAATGAATTGGTTAACTTCACTATCGTTGTCAGAGACCATGGTAATAATGCTGCATTAGACGTTCGCCTCAGTGATGTTTTAGATGAATCATTCGAGTTTGTAAGTGCTAGCGGTGACTATGTTATAAAAGGCCAAACTGTTGTTTGGACTGTTGACAGGTTACCTGCAGAACAAGATTTCATTGCTTGGGTTGTTGTCAGAGCTTTAACTGATGGTACTTTCGGAAATATTGCTCAAGCTAATTGTAGTAATGAGCCTACTGTTAAAAACAGTTCTACTACTACTGTTAAAGTGCTTAAACCAGTTACTTTGGATATTACTAAAGTTGCTAATGATGATGATTTCGCTATTGGTAATGTGGTTACTTTCACTATTACCATAACTAATGTTGGTGATGAAAATGCAACATTTGTTGTACTTAAAGATGTACTTCCTGAAGGTTTAACTTTGGTTGAAGGATATCTTTTAGAACATATTTTCCCACATTTAAATGGTGGCGAATCAGTCAATGTAACTATTAAAGCTAGAACTACTGCAACAGGTGCTTACACTAATGTTGCATCAGTATACTGCAGTGAAAATACCACTCGTGTATCTGATAATACTACAATTTATGTATATGAACCTGACTTGAAGATTCAAAAAACCGTTAATGTTACAAAAACATTCATTAATGGCATGGTTAACTTCACTATTGTTGCCACAAATCACGGCAATAGTTTCGCAACACATGTTCGTATCAGTGATGTTTTACCGGACGGATTTGAGTTTGTAAGCGCTAGTGGCAATTATAATAAAGATGGTCAAAATATTGTTTGGATTATAGATAATTTACCTGCATATCATGATTACACTGTTTGGATTGTTGCTAAAGCTTTAACTAACGGTACTTTCAAAAATGTTGCTCGTGTAAATTGTTCTGAAGAGCCTACTGTTAAAAACAGTACTGCAAACGTTACAGTTTATAATCCGGGCTTCTCTGTTGTTAAAGTAGCACTTGATGACTTTGTTTATTCAGGTAATGGAACTAGCTTTAAAATAATCATTACAAATTATGGAGATATAGAACTCAATAATGTATTTGTAGAAGAAATGATTCCTGAAGGATTAATTTACGACTCTTTTATCGGCCCTAATTGGATTAAAAATGAAGATATATTCTACTATGAACATTCTTTAGGTGTTGGTGAAAGCGTGGAGTTAATTGTTTTAGTTAATACTACTATTTCAGGTAATTTCACAAATAACATTGTTGCCGGTGCTGATAATATAAATAATCATATTGCTAATGCTACCGTTACAGTATATACTCCAAGTTTAGTTGTTCGTGAAATATCTAATATTCCGAAGGTTATTCTTGGCAGTCCTGTTAGCTTTACTGTTGTTGTTACAAACGATGGTGATTGTGTCCTTGGAGACGTTTACGTTTCAAATGTTTTCCCTGAAGGATTAATATTCACTGGATTCGAAGGAGAAAGTTGGACTAAAGTAGGTGATAGATTTGTTTATTCCGGTGTTTTAAACCCTGGTGAATCTGTCAATTATATCTTATACTTCAATACAACTAAATCCGGCACATTCATACCAGAAGTTATTGCAGGTTCTAATTTAACTAGCAATGCTACTTCAAAAGCATATTCCAATAATACTACTGTTGTTGTATCTCCGGGTATTGCTATAAGTAAAGTTGCTAATAAAAATCAAGTAAAAGTTGGTGAATTAGTTTCATTTACTATTACTGTGAGAAATACTGGGGATGTTACTCTTAATGACATATTTGTCATTGATGAACTCCCAGATGGATTAGAATTTGTTAGTTTCAATGGTAATGGCTGGTCTAAAGTGGGTAATACTTATTATTACTCAGGTAGTTTAGCTCCGGGTGAAAGTATAAGCTTCATTATTACATGTAACGCTACCAAAGCTGGAAGTGTTACTAATGTTGCTATTGCAGGATCAGACTTGACTGGAAACGTAAGTGACAATGCTAATGTTTCTATTGTTAAAAACGTTACTCCAAAACCAATTGACCCTGTTGACCCTGTTGAACCAGTTGAACCGGACGAACCGGTTAATCAGGAAGAATCTAGCCACGTTCCTGTCGACAAAAAAGCTACTGGAAATCCAATAATTATGTTGCTATTAAGCATATTTGCTATTGTTCCTTTAAGAAGACGCAAACAATAAAATTTAAACTTTTTTTAGAGGGCTTTAAACCCCTCATTTTTTGACTTTTTATTAACTAACTATTTTTAACCAACCATTAAACAACTGAAAAAAAAGAGAACACTGCTAACAGTTGATATCTTTTAAAATTAAAAAAAAATACATTGGGAGTTTAATTAACAAACACCCAAAAAATAGAATTATTCCTTAAAAACCATAACCTTCAGTTTCAAAGGTTTCAGCAACATCCTTTAAGACTTCAGGAATGTTAATCTGCTGAGGGCATTCTTCAATACACATTTCACATTCAATACAGTCTGAAGCTATTCCAACATCAGGAAGCTTTGAATAATTCAGATAAGCATTACCGTATTGGGTCCATCCTGTTTTATCATCAAGTATCTTTTCCTTGTTATACAAATCAAAGATTTTTGCAATGTCAATGTCTTCGGAACATGAATCAACACAATACCTACATTTTGTACAGTCCACAGTAATATTACCTGTAATAATCTCTGAAACCTCTTCAATGATTTTCATTTCCTCATCGTTTAATGGATCTGCGTTTTTAATTTCTTCAATATTGTTTTCAAGCTGTTCCAGATTACTTGCTCCAGTCAAAACTACACAGGCACCGAGATTAGCTACAAATCTCATTGCCCAGGAAACAACTGACCTGTCAGGATTATAATCTTTCATTAATTTTTCAGCTTCTTTAGGCACATCAGCCAAAAATCCTCCTTTATACGGTTCCATAATCATAACCTGCTTATCGTATTTTTTGGCAATTTCCAAACATTTTTCTGATTCAATTGATTCGTCTTTCCAGTCAAGATAGTTGATTTGAAGCAAAACAAATTCAAGTTCCGGGTGTTCGAACAAAATTTCTTCCAGAAATTCAGCATTTCCGTGAGTGGAAATTCCAATATGCTTAATGAAACCTTCCTCTTTTTTCTTTTGGATAAATGAATACAAGTCAACATTTTTCCATGCTGTTTCAGTAAATCCGCTTACGTTATGCAGCATGTAATAATCAAAGTAGTCCACACCGCATTTCTTCAGCTGGTCGGCAAATATCGGTTCCAATTGTGATTCTTCAGTGATTACAAATAACGGCAATTTTGTTGCAATCTTAAATGATTCGCGCGGATATCTCTCAACAACACATTTTTTAAATGCATCTTCACTTACCCCTTCATGGTAAATGTATGCAGTATCAAAATGATTGAATCCTGCATCCATATATGCATCCACCATTTTATTTACCTGGTCATAGTCAACGCTTGTAAAGTCATTTTCATCGAGAAGCGGAAGCCTCATCATTCCCATACCTAAATTTTTCATTAAAATTCCCCACAATAGCTTTTTTTCAAATTAATTTTTTAACATAACACAATATGTCATTAATGTTTAGAGTGTCAACAATATTATTATTTTTGTCAATGATATTTATTAATATTTTTTAAATTGTCCCACTCGGAAGCGCGGTATGCACCAAGCAAATAAAAATCTTATTAAGAATATATTTAAATGGGGCGATTAATAATTAAACCTATGAACAAAAAAAGATGCAGCTGGGCAACCGAAGTGGAAGACATATATGTTGAATATCATGATGAGGAATGGGGAGTTCCAACTCACGACGATAGAGAACTATTTGAATTTCTAGTTCTTGAGTCCTTTCAGGCAGGCCTGTCCTGGATTACAATATTAAAAAAGCGCGAAAACTTTAAAAAAGCCTTTGATAATTTTGATGTGAATAAAGTAGCAGATTACGGTGAGGATAAAATTAATGAATTGAGGGAAAACGAAGGAATTATCCGCCATAAAGGCAAAATCACTTCAGCAATAAACAACGCGCAAGTTTTTATTGAAATTCAAAAAGAGTTCGGAAGCTTTGATGAATATATATGGGGCTTTACTGAGGGAAATATTATTAAAGCAGAATATTTAACCGAATCAGACCTATCCAAAAACATTTCAAAAGATTTAAAAAAAAGAGGAATGAAATTTGTAGGACCCACTATAATCTATTCATATCTTGAAGCCATTGGAATCATTGACAACCACCAGCAGGATTGCTTTAAATTTTAACATTAACATATTGAAATCATGATTCCAAACAAATTTTATTAACAGACATGTATATCCTCCATGAAAAATCAACTCAAAAATCACTGCCATTAATATTAATATAATAAACAATTAATAAAAAGATATAAAATCAATGAGAATATTAAAATAAACAGTCGAGGAAGTTAAATTTATGATAGTTAAAATCGTTCGTTCAACATCCATGATATACTTAATTGAACTAATCTTCCAATAATATTATGTCATTTGGATCGACTTTCAGATACTCAGGAATCTCAAAGTCATGTTCCCTAATCCGTTTATCCTGTTTCCACCACAAACCATTATCCAATGTTATTTCCCACTCAAAAGGCATCTCCAATTTTTTTGCATTTTTAGTATCCATCACATTAACATCATCTTCATTGGCAGCAGAAAAATTATGTGCCCTTATTCCAATATGGGAGATATTTGATGAAATCTTTTCAGACACTTCAAATGTAATTCCCCAATCCAATGATTTGAGGTGATAATCATCAATAACTTCAATTTTTGAAATGTTTTTACAGCCAGTAAGCCTTGCAACCTGAACCTTTCTTGGATTCTCAAATATTTCATAGGTATCCCCTTTTGCTATAATCTTACCTTCATCCAGCACAATAAGCTCATCGCAAAACTGAAATGCCTCATCACGGTCATGAGTAACCATAATGGAAAATCCATCAAAATCACTTAGAGAATTAACAAGTTCAATACGCAATTGCTCTTTTAAGAAAGTGTCCATAGCGCTGAAGGGTTCATCCAGCAATATGACATCCGGACCATAAGCCAATATACGGGCCAAAGCAACCCTTTGCTGCTGACCTCCTGACAATTGCCTAGGATATCTTTTTTCCAATCCTTCCAAATGAAAACGTTTAATCATTTCAGATACAATTTTTTCATCATCATCTTTAGACAAACCGCAGGCAACATTTTCCTCAACGGTCATATTAGGAAACAATGCATAATTCTGGAACAAGTAACCGACATTCCTTTTTTGAGGTTTCAAATTAACTTTTTTGCTGGAATCAAAATAAACAGTTTCTCCATCAGAAGTTAAGCTTACAATACCATTATCCGGATCGACAATGCCTGCAATGGATTTCAATGTCATGCTTTTACCGCAGCCGGAAGGGCCAAGAATACCAAGACGCTTGTTTTTCAATTCAAAGTCAACATCAAGCTCAAATTCCTTAAGTTTCTTTTGGATATTTACCTTTAACAGTTTACCGTCCATAAAACATTCCCCTTGAAAAAAAATAGTAAATCATTTCCATTGTTTTTCCTTCCGTATGGAAAGATAATCCATGATGAAAATAGCTATAAATGCTATGATGATAATGACAATTACATAATTAAAAGCCTCTCCCATATTACCCGCAGCCACTTCCGAATAAACTGCCATAGGGAGTGTTCTGGTTTCTCCAGCAATATTACCTGCAATCATAGCGGTAGCACCGAATTCACCTAAACCTCTAGCATAAGCAAGAATTCCACCACTAATAATGCCCGGCAATGCATTTGCAAATAAAACTTTCCAGAAAATTTTCCATTCAGACATACCTAATGTTCGACCAGCATCCAGCAAGTTAGAATCTACTTGTTCAAATGCGCCTCGAGCAGAACGATACATTAAAGGAAAAGACATGACAACTGCCGCAATAACTGTTGCAGACCATGAGAAAGCTATTTTCACAGTGAAAAAGTCTATGAAGAACTTACCAATTGGCCCTCTAACACCAAAAATCCACAATAAAAAGAAACCTACAACAGTAGGAGGTAGCACAAGAGGCAATGTAAAAATACCATCAAGCACTATTTTTATTGAATCATTTTTCATCTTAACGATACCCCAAGCAACAAACAAACCTACAAAGAAGGTTATGAAAATAGATAAACTTGCAGTTTTCATTGAAATGAAAACAGGGGACCAATCTACTGCCATGTCTTTATCACCTTTAACAAATTAATCATTCATCCATATACAATACTGAACCTATTTATGAATAGTAAATCCATATTCTACAAATACATCTTTAGCTTCTTTGGTTTGTAAGAAGTCCATAAATGCATCTGCACCTTCTTTATTAGTTGTATTTTTAAGTTCAGCTACAGGATAAATAACAGAAGTGTTTAAAGATCCTGCAGGAGCTTCACAAACAACTTTTACATCTTTGTTTGATTTAGCATCAGTAGAATATACAATACCACAGTCAGCAGATCCTTGAGCTACTTGGTTTAATACTGCAGTTACATCAGTACCTAAAGATAATTTAGATTGGACGGAATCCCAAGTACCTAAATTGGTTAATACTTCTTTAGCATATTGACCTGCAGGTACAGATTCAGGATCACCAATCGCGATGTGACCACTGACATTTTTCAAATCATCAAATGAAGATATGTTAGATGTTGAGTTAGCAGGTACAATTAGAACAACTTTGTTTTCCAAGAACTGTTTATTGGTTTTATTGTCAACAAAACCTTCATCAGCTAACTTATTCATTTGTTTGTTAGCAGCGGACATGAATATATCTGCTTTTAAACCATTTTCAATTTGAGTTTGTAAATCCCCACTTGAAGCATAGGTAGGGACAACTTTTACGCCAGGATGTTGTTTTTCAAACATTGGAATTAATTTTTCATCATATACATTTTTTAGACTAGCTGCAGCAGCTAGATTAATTTCTCCACTTACATTATCATTGGTTGAATTACCGCTGCCACTACTTCCAAAGTCAAACCAGCCAGCAGCACATGAACCTATTCCAACAGCAACTATTAGAACTAAAACAGCTACAAATAAATATTTTTTCATAGATTTCATAGATTTTCTCCTCTTCAAGTAATTATACAAGAATACACTATCAGATACGAAATCAGTAATAAAGATTAGAAAACACATGGTTTTTTACAAAAATCAAATATAACAATACCATAAATTATGGCATAACATTATAACGAATAAATATTTTATTCAATAAAATGATATTCTTCCCATTTCCCAATCCCAAAAACGATTAATATCATGATTAGTAATTATATATAACTTAAAAATGATATATAAATATTTTCATATCGATGATAATTCTTTGAAATTTGTACCGATATTTCAAATATAAGTATACAAAATCCAAAAATTTCGTTGTAAATATAATTTCACAGATAGTATAACCTCTAACAAAATACATATAAAAGTTTTGTTATGAAAACACGCCATAAATAACATATCGAAAAAAATAAATTAATTTAAATAACTTTAATTTTAATATAACCTAAAATTATCAAGAATTTCGAATTATAATAATATTATCATCAAAACCCATCACATCGAAAAAATATAATAAAAAATAGCTTCCACTAAAAATATTTAATAACATTCAAACAAGATATAAAATAGAGGTGTAAAAATGTCAGATATTGAAAAAATCAATGAAATAATAACAAAAGCCGAAGTATTTTACCTTGCAACCGCTGATGGAGACAAACCAAAAGTAAGACCGTTAGGTTTCCATCTATTGTACGAAGACAAAATATATTTCGGAGTAGGAACATTCAAAGAAGTTTATAAACAAATGCAAGCAAATCCAAATGTTGAAATTGCAGCATGGGACGGAGAACATTTCTTAAGATATTATGGTGTTGCAGATTTAACCAAAAACGAAGCGGTTGTTGAAAAAGCCTTTGAACTCATGCCCGAAATTGCTGAAGCATACAAAGCAAACGGCTGGGAAATGGGTGTATTTTTCCTAAACAACGCCACAGCCGAAATTAGAAACATGTTTGAAGTAGAAGAATCATATGAATTTAAGTATTAATGATAATCATTAATACTCAAACTTTTTTTAAGCATGTCTAATGTTAGTGAAATCAGATATCTCCGAATTTATTGTACACAAATCATTGATATTTAACTCATGAACATTATCATGCCCAGTAATTCTTGCAAAAGTTTTCAACTCTTCTGTTGAAACTTTAAGATAATTTTCAACTCTTTTTGCAGCAGTTTCAATCTTAAGCCTTTTTCTTAGCTCATCATCCTGAGTTGCAACTCCAACAGGACAGTCACCAGTATCACAAATCTTATATTGCTGACATGCTGCCGCAATCATTGCAGCGGTTCCAACGGCTACTGCATTAGCACCCATAGCCAATGCCTTTGCAAAATCAGATGAAACGCGCAAACCTCCAGTTATAGTCAAATCAATTTCACTTTCATGTTCATCCAGATATTTGCGGGCTCTTGATAATGCGAAAATAGTTGGAACTGATGTTGAATCCCTTATTAATTTTGGACTGGCTCCTGTTGATCCGCCACGACCATCAATTGTAATGAAATCCGGTTCGGCATATAGAACATGACTCAAGTCATCTTCAATTTTTCCGGCTGCGAATTTAAGTCCGATTGGCCTGCCCCGAGAACGTTTTCTTAAATCATCAACCAACTCTTTCAAGTCCTCTTTTGAGTTAACTTCAGGAATTGTTGCTGGAGAGTGAATGTCCTCGCCTAAAGGTTTGCCTCTGATTTCTGCAATTTCTGAAGTTACCTTTTCACCCTGCAATTGACCTCCAAGACCAGGTTTTGTAGACTGGCCAATCTTAATTTCGACTGCATCAGCATTCCTTAAATTTTCCTCAGTTGCCGAATATTTGTTTGGAACATATTCGAAAATATATCTGTATGAATTTTCCATTTCTTCAGGAAGTATTCCTCCTTCACCGCTGCATTGGGCGGTTTTAACGGCAGCCCCTCCTTTGGCAAGTGCGATTTTTGTTTCTCTTGAAAGTGCACCGAAAGACATGTGAGTAATGTAGATTGGACTTTCAATAACCAATGGTTTTCTTGCGGTTTTGCCAATGACCGTCTGGGCGTCAACTTCTACAGTGCTTTCCAAAGGCTGCGGATTCAGCTGATTTCCCAAAATAAGTATATCATCCCAGTTAGGCATTGGCAAATTGGTATACATTGCAGATACAATTGATTCACCCGTAATGGCCATTTGGTGAATTGCATCCATTTGCCTGATATCCTTATCACTTTTTGCATATTTCTTATCGTAGGAAAGATCGGAATCATTGATTTCCTGATTTTCACTTGACCTAGAATTTTCTACCCTCACAAATTTAGAAATATCCTGGGAACAAATAGGACATTTTTCCAAATTCTTAAGCAGAATTCCTGTCGCTTCCTCATTATGTATGTGACCACAAACAGTGCATTTGTATATCATGAAATCACCTCTTGATTAAATAGTGGGTTGATAGTATATATAGTTAGCTATTCAACTATTTCATTAACAATGGACAATGCATTGAGAGTTCTTGGAAAACCGATATATGGCATTATGACAGTGATTGCTGAAATCAAATCCTCTTTTGAATTGCCTACTGCCAAATTTCCTTGAGTATGGCCCCTTAACTGATTTTCACATCCACCCAAAGTAGCAATAAAGACGAATGTTATCAGTTCTCTTTGCCGGTCATCCAATCCATCACGGGTGTAAAAATCACCGAAGCAAAAACCTTCTAAAAAAGTGTTAAAATGTTTTTGGTCTTCAGGAGTGGAATTTCTCATCATTTGAATGTTTTCAACACCAAAATATCTTTCTTGAAGTTCACGTCCCTTTTCATACCTATTTCCAGAATCCGTATTGGATTTCCCATCCAAAGGCATTTTTATTCCTTTTTTATCGAATACCTTAATCACAACTCCAAAAAAGTTATGAGCTCGGCCAAAGCCAACGTAGGGAACTGACTGATATAGCAATTCCTTAACTTCCACAGGAGTTACATCCTTATCTAAAGCTGAAATTAAAATCTTTTTAAATGCTTTTGGAGACTGGCATGCAATCAAACTGGCTAAAATCACCAAAATAGATTCTTTTTCAGGCAATGTTGAATACTCAAACACTTCACCAAATGCAAAGTTCCTAAATAATTCATGAAATTCAGGGTCATTTTTTTGGATTCTTCCAAAATTGTCAAATAAATCATTCATAAAATTACTTTAAAAAAGAAAGTAAATATTATTTTCTACTTCAAAAATAAAATGAATATTTTCAATGAAAACATTTTATTTAATTAACTTAATAATGTAGAATTACAAATACAATATCATGTTTAACAAAAAAATCATGATGATAGCTATCATCCTTACAAGTTTACTTGCTGTTTCTGCTGTCAGTGCAACAGACAGTATGGAGAATCAGGTTTCGACTGTTAACGAGACCTTTAACAGCATAGAACCTGTTGCAAATGATGATGCTCAAAACGGAATATTGACAATGGACGACGATGACATCGATGATGATTCAGATGACAATTGGGATGATGATGAAGATTACTGGGACGATGAAGAAGATTATGAGGATGACTACCCCTATGATGAAGATGACCCTTCTGACTACACATATGATGAGCGCATAGATGCCAAATTAAAGATAGAGATTACCGACTATCCGAAAAGCTATGGCGATGACGAGGTCAAAATCAGATTGGCAACCGAAGAGGATGATGTCGGCCTGGCAAATGTCGAGCTGAACGTCATGGCTTATGCATTCAACGAAGATTTGAAGGCTTCAAGTGACGAAAAGCTTGCATCCCAGGATTGCGATTCTAAACTCGCAACCACAGGAGACATCAACGACTTTGCCACAGTAACCACAAATTCAAAGGGCATTGCAGTCTACAAGGTTCCCTCAAAGTTTACAGGACAGTTTTACATGATGATCGGATTCAAAACGGATGAAGGCCTTTTGATGAATGGAAATGTCACATACAATGGAGAAAACAGGCCAGCAACATTGAATACAACCGTCAGGATAATTGACGGTGCCAATGCGAAGTCCTGCAGCATCTACAAGATACCGGTGACAATGCCCAAGAGCACAGCATTGCTTAAGCTTACAAAAAGCGGAACATATTATCAGGGCGTTGTCCTCAAGGTTTTAATGACAACACCTAAAAATGAGGCCATGGCAAATCAGAAAGTGAAAATCACGTTCTCAAACGGCAAGTCCGCCACAGTTACCACCAACGCCAAGGGAATTGCCACCTATACAGTGCCTTTCGCACCGGGAACATACTGGGCAAGCGCCAGTGCCGTTTCAGCAAAGTCAACACCCGCCAAGGGGACTGGCATAAAGATCACAAAGGCTTCAGCGGTTTTAACCCCTTACAAGCTTTCAACCACCTACGCATCAGGAAAGCAATTCCAGGTGAAGGTTTTAAATGCAAAGACCAAAAAGGTCATGCCTAACGTCAGGCTGACACTGAAGGTCTACACAGGCAAGAAATGCAAGACCGTTACAGTGACAAGTGACGCCAAAGGAATTGCAAGATACTCCGCATCAGCACTTTCTTTGGGAACCCACAAGATTGTCGCAAGCGTAAAAGACAAGAAATTTGTTACAGCCACTCAAAAGGCAAGTTCAGTTAAGGTTTCAAAGGCAGCCCTAAGAATCGTTGCACCTGAAGTGACAAACAGCCCAAATACAGGAACATTCAAGGCCACCGTTCAAAACAAGGAGTCCGGAAAGGGAATGGCCGGAGTTAAAGTGAGCGTGAAAGTCTATACCGGAAACGGCTATAAGACTTACAACGTCAAGACAAACTCTGCCGGAGTTGCAAGCATCTCCACAGCCTCACTGGCCAAAGGAGTCCATAATGTCGTTGTCAATGTTGGCAAAACTGCAAAATACACCGGTGCAACCGCAAAAAGTTCAATAAAAATCGAGCAAAAACAGGTTGAAACACACATCACCGGCAAAAATTCCATGAGAAAAGTCATTGGAGGGGCGCTCTCATCATTAAGCGCAACATTCAATCTGCTTGACTCAAACGGCAATCAAGTGAACGGAAAACTCGAAGTGCAGCTTAAACTATCCAACGGAGTGAAATGCAGCGGTGTCGAGACAGGCGATGCCAATACGGAATTTACCATATCCCCAACATCCCACAGCTCAGACTACTCATCAATGGTGGTTGTGGTGACATATGCCGGAGACAGCACCCACAAGCCTTGCACAGCAGAATTCAGAGTATAAATGTTCGGTTCAAATCCGGACATTTCAATTTCTTTTTTTTAAATGATTTCATTTAATCGACTTATTAACCTATACAGACATATATCACATTAAAGGAGTGTCAATTATGGTCATCACACAGGAATTGAAAGACGATTGGATGAAAAGAATAGACGAACACAAGGGAACGGTTTCTGAAAACAGCCTGCTGGTTCCATACAGAATTGACGACGTGTATGGAGCACTGCTAAGGCTGCATGAAAGAATTAACCACGGAATTCTTTTTGAGAAAGACCCCGATTCAAAATCTGTGCTATTCGGAGCTAAGAAATCAATCTGGACAGGAGGTCCGACATTCAAAGGATATTCAACGCTTGAATCCGACCAGGATAACGGAACCCTAATTTATATGTACGTCAAGGTGATACGATCCGATCAGGCTCTGCAGGAGCTTTTCAATGAACTCACAGACATCCTTGAAAAGGAATACACAAGATCTGCATCATACGAATCCGTTAAAAGCGATTCCGTTGACATCTATGACAGCAAGGAATACGGAAAAAAGAAAAACCGATACGTAAAAAAGCAGTCAAAATATGCTGGAGTTTATTATATTATAATCGGCTCATTGCTTTTGATTATGGGACTCAGCGGACATTACGTATTGAGATTCACAAACAGCAGCGAAGCATTGACGTTGGTTTCACTGATTCCTTTGGGTTACGGGACATATAGGCTTGTCAAGGGATTTAGTGCATAGCGCATTCGAGTTGCGCAAAATGGAATGTTTGGTTTAACCAAGCATTTTTGATTTCTTTTTTTAATCGTTTACAAAATAAGAGTACAGCTCATCCTTAACCTCATGGTCAATCCTGAACTTGAAGTTGACTATAGGCTGGTCCTTGCCGTTTATGTTTCTGTAGACCTGTTTATACTTCAATGGAGTCAGCTTGCCGATGTAGTAGAACTCAATTCCCTCGTCGTTGCTTTTTTGAATAAAGAGCTGTGTGTTTACACCATTGTAGTTTATTAACGGTTCCAGTTCAGGCGAAGATGTTTTCCTGTTGTTTCTGCTCATCCAGTTGAAGGTGTCCTTTGTTATGAAGTGATCCTCGTAGTTGATGGTCTGTGAAATGTCTTCTGCCTTGTTGTAGGTTACGAAAATCGGACAGGTGTCGTATTTTATCTTGTATCCCCCAATGTTCTGTCCGTTCATGAACCTTTCCCAGTTGAGAATCCTCAGGACGTCTTCCCTTGAGTATTTCTCATACCATTTGAAGGGCTTTTCATCACCGTAGACATTGGCATACTTGTAGAATCCGTATCTGATTGCATCCCTGATATGATTTAAGCAGACGGGATTTGCTGTTGCTGCCCTGAATGAATCGGACATTTCAAACCTGTAATCCCCATTGCTTTTCAGGTCATCGTAAACGTCTTTATCGAAGTTGAAGTAGAGCCTTTCGATATCGATGTCATCATCAGTGATGAACTGTATGGTGTTTGCCTGATAGTCGTCGCTTGTTTCTTTCCGGTAGAAGTTCATGCTCAGGACATTGACTGCGCTTTTAATCGATTCGAACTGGTCTTCAAGGCCATATGTTTCATAGAGGTACCTTTCAACCTGATTGATTGTGAAACACTTATTATATAAAAGGCAACTCAATATCACAAGCTCGTGGGGCCTTATTCCCTTGATGAGCTTTTTGGTTATGAATCTCAGCGGTGCAAGTTCGGCTTCTGAAAGCTGTGAGGAGTAGCCGTCCTCGACATATTCAAGGAAGGTGTGGTAGGTGTCGAACTTGTTGTGATTGAGGATTATTTCAGGATTGAATTCTCCTTTAATTGCGAAGTCATATAATGAAGGGATTCTTCCCAACTTATATTTTAATTGATTGTACTTTTCCTTAAACAATGCGACCTTTGAAAATGAAGAGTTATTAATTGAATCATATATACGCTTTTTGGAAATCTCATCAAAGTTGATTGAAGATGCGCCGGGAATGATCTTGTTTCCCTCCATCACATACTTCCTGTACTTGTCCTTGCATCCCTGACCTTGCTGACGGCCTTTCCATTGTTATTCTTAGCATATCAGTGTATTTTTTTGTATTTACCTTCAGGGCAATTTCCAGATTTCCGATTCCATATTAATAAAACGTATTTCAGTTTTCATTCTTTTTGATTTGAGATTTATTTTAAAGTGGAATCTGTTTTAAAAAATTAAATAATAAAGATTGTTAATCCTTATTTTTTAATCTTAACGGTTTGTTTTACAGTATTTTTTAGGTATGTTGCTTGATAGGTAAAGTTCTTTCCTACTTTAAGTTTTTTAAGCATGTTGGAGTTAATGATTATTTTTGCTATTCCTCTTGAGTTGGTTCTTTTATTGTAGGTTTTTCCATTAAATTTGAAGGTTATCACTTTTGATTTAATGGCAGTATTTCCTTTTTTAAGCGTTGCAGTCAATACTAGTCTTTTAGCAGATTTTTTAACGTTTACTCTTTTAAGTGTTAACACTTGTTTTACTGTTAATATTTTGGAAATGGAAAAGTCATTATAGATTAACCTGACTGTGAATTTTCCAACTGTAACTTTTGTATATGGTATTTTAATCTTAGCTACTCCTTGGGTATTGGTTTTTACTTTAAAGCTTTGCCTGCCAATTTTAATTGTCACATATTTATTTGAAACTACTTTTCCGTTAGTTCCATAAACTTTCATGGCATAATATGCGTTATTACTATAGTATATGCTATCGGGTCCGGATAATATCATTTTCGGTTTTACAAATAAACAATACTCCCAAAGTACAATTTCATAGTTGCTATTGTTGTATATAATGTTGGTTTCTCCCTCATAGTGATTTCCGATAGGCATGTCCTTAAGTGAAATTTTTGCACTTCCATTAACAAGCTTTACCTGTTTGTAGAGTTTTCCCCAGGATACGTAGAAATATAATGTTCCGTTATCCTGACTATCTGCTTGGATTGTAATGTATTTATTTTCACCCCAAATCATTGATTTCGGAAATGATATGATTGGTTTAACTTCTATTCTGTAATCTGTAATGTTTTCAATTTCATAGTTTCCGTCATATGTCACTTTAACAAGGTAGTATCCAACATGGGCTCCGTTAATATTAATTTTTGCAGATCCGTTAATCAATGCTTTACTTTCATATAATTCATAGCTTTCATATAATTCATAGTTTTCATTGGCTTTACCAATATAAACTGTTAAGTTGCCTGCAGCATCACTAGGCAGGTTCAATGAAACAGGTTTTGATGAATTATATAATAGGGTGTAGAAGTTCATGTTAATTTTAGCAGTTACTTTAAAAGTAGTATTCACTGATTTTGAAGGATATTTGCTATCTCCGGCATAGTTTACTCTAATGCTGTGTGTTCCGACTTTATAATCCTTAATTTTTACATAATATGTATATGGGTTGTCATCATAAGTATCCGGTTTGTAATTATATTTATATGGATTGTATTCCTTATTGTTTTTTTGATAAACCTCAACCTTTTCATTATCGATAAATACATTAATTTTTTCTTTAATGAGATCTTTTGGTGTAGTAATGGTAATCCTATTGTCAACACCATATTCATAATCCTCAAATAGGCAAATTTCCATAGGATAAGTCACTGAACTAATTTTTCCACTTTTGGAAGCTTTTAAGGTTTTTCCATTGTTTTTACCATCAAATTTCACGGTAACATTGTAGGTTTCACCAAATTTAACAAACTCGTCAAACTTTATATAAACAAAATTGGAAAAGCCAAAATCGGCCATTTCATCATCTAAAGGTTTTATATTTATTGTTTTCTTTTTTTCACCATTGATATATAAAGTTGCAGTTCCTGAAGCTTTTGGAACCATGTCTATACTAATCCAATTATTTCCAATTACGTATTCTTCGCTTCCCATTTTAATGTCTATGAGTTTGACACTGAAAATATGTGTTTTTGTAAGTTCTTTGTAATTGTTATCTCCTGAATAGTGTACTTTTATGGTATGTTCACCTAAACTGTAGTCCATTCCCCAAATCTCACAGATTGGATTTGAAAAATACGTTACGTCCTGAGTAGTATAATGCTTGTCATCAATTGAAACAGAGAATGTACCGGTCATATTCTCGAATTTTGGATTAATAATAAGAGAAGGTCCACCTTCAGATGATTCCCAGCAGTGTTGTATAAATGTGCTCTCAAATTCAATATCGAAATCAGGGTCTTTTTTATCATCAATTGTCTGTTCGCTTTCATTGGAACTTAATGATATTTCTTCATTTCCGTCAATTTTCATATCTTCATTAATCTCATCAAGTTCAATGCTCTGTGTTCTGTTATCTTGTGCTGAAACAATTCCAGTGCATATTATTAGAATTAATAATATTAATAAAGATATGGTTAATCTTTTTTTATTCATGTTAATGTTTATGTTAAATTGTCATATAAATAAGTCATGTTTGTCAAGAAAAATATTGCTTCTGTTTCTATTGGTTGTGGCTATTGCGACGGTCTTTTCGGGCGGTGTGGCCGACAGAAACAATGAATATCTCGCAGATTCCACTCCTTAGGGAACTGGCGCAGGCCGAATGGTTTATATCTATTTTTTCAACAGATAAATGTCATGAATGAGTAATGTTAGAGTTTTTCATCAATGGGGATTTGAAATCTTATGGAAGTATATGAAAAAGCCATCACTGAATGTTATCTCAAATAAGTGATATAGTTAATTACCAAACTTTTGGTATAAATGTTTCGAGCCATTTGTCATAAACTTTGGTTCCTGAAATCGATTTGTTATACGTTTCTGTAGTTAGTTCTTGCAGAAATTCTTTTGATTCAAGATAATAATGTTTTATTTCTATTTTTATTTGTCTCCATATCTGTTCGATTGGATTTAAGTGAGGAGAGTATGGTGGAAGATATATTAGTTCAATATTGAGGTACAGGGCTATTTTTTTGATAAATGCAGACTTGTGGACACTATAATTATCTAGGATTAAGCATATTCTTTGTTCGGTTTGCATTTTTGTAATTATGTCTTCTTTTTATAATAGATTTAAGGTTATTTTTCTTTTTTAAGATGTAAGTGAGCACTTACATTCGCAAAACTATTTATATGGCCTTATATAAACTAATTAATAGGTCTAATGTGTTGAAAGTGAAAAACAACACCAACCAGAAAGTAATCAAGGTGACTATTATGATTGACCACCGGACTATAGATTTAATTCATTAGGCAATTAATGCTGTTGAACTGTAAACTGATTGGAGGTGAAAACATGGATATTGACGACATCCTTGAAATGATTCCTGATATTAGGATATATTAAGAAGAATATTCATTCGCAAACGATTATCATTGGGGGTGAAAATTATGCGAATTGAAAGTGACACGCGAATGCTGCCTGTTTGGCATGAAAAGATAGCCAGGCAGGCAGACATGTAACTATTGACTGTTTTTTTAACATTTAGAACTTTTTTTAATTAAATCCTGTTTTGAATTTTACCCGGCGAAATGAATTTCATATTTTCAAATCAATTTTGAGATTTAAAAATCGTTTAATTTAAATATTGGAAGCTATAGAGTATTTTCACAACTGTTTGGATAATTTCCATTATCATTTTTTGCATTAGCCAAATTTTTCAAATAGAAATTATATATTATGTATTACACTACATAGCTATTTATATACTGATTATGTATTATACTACATAACTATTTATATAGTAATTATGCATTATGATGCATAGCATTATATAAATCAAAATCAAAAAGATAATTGTGAGGGAAAAAGCATGCCGTCAAAACAGGAATTGATCAACTACATTCACGCAAAACAAAGGGAAACAAGAATCCTGTCAGCCAACCATTTGGAAGAAATCGATAACAAACGTTTAAAATTCATTAAACTTAAAGAACATGCTGATAATTTCTTAAATACCAATTTAGAGTACTATAATCGTTTCATAATGATGTCCGGTTTGCGGGGCGTAGGCAAAACAACAATATTGTATCAGTTATACGATTATCTGACAAAACAGAAAAACGTTCCGGAGGACAACATATTCTATCTGGACGTGCATGATTTAAAAAGCGTGTATGATACAGGCATCAAAGAAGTATTTGACCTATATTTAGAGGACATTCACCAAACAATTCCCGCAGGTCTGGACAAAAAAATCTTCTTTTTTGTTGATGAAGCGCAATTGGATGAAAACTGGGCAGATTACGCACGATTGCTCTTTAATAAAACATTCAATATATTCATGATTTTTACAGGTTCATCAGCCCTCGGACTGGAACTTAATGTTGATGCCTCAAGAAGAATCACAAAAGAACAGCTGTTGCCATGCAGCTTTCAGGAATACCTCCTTTTAAAACACAACGTCAACCTGACAAAAAACAATTTCAGGGATTTGATTTTAAAGTTGAATCCTCATACTGTTGATGAGGCAATGGAATGTGAAAACATCATCAAAAAGGACATGATTCAATTGGATAATGACCCTGAACTGGAATTTAAAAAATATATTCATTCGCAAAGCTTCCCGTTTGCACTGAACATTTCAGAAATTTCAGCCCATAGGCTGACAAATGATATGGTGGAGAGGATTGTCCTGGATGATTTGAAGCATTTTGCTTCATTCAACAATGGCACCAATGCAAGCATTTTGAGATTGATTTCATATTTGGCCACCAAAAAGCCTGGAACCACTTCATCCTCATCTCTGGCTCAAAGCCTCAATCTGAATGTCAGAACAGTCGACAGTATTTTGGAAGCATTGGAAAAATCTCAACTGATATTCAGCATCAGTGCATACGGATCTGCAGGCAAAATACTCAACAAACCGAAACAGCATTTCTTTTTGGCGCCTTCCATCAAATCCGCATTGAACTATCGTGTGGGCCGATATGACCTGAATCACGAGAAGTGTTATGCTGTGCTTGTTGAAAATATGGTCGCATCCGCATTAAACAGATTGTCGGATGAATCCTTGCAGTCATTGGGACTCTTCTATGACTCCAACAGGAAAGGTGTTGATTTCATTGTCAAGAACCTGGACGAGGTCATACCTATTGAAGTTGGCATCGGCAAGAAAACCAAAAGCCAACTTACAAGGGCAAAAAGCAAATACGGTGCAGAGTATGGAATATTGGTTTCCAACAGAACCTCAAAAATTGAATTCAAGCGTAATATTCTATATGTTCCTGTCCTGACATTTGCCTTAATGTAGTTTCTTTCGCTTCAAATAATCCCTTCGGTTGGATATGTTGGAAATGAAGGCAATGTCAGCAATATATCGGACAACGGACTGCATGCCAAAACCGTCACTTACCTCGCCATTGTCTGCAAGGCAAAAGGCTGACCGCCAACTAAACGGACGACCAAGAACATCCGATTAAATGAAAACATTTGCTTCATTTAAATAATACCTCAAATAAAACTATTAACATAGTTTAAATAATGAGGTTAAGCATGAATTTCAAAAAGAGCTTGCTGGTCATTTGTCTTGTCATGTGCATCCTGTTTACAGTTTCCGGCGTTTCTGCCGGCGACGTCAATGATACGGCAATAGCCAGCGAAGATACAATAGAAAATGTAATTTCAAACATTGAGCAAACGACAAGCGATGAGCTTTCCGATGACACCTTAACCGCCGATGAAAGCGGTGATGATGTTCTGGGCGATGACGACATCACTGTGGCGGATGTCATTTTTGTCAAAAGAACCGGAAAATACGCAGACGATACAAAGGTATATGTCAAGTTGGTAGAATCTGGAACCAACAAACCGATAGGAATTAACGAACAGATTCTTATCCATGTAATCAACACCAAAACCAAGAGCGACTGGATACATGGCGTGGACATCGACTATTACGGAGAGGGAGTCCTGAACTGGAAGGAAACCACACAGGGCGATGGCAACTTCGTGATGAAAGTGGAGCACGACGACTACTGGCACGGCCTTCTTATAAACCCTAGCCAGGCCCCGATAACAGTATATAAAAACAGCATAAAAATCACCGCAAAGCCCCTGTCAGTCAAATGCCAATCCACCACCCAATTCGCAATAAAGGCTGTGGAAAGCGACAAAAGAGCTGCGGCAAATGTGGTTTTAAACTTCAAAATCCACAACGGCAAGAAATGGGTTTCATACAAGTTGAGAACCAACTCCAAGGGAGTTGCAACATTCAACAGGGTTGCGGATTTGACTCCGGGCAAGCATAATGTCGTGATAAGCGTTTACGGAAATAAAGTGACTGGAAACAAGATTACAACCTACATCAACATTGCAGGTAAGATGTCAGTCATCATAAAGCCTTCCAAGCTTTCCGCAATATACAAGACAAAGGACTACTTCCAGGCAAAAATAATTAATTCAAAAACCAAAAGGCTTGTAGGCGGAGTTCCAGTGGCACTGACAATCGACGGCAAGAATACAGTTTCACTTTCATCCAATGCAAATGGAATCGTCAAGTATTGCACCTCAAAGCTCGCTGCAGGAACCCATAAGGTTGTCCTGAAAGCCAAAGGCAAGATTGCCGGAAAGGCATCAAGCACAATTAAGATTACCAAGCTCGCACCCGGTCAGAAGGTGAAAACAGCAGTCAAGCTGACTTCCCGCAGCGTCTCTACAGTAACCGAAGAAAAAGTAGTCAGAATGATAGTTACCCAAACCGATAGGGGAGACTGGGCATATCCGGAATACGCGTATTACACCTATGCCGTTATAAAATTCACACCTGTCCTCAAACTGCCTAACGGAAAGAACCTTAACGGCGCATACACTGCAGTGCTGCGTTATGCAGAGACAAGCAGTGGAGCAAACAGCGAATACAAGAACACATTCAAGGGCTATTTCGGCAATGCCAAATCATTTACCGGAAGCGTCAGGCTGGACGATGACCTGAAATATGTGCAGCTGATAATCCAGTACAAGGGAAACAGCGTATACGGACCGACCAAGTACGTTTCCCCGTGGATACATGTCTAAAAATTTAACGGGTGCTATTGCACCTTGCTTTTTTTATTTTTTACCTTGATTTAATGTATTGTGATGGCTCAATACTATCATGAAACGATAATCATTAATCAGAGAAAATTTCGTCATAGTCAACATCCATTCCCACGCTTTTGTAGAAATTATACATAATCTCCTTACCCGTTGGAGTGTATGGGCTGTTTTCAAATTCCCTTAATAGCCTGATTGCATCAGGGTCCGTGATATGCTTTCTGCAATTGTACTGTGCAATATTTGAATCGTTTATCATATGCTCACATTAATTAATTGTATGTGAACTTCCCCTTAAAACTTATTTTTTAAAACAAATCGCAAAGCATTTAATAAATGGTTTTTTAAATGCAATTTTACATAATCAAATCAATTTTTCAATAGTTAAAAGACTTTACACCAATGCCATTAAAGTCTAATCTTTACCCTATTAAAATACCACATTAAATAAAACTATTAGCATATACTGATTGTGAGGATTAACATGAATTTCAAAAATAGCCTGCTGGTATTCTGCGCGATTTTATGCATCATTCTTAGCGCCTCATGCGTTTGTGCAAGTGATGTCAACGATACGCAAACTGCCAGCGAAGAGACAACATTAAACATGGACTCCTCAGATGATGCCTTGGCCATAGGCCAAAGCGATGAGGACGTCCTGAGCGATGGAGACAAGATAAACGCAGAAATAATCGATTATCCAAAAAATTACGGTGAAAATCAAGTAACTTTTAAATTAACAGACAAAACGGACAATACACCTTTAGCGAATATTGATTTAGGCATCATGAGCTATCTTCCCGAAAAGAAAACCACTGCCCCAAACGATGACAAATTAGGTGCTGAATTGAATTCAAAACCGCTGACATTCATGCCCGACATATACAACTTAACCAAAATAACAACAAATTCAAATGGTATTGCAGTATACACAATTCCGGACATGCTCAAAGAAGATTTTAGGCTGCATGCAGGATTTTATATTGATGATGGAGTTTCCACATATACTGAAGCCACCATCAATGGAGTAAAAAAAGACATCTATATCGACTATTTTGATATCTATATGACATCCGTTATTGCTAAAGCAACATTAAAACTTTCAAAAGAGGGCACATATTACAGTGAGGTGCTTTTAAAAGTTTCACTCATTGCAAACAACAATAGAGCAATACCGAATGAAACAATCCAAGTTACATTTTCAAACGGCAAAAAAGTCAATATAATAACCAATTCCAATGGTATGGCGACATACACAATACCGTTTGATGTGGGAACTTATTCAGCCACAGCAAAAACAGTTTCAAAGAAAATCATTTCAAATTCAACAAAATTAGACAATATTGTGATTTCCAAAGCGCCTGTAACCATCAGCGCTGCCAAACTGTCAACCACCTATGCATCAGGAAAATACTTCAAGATAAATGTTATTAATGCAAACACCAAAAAAGCTGTTGCAAATGTCAAACTATCCCTAAAGGCATATACCGGGAACAAATATAAAACCGTGACTGTGACTACCGATTCCAAAGGTGTTGCAAAATACTCAGCATCCTCATTAAGTGTTGGAACACATAAGATTGCAGTAAGTATTAAAGATACCAAAAACTGTGTAGGATCATCAAAATCCAGTTCAATAAAAATTACCAAGTCAGGAGTTGCCATATCTGCACCTTCACAGTATGCTGTGTTTAATAAAGGCCCTTCATTTAAGGTTACCGTTAAAAATAAGGCATCCAAAAAAAGTGTAGCCGGCATTACTGTAACAGCTAAAATCTACACCGGAACAAAATATAAAACACTTACTGCCAAAACAAACAGCAAAGGAATTGCCACTTTCTCAACCAAAGGATTTTCAAAAGGCAAACATGCAATAAAGATTTCTACAAAAGCAAATGCAAACTATCTTTCAGGAAGTGCAAAAAGTTCCATGAATGTTCTGGCTTCAAAAATCACAACATACCTAATAGTGACACAAGGAATTCGTTTCATCATTGGAAATAGCGGTTGGGTCGTGACTAGTGCCATAGCGACATTACGAGACATTAACGGAAAAGAATTATTCAAACCGATTAAAGTTCATTCGTTAAACCATGGCACAACAACTGAAACATCAGGTTCTACAATCCCAATCAGGTTAAGCTATTCCGAAGCATACACTTTCAGGTATGCGGGAGACAGTCTCTACAAACCGGCAACAACCACACATTATATAACCGTTTCATAGTAAGGGAATCCTGAACCCTTACTTTTTTCTTTTTTAAACACACATTAGTAGAATCATATCATGAATTTTAATAATACAAAAGTTAAAATCGAAAATATTAAAAAAAAAATAAGAAAAAATGAGTTATAGCAATAACTCACAAACAAAGGAAATTAAAATTACATCTTTCATTATGAAAAGTATTCTAATCTCCCTTATTCCAGTTCACAACACCATAAACAATACATAAAAGTGTGGATAAGATAATTCCAATATAAACACCCCAAATCAAAGGGTCTTCAATTCCTAAAATCATCATTATGCATCACTTCCCTTAGTGTCTATTTTTGAAAATGCTTTATCGATTGTCTCTTGTGCAGGAGGCTGGGTAAGCAGACTTACAACGATTACGAATATTGCTGAAATTGGAACAGCAATTAACATTACATCAATAAACGGCCATGGTGCTGCAGGCAAGAGCGTATCAACACCAAATATGAAGTTACAAATTCCAAGACCAACTGCAGTCTTTTTGAATACAAACATTAACCAAAACAGACTTACAAATGTTCCGGACAATATTCCTGCAATTGCTCCAAGTCTTGTAATTCCTTTCCAGTAAAGTGCACCTAAAAATACCGGCAGGAATGCCGCTGCACAAATTTCAAAGAACAGACTTGTTCCAAGTGCAACCACACTTCCCGGAAGTGAAAATGCCATGATCAATGCCAAAATAATAGCTATTAAAATACCCACCCTGGAAATTGACACCTGATCCAATTTTTGTTTTGATTTGTCTCTTAAAGTATGATATATATCTACACCAAATGCTGTTCCCTGAGTATGCAGTTGTGAGGATATGGTTGACATTGCAGCTGCAATCAATGACAATAGGAAAATATATACAAACCATTCAGGCAGTGCCATTGTAATGAATGTAGGAATAATCTTATCAATATTTCCTCCAACAACATCCACTGCAATTTTACCCAATTTATCCATGAAATACACATTTGAAAGTGAACCTACAATGTAAGCGGTTGTAGGCATGATTGCAATGAATATTCCTCCAATTAAAACAGACCTGTTCAATTCCTTGTCAGATTTAACAGTCATGAACCTTACAATTAATGAAGGCTGTGCGAGTACCCCAATACCCACACCAATTAAAGTAGATGAAACTAAAGACCACCAGAATGGTGTTCCAAATTCCGGAAAAGAAGTCCAACCGGTTCCACCCGTAGCCAGAGCATCGGCAGGATACAAGTTACTCATATTCGTAAGTGCAGTATTTGCAGTATCGATTCCGCCAAGCAACCAATATACAAATACAAGCAGGAAAACCATGGCTAAAACCATAATTGTTCCCTGAAGTGCATCAGTATACATTACACCACGTATTCCTCCAAATAGAACATAAAATGTAATAATGATTGATAAAATTAAAAGTGCAATACTGAAATCAATCAACAGAGATGATTCCAAAAATCTAGCAGCACCAATCAATACGACAGCAGCATAAATCGGCATTGCACAAAAAATAATTAATCCAGATACTGACTGAATAAACTTACTGTCAAAACGTTTACCTAAAAACTCTGGAAAAGTCAATGATTCCAAAGCATGACCCATACGTCGAGTTCTTTTTCCTAAAAATACAAAAGCGATGAACACACCAATAATAATATTCAAGAATGCCAGCCATAAAACACTCATACCATATTGACCAGCAACACCTCCAAAACCAACAATAGCCGCCGTTGAAATAAAAGTAGCACCATAACTCATTGCCATGACAAATGGATGAGTATCTTTACCAGCTATCATAAAATCTTCAGAGGAATTAGTTTTTTTGAATGCATAATAACCTACAAGAACTAAAGCAAAAATGTAGATTATAAATACAATTGCCAAAATCATTACATCCATAAATAATTACCTCTTAAAAATAATAATACAATTAGTTATATATTATAAAAGATATATAAATATTAGCATAAAGATACATCAATGTACTATAATGTACATCACATATTTTTATCATAATAATCCCCCAATTATTAAACAACATTATAAATTTTTATAGTACTTCAACCTAATAATTAAACATATTAAAAAAATATTAAAATAGGGATACTATGTTTTGGAACGAAAAAGCAGAATGTATGAATAAAGATGAAAAAGAGGCGCTCCAGCTTGAAAGACTTAAGAAAACTGTCAAGCACGCATATGAAAATATTGAATTTTATAAAAAGAGATTTGATGAAATCGGATTAAAGCCGGAAGACATCAAAACTTTAAAGGATATCGAAAAAATTCCATTTACAACAAAAAGCGATTTAAGGGAAGCTTATCCTTTAGGATTACTTGCAGTACCTCGCGAAGAAATTGTTGAAGTTCACGCATCCTCAGGAACAACCGGAAAACCGACCGTAACTGCATACACACAAGATGACTTGGATATTTGGGGTGAATGTATTGCACGTGGCCTTAAGATGGTTGGTGCTGAAAAAGAATATATTATCCAAAATGCTTATGGATACGGATTGTTTACAGGAGGTTTCGGTATTCACCACGGAGGAAATAAAATGGGTGCCATAACCCTACCAATTTCAGCAGGAAATACAAAAAGGCAGCTTGACACCATGGTAGATTTCCAAAGTGATATCCTAACTTGTACCCCTTCATATGCGGCATACCTTGGTGAATCAAGAGAAAAAGCTGGAATTCCATTAGAAGACATTAATCTTAAAGCAGGAATACATGGGGCTGAAATGTGGACTGGCGAGATGAGAAAAAGAATTGAAACATCTCTTGGAATTAAAGCTTACAACATTTATGGATTAACCGAGGTAATGGGACCTGGAGTTGCTCAGGAATGTGGCGAACAAAACGGAATGCATATCCAAGACGATCATTTCTACCCAGAAATCATCGATTCAGACACCGGCGAAACATTAAATTACGGTGAAAAAGGAGAACTTGTTTTAACATCCCTAACTAAAACTGGAATGCCTATTTTAAGATTTAGAACAAAAGACCTGACTTCATTGATTGGTGAAAAATGTGAATGTGGAAGAACAACTGTAAGAATGACCAGAATCACTGGAAGAAGTGATGACATGCTTAAAATCAAAGGTGTAATGGTATTCCCATCACAAATTGAAAAAGCATTGCTCAAAATTAAAGGAATCAGTCCTAATTACATGATTCATGTAACAAGACCAGACATTCTTGATGAGGTCGAAGTTAAGGTAGAAGCTTCCAAAGAGTTATTCTCCGATGAAATGAAAGAAATGGAAAGAGTAGAAAAACAAATCCAAGCATCAATTAGATCAGAAACTGGTTTAAGAGTAGATGTAACATTATGTGAACCAGATTCACTTCCAAGAAGTGAAGGTAAAGCTGTTCGTGTAATAGATGAAAGAAATTTTGAATAGGTGATATAATGGTAGTTCAACAAATTTCAATATTTATCGAAAACAAAGAAGGAAGAATTAAAAAAGCTATTGACACACTAGCTAAGGAAAATATCAACATTCGTGCGCTTTCAATAGCAGATACAACAAAATATGGAATTTTAAGATTGATTGTTTCTGACAATGAAAAGGCAATTAATGCCCTTGAAAAAGATGGTTTTGTTGTAAAAGAAAATGATGTTATCATCTTAGCAGTTCCAGATGAACCAAACGGCCTAAATTCCACATTAGCAATCTTCGATGAAAAAGGAATCAATTTAGAATATTTATACGCATTTGTAAGTAACAAAACTGATGAAGCTATTGTAGTTATGAGATTAGAAAATATGGAAAAAGCTATTGAAGTTTTAGAAGATAGTGATGTCAAAATTTTAAACATTGAAGACATTAAAGAAATTTAGAAAAGATTAAAATCTTTTCTATAAATTATTTTTATTTTTTATTTCAATTACTTTATCTAAAGGCACTTCTGTTTTTTTAGCTATTTCTTCAGGTAGGTCACCAGAGTTTAGCAAATTCAAAATAATTTGTTCGATACCCTGTTCAATACCCTGTTCAATACCCTGTTCAATACCTTCTGTTTTACCATCATTAAATTTATTTTCGCCATATTCATGGATTAAACTCATTCTACCACCCAACAAATCACAAATAATATTCCTTTCCAATGAATCTTCAACAAACTTGTCTGTTGTTAACCACATTATACTATACGCCAAATCTTTTTGGGATATTGTTAAATTTTTTAATTTAAATAAAATTTTTAGAACCTTATAAATATACTCAACAATATTGGCCCCTTTTTTACTTAATGGAACTAACGACAATATTAACCCATTTGTTATTTTTCTTATTTTGATCTGTCAAAGCAACATATGAATGTGCTCTTCTTGAAAAGTCATTATTTATAGTAGTGCTTTGAAATTCTATAATTAAATTTTCATCACCCAAAATCTAAAATCAAATCAGGCTTATAATATGACGGGTCAATGTGTCGCAATTCTTTTGTCCATACTTTAGTCCTTTTTGATTTTTTACCAATAATCTCTAAAAGGATACCGGCATCTTCATCAGAAACATTTTTAAAAAGCATGTCCTCTTGAAAATCTGCCATGAAAAATCCACCTCCTAAAGATAAATTAGTAAAAAATAATTAAAAAGGTTTAATATTTAATTTAAATGATTATAATTTAAATAAAATGGTTTTTAAGGATAAATTTTAAAGAATAATATAAATAATCCAATATAACCTCAATTTTTAAAAATAAAAGCAATATTACTAAATGAAATTAATCCAAAAAAACTAAAAAAAAGTATTGAAAAAAAATGAAAAAAATAAAAGAATAGCTAGAATTCTTTAATCATGTTAGCTACGTCTTCTTTTGAATATCCTAAACGGACAAAAAGATTTTTGAGAGATTCATTTTCAGGGATTGTGCCTAATTCCCTCCAACTTTTAAAATCATTTTTTAAAATACCGTTGATTAAAAGTTGAATGGTAATCAAATCATCGCTTTTAACAGCAATAAATGCATCTTCATCAGCAAAAACATTATCTGGATCAATTAAGGTAAGTTTACCAGTTACATCTTTTTTTACAATCGCATTATCAATTTTGTAAACCATAATACCACAACTCATTATCTAGTAAAAGATTTATTTTAAATAGTATTTAAATTTTTAACCTTTAATTGATTTGTATCCACTCTCAATAGCTTTTAAATTCATATCATGGAACTTCGGTTTTAAATTATTTTTCATTGCATCAATGACTGAATCTTTTGACAATGGGAAATTATCGTCAGCAGTAACGGCACCAAGCAAAACCATGTTCAATGCCAAAACGCTTCCCACCTCCCTAGCCAGTCTAGTTCCTTCAATAGGAAGAACATGTTTGAAATTTTCTTTTAATGTTTTTGTTATGCTATCCACATCAGGATACGGTTTATCGGATGAAGATGGAATGATTGGATGAGTATTATAGACAATTTTAGTTTCTGAATTGACCTTATCCAATCCTCTTATTGTTTCAATTGGTTCAAAAGAAAGCAACATATCTGCACCCTGATTAGGAATGATTGAAGAATTGTATCCCCCAATTTTAAGTTCTGTAGAAACAGATCCTCCCCTTTGAGACATACCGTGAATTTCACTCATCACTACATCCAGACCTTGATTCATTGCGGCTTCACCAATAATTGTGGAAGTTTTAATAATTCCTTGGCCACCTACACCACAAATATATATACTATAATGATTATCCATTTTTTCACATCCTACCTGCTTCTAGAGCACCATATCTACAGACTTGTATACAGACATTACATCCATCACATTGTGATTCATCAATAACTATTTTTCCATTTACTTTTGAAATAGCTGGACATGCAAGTTCACTTACACATTTATCACAGTTATTACAATTACTTTCAACCAGTTTTACAGGAGGTTTTTTAGTCAAACCTTTAATTAAGGTACATGGTGCCTTTGATACAATTACTGCAGCATCTTTTCTTTCAAAAGCTTCCTTGTAAGTTTTGACAACCTGTTCCAAATTGAACGGATTGATTACACGTACATAATCACAGCCACAGGCCAAAGCCAATTTACGTATAGAAACTTCAGGTGCCTCATCACCCATACCGTCAATCGGAATACCGGGGTTTGGCTGACCACCAGTCATTGCAGTAATCCTATTGTCCAAAACAGACAATACGAAGTTGTGCTTATTGTGAACTGCATTGATTAATGGAGAAATTCCACTGTGGAAAAATGTTGAGTCTCCAATGAAACCTGCAACTTTCTGGTCTGTGGAAACTGAAAATCCACAACCGTCCCCAACACTTGAACCCATTGACAGAGAGTAATCGGCGGCATTATATGGTGGATTGATTCCTAACGTATAACATCCAATATCTGTTGCAAATACAACATCTTCCGGTTTTAATCCTAACTCTTCAATGGCTCTGTTTATTCCATAATACATTGCCCTGTGAGGACATCCTGCACATAATACCGGTGCACGTGATGGGATATCCTGGGACAGTTTTTCCAAACTTGATGAATAATCAACATCAGCATCATCACTGAAGTTCAATATTTTATTAAATCCTTCTGCAACAACATCTGAATTGAATTCATGGAAAAGAGGGAAAGTTCCATCCAATTTACCATGAACAACAACATCCAGTTTTTTGGAAGCGATAGTTGCCAAAGTATCCTTCTCCATTATCGGATCGACTTCCTCAACTATGAATACTTCATCCAAACCACTTAGGAATTCAGCGACTTTTTCCTGTGGAAACGGATATGAGAATCCTAATTTCAAAATATCCATGTCCAAACCATTGAATTTGACGACATCATGAGCATAGTTATAAGCACTACTTGATGAAATTACACCATATTTTTTATCACCTGCAAAGTCAACTTCTACATTTAAATCACTTTGGTTTGTGATTTTTTCGATTTTATGAACTTTATCCCATAGCCTGACATGCATATCCCCTGCAAATGCAGGAACCGGAACAAACTGTGAAGGGTCCTTTTTAAAGTGACCTCTTTTCCAGTGATCCTCGTTGTTTGAGGAATTGTCTTTAACATCTCCAAATTCGACAACACCTCTCATGTGAGATACGCGAGTAGTTGTCCTAACTATCACCGGAATTTCAAATTGTTCGGATAAATCAAATGCATATTTAACCATGTCTTTAACTTCTTGACAATTGGACGGTTCCAAAACAGGAACATTGGCCAATCTAGCATAGTAACGTGTGTCCTGTTCATTTTGAGATGAGAAAAGTGAAGGGTCATCAGCAGACAATATCACCATTCCTCCTCTAACTCCAGAATATGCAGTTGTCATGAATGAATCGCTTGCGACATTCATTCCTACATGCTTCATAAATGTAAATGAACGTAATCCAGAAGCAGCAGCAGTAGCTGCAACCTCCATTGCCACTTTTTCGTTTGTGGAAAATTCAAAATAAATATTTGCATCTTTAGCCAATACCGATAATACATTTCCAATTTCTGATGAAGGAGTTCCCGGATAAGTAGCTGCAATAGAAACGCCTGCCTCTATTACTCCTCTTACAGCAGCTTCATTACCAAGTAAAAATTGCTTTTCACCGCCAACTCCTGTAACTAATTCTTTTAAATTCATTATATTTTCCTCAAAATAATCTGTTAATACAATAATTATATAATAGTTTAATATATAAATATTATATTATAATATTTTATAAACTTATAATATATTGGAGGGAAAATGATGATAAAGGTATATGTTTCCAGGTTCAACCCTGAAACGGATGATGAACCCCATTTAGAGTGTTATGAAATTGAAGAAACACCCCAAATGAAAGTATTGGATGCACTTCAAGCCATTAATGAAAAATATGATGCAGACATTAGTTTTAGAAAATCCTGCAGGGCAGGACAATGCGGATCATGCGGAATATTGTTTAAAGGAAATGGTGCTCTCGCATGTCAAAAGGATATTAAAGACGGTGCAATAATTGAACCGCTTAACTTTCCGGTAATTAAAGACTTGATTGTCGATAAATCCAGTATCGAAGCAAAAGTAAAAGATTTAGAATTATCCCTTCAATGTGACCACAAATGCAATGGGCTTGATACTTCAATCACAAAGGAAGACACAAAGGACACCAAAAAAGTAAGAAGCTGTATTGAATGCTACTCCTGTCTTTCAACATGTCCTGTTGTCAACATTGCAACTGAAGAATTCGGTGGCCCTTACCTGATGAGATACATAAATAAATTTGAAACTGATCCAAGGGAGAACTTTGACAGACTAAAAGAAGCTTTGGACGAAGGTTTGTACAATTGTACCAGCTGCGGTAAATGTTTAGCAGTCTGTCCTAAAAACATCAACACATTCGGCGATGCAATTGAAAAAATGAGAGCAATTGCAGTTGCAAACGGTTCAGGACCTCTCCCTGAACATGTCGCATTTAAAGAAAATATCCTGAAAAGCGGAAGGTCAGTAACAACCGACAATACCCCTTTCATCGAACAGGCTGAAAATTATAAAAACTCAAAAATCGCATTTTTCACCGGATGTATGGTTGATTACAAATTTCCAGAACTTGGTCAAATGCTTGTGGATGTTTTTAAAGAAAATGGAATTGATATAGATGTTCCGGAAGGCCAAGTTTGCTGCGGATCCCCTCTTTTAAGAACCGGACAGACTGACATCGTTCAAGACCTTGTAGACAAAAATAAGGAAGTTTTCAAGGATTACGATACAATAATTACAATTTGTTCCGGTTGTGGAGCTACCCTAAAAAGCAATCACCCTGAATTCGGTTCAAAATTGCATGTGATGGACATCAGCGAATTCCTAGTGGATAAGATAGATGCAAGCAAATTAAAAGAAGTTGACATGACCGTTACCTATCATGATCCTTGTCATTTAGGCAGAAGTCAGGGAATTAAAGATGCTCCTCGTGAAATTATTGAAATGATTCCAGGAATCAAATTCAATGAAATGAAATATCCATGTCAATGCTGCGGTGCCGGAGGAGGAATAAAATCCGGAAAACCTGAAATTGCAATGGACTTATCCAAATCAAAGGCAGAAATGATTAAAGAAACCGATGCCGATGCGGTGATATCAATCTGTCCGTTTTGTAAACTAAACATCCAGGACGGTTTGGATGCAATCGGATGCGGAGATATAAAAACTTTACATTTACTTGAATTACTGACCAAAGCTTACGAATGAACTTAATGAGGAGTTGATTAATATAGGAGACACTGCTGTAAGTGAACAGAAAGTGGTTGAGACCACTGCAATGAGTTCACCTGAAAAGGAGGAAGAAAGCAAAGCAGAAAAGAAATCAACTTCCAGCAAGAAATCAAAGCCAAGGCCTCAATCCAGAGGAACCGCAAGATCAAAGCTCATAAGAGATAGAGAAGAAAAAGAAATCAACCTTTTCAAGGACAACATTTACATCGTATTTGTAGAATGCGAAACCCCCGGAAATATAGGTTTTCTTGCAAGAACAATGGCAAACTTTGGATTGAAAAATCTGGTGTTAATAAATCCTCCAAAATTGACTAACGAAGCCTATTACCAGGCCACCCATGGGAGATACATTGTAGAGAATGCTAAAATCTACAAAACCTTGGATGAATTCTACCAGTCACAAAGAATTGACTTTAAGGTTGGTTCAACAGGCATGGCTGGAGGAAGCTACAATCTCTCAAGAATTCCGATTAAACCCGAAGAGCTTGGTAAATCACTAAATGTATCAAATAAAATAGCAATATTATTCGGAAGAGAGGGAGATGGACTTACAAATAAAGAGATAAGCGATTGCGATATCTGCGTGTCCATTCCAACAGATCCAACTTATCCTATCATGAACATTTCACATGCTGCTGCGATAATCTTTTATGAATTATTTAAAAATAAGCACGAATTTGGTGTTGAAGGTTTAAATGAAAGTACAGCACTTGAAAAGGATTATTTATTAAAAGATATGAAAGATTTAATTGATTATCTCGACATTCCGGAACACAAAAAGAAAAACGGATTAAAAACCTTTAACAATATCATTTCAAGGGCATTCATAACAAGCAGAGAAGCACATACATTTAAAGGAATATTAAGACGACTAAAGAATAAACTTGGTGAACAATGAGACGGCCTAGATTTGTGGATATTAGCATATTCACCCTCAAATACATATTTAATTGGAGATTTTGGATAGCCGAGATTACCAAAAAGTCAAATACCTACAAAAAAATCATTGACAAAATGCTTTTTGAAGATGATGAAATTGTTGTTATACCAAATACGATCAATATCAACAAGAAAATAGAATCTTCAGGCTCCGAATTCTTACCTACTGCAATAATAAAAGAAGTAATCAGGCGCACCGACGACATTGTAATTATGAATTCATGTTTATGCAGATCATCTAATGGCTGTAAGGACTATCCCCAGGACATAGGATGCATTTTTCTTGGTCCCACATCCAAAAAGATTCCGGAACATATCGGTAAAAAGGCAACTGTAGAAGAAGCTTTAGCTCAAGTCGATAAAGCTGATGCAGCCGGTTTGAGTCATATTATCGGAAGAAATAAAATTGATACCGTTTGGATGAACGTGCATCCGGGAGAAGGGCTGCTGACAATATGCCACTGCTGTCCTTGCTGCTGTCTGTGGAAAGTATATCCAAACCTGGATAAGGATATAAGCGGCAAATTGGAAAAGCTTGACGGAATTAGTGTCAAGATTAATGAAGAAAGCTGCAGACTATGTAAAAAATGTTTGAATGAAATCTGCATGTTCCAGGCAATCGATTTAAAGGACAATAAAATAACTATTGACTATGACAACTGTAAAGGCTGTGGCCTTTGCGTTAATACTTGCAAATTTGATGCAATTACAATTGATTATGATGATAAGACTATTGATAATGTAATCAATAGAATTGACAATTTATTTGAAAAAGAATTATAATGTTTGTGAAAAAATGGCAATCTTAAGCGATAAAACTATAAAAGAATATTTGGAAGAGGGAAAAATAGTTATTGACCCCCTTTTAAATGAAAAACAAATTCAGCCATCTTCTATCGACATGAGACTGGGAGATGAATTTAAAGTATTTAAAGTAATCAGAAAACCTTACATAGATCCTAAAGATGAAGAGGACATTGCCTCCTATATGGAATACACTACAGTTGAAGAGGGTGAAGCATTCATCATACACCCCAATGAATTCGCACTTGCAACAACCCTAGAATATGTTAAAGTGCCTGAAGACTTAGTGGCAAGAGTGGAAGGCCGTTCAAGTATGGGCAGGTTAGGTGTTACAATGCACGTTACCGCAGGATTTATTGATCCTGGATTTGAAGGGAAAATCACATTGGAAATATCCAACATCGGAGCTATGCCTGTAGCGCTTTATCCAGGCCAAAGGGTATGCCAAATAGTGTTTGAAACAATGACAACCCCTTCAGAAATTCCTTACGGACACCCTGAAAGAAATAGTAAATATATGGGCCAAACCCGTCCCGAAAGCAGTAGGGTAAAATTAGATTATGAATTAAAAAAAGATTAGGAGTTAATATTTATGAATCATGATAAAATGAGTAATATCAGTGCCAAAAGAGGATTTTTATGGCCGTCTTTTGAGATTTATTCCGGAGTATCCGGTTTTACAGATTATGGACCTCTTGGAGCAAGTTTAAAAAACAACATCATGCAAAAGTGGAGAAAGCAATACGTTTCAGGAGAAGGCTTTTATGAAATAGAAGGTCCTACAGTAATGCCTAAAGAAGTTTTAAAAGCATCAGGACACGTTGATAACTTCACTGATCCAATGTGCAAATGTGAAGAATGCGGAGAAGTATTCAGAGCAGACCACATCATTGAGGAAGTAATAGGAGAAGATGTAGAAAGCCTAGAAAATGAAGAGCTTGACCAAATAGTCATCGACAATAACATTACCTGTCCAGAGTGTGGCGGAAAATTGTCAAATATCTGGAACTATAACCTAATGTTCAAAACCGAAATAGGAGCAAAAGGAGACAAAGTAGGTTATATGAGACCTGAAACCGCCCAAGGAATATTTATTTTGTTCAAACGTTTAGAAAGATTTTTCAGGGGAAAACTTCCATTTGGAGTAGTTCAACTTGGAAAAGCATACAGAAATGAAATATCACCAAGACAAGGAGTAATCAGGCTCAGAGAATTCACACAAGCTGAAGCTGAAATATTCTTAAATCCAAAAGATAAAACCCATCCAAAATTCGCACAAATCGAAAATGAGATATTGACCTTGAATTCACAGGAAGTTCAGGAAAACAATACGGAGCCAATTAAAATCACTGCACGTGAAGCTCTTGACAAAGGAATTGTTGCAAATGAAATGCTCATCTATCAATTATATTTAGCACGTAAATTTTTGAATGAAATTGGAATACCTAATGATGTTTTAAGATTCAGACAGCATTTAAAAGGGGAAATGGCACACTATGCCCTTGACTGTTGGGATGTTGAAGTTAAAACTGACAAATACGGTTGGGTTGAAATTATTGGAATCGCAGACAGAGGAAATTACGACTTATCTTCCCACTCAGAATTCAGTAATGACGATTTGAATGTGTTCGTTGAATATGATGAACCTAAAAAAGTTCAAAGAACTATTGTAAAACCTAATTTATCAAAATTCGGACCCGTGTTCAAAGGAGATTCACCTAAAGTAAAACAGGCCATTGAAGATGCTGACCCTGAAGAAATAAAAGCCGCCCTTGAAAATGACGGCAAATTTAGTGTGGAATTGGACAAAGTCTATGAAGTTGATGAAGATTTGCTCATCTTTGAAGACATTGAAGAGGAAATTACCGGTGAAAAAATCATCCCCCACGTAATTGAACCTTCATTCGGTATCGACCGTATACTCTACTCCGTATTATTGCATTCATTTACCGAAACCGAGGAAAAAGACTACTTCAAATTTAACAAGTCAGTAGCTCCAGTTCAAGTAGGAGTATTCCCTCTTGTTAACAAGGAAGGTCCTCGTGAAATAGCTCAGCAATTAACTGAAAAGTTAAGAATGTCAGGATTTAAAGTTGAATACGATGCCGCCGGAACAATAGGAAAAAGATATGCCCGAGCTGATGAAATTGGTATTCCTCTTGCAGTTACAATTGATTTTGATACTCTTGATGACAATCAAGTTACCGTGAGAGACAGAGACAGCGAAGCTCAGGAAAGAATAGCTATCGATGAACTGAATGAATATCTGGAAAAATATTATAAATGAGTTCAAAACTCATTTATTCTCCTTTTTAAAATTTTCAAACAGACCAAGTGCCCATTTAATCGAATCATCATGTTTAGAAATCAGCAACCTGTTCTGGTCAAAATAACCATCTTCCTTAAACAGACCGAATACCATCACAGTATCAGTAATAATCAATAGGAAGTTATTTTCCCCATTATATGAAGACAATTTTTTAATCTTTGAGTTCTTTTCCATAATACCTAAAATATTTTCACTGACAATAGCTTCTATATCCTTTTCGTTTTCAACCAAAATCTCCAATTCCCTATTAAACTCTTCATAATAAAACGGCAAAATGCATTTCACTTCACTAGCCTCTTTCAAAGCATTTACAATATAATTATAAGTTCTATATGCATCAATTTCTTTGGATTCAATCAGACTGGCCCGGCCAATGAGATACAATTCAGCAACGGACTCATTCGGAATAACATCAACCAAATGCTTATCCAATATATTAAAAAATTTATTTAATGTATTGATAATATCATTAAGCTCCAAGATATTCTCTATTTTTAATCTCATGCAATTGGACAGATAGTATTTGCTGGATTCACGGTAAATGTAACCTTCCAATTCCAGCTTATGCATTGTACTTGATACTGAACTATAGCTCAATCCTGTATCTACAGTCAAGTCCTTCATGTTTTTCGGATGTTCATATAACGTAGCAAGCACTTTTAACCGAGATATGGAGTTTGTTATATGCTTTACTTCATTAGATATTGATTTATAACTTTCTAAATAACTTTTGTTTTCTACCAATGTAAGACCACCTATTAGTATTACTTAATCTATTATTTTTATTACTAAAAATATAAAATCTCTTGAAGTGAACAAATGCAAGAAGTAACACTTCCCAAAAGTATAAAAAGATAGAACTTTTTAGATATTTTTTTTAAAGATAAACAACAAACTAAAATTGGAAAAAATAATACAATGGGATAAAAATGATTGACACACACATGCACGCAGATTCAAGAAGCGGCGAAGATTTTGAACAGATGTATCTTGCGGGAATCGACACTGCCATCACATGCAGCTACTATCCCTACAAAATAGAGCATGAAATGATTCTCCTAAACCATCTCAATAGGATTCTGGAATTGGACACTCAAAGGGCAAAAGAGCACGGCCTCAATATGAAGGCAGCATTGGGAATACATCCGACAAATTCAAACGTTAAACCTGATGAAATCTTTGAAAATATATACAAATGGATAGAGAACAAGCAAATAATAGCCATTGGAGAAATCGGTCTTGAAGATTTGACAGACACCGAAATCGACATATTCAAAAGACAACTGGACATTGCCGATGAAACAAAATCCAATGTAATTATCCATACTCCAAGAAAGAACAAAAAAGAAGTTCTGAAAGAGATTTTAAAAATTTTACCACAACATTTAGATGAAAAACAGGCAGTAATTGATCATGTCAATCCAAATGTTGTGCAAGATGCCATAGATACCGATTGTATGCTTGGCTTAACTGTTCAGCCTCAGAAAATGGACAAGACTGAAGCAATATCAATTTTGGATGAATATGGATTTGACAAGTTCCTATTAAATAGTGACATCAGCAACAAGCCATCAGATCCCCTTTCTGTTCCAAAGACAGTTAGGGAGCTAGAAAGACTTGGTTATGCTAAAAATGATATTGAAAAGGTATCCCATAAAAATGCAGAAGATTTCTTCAAATTATGATACCTTCAAAAACCAATATCATTTTTATTTTTTGAAAACTAATATCATAACATGATTGAAAAAATACCTATTCCCCTATGCGGATTAATTCTAGCATTTTTCTCACTTGGAAATCTTTTAAATGATACTCATCCGCTCTTAAAGGCAATCTGCGGGACAATAGGTATGATATTTCTTATTTTAATACTCTTAAAGCTAGTCATATACCCTGAAAAAATCAGACAAGATTTTAAAAATCCAGTAATTGCAAGTAATTCAGGTACCTTTTCAATGAGTTTGATGATTTTATCTACATATCTCATAACATTTATGCCTGATATTGCATATAGTATTTGGATATTGGGTGTAGCCTTGCATATTTTGCTGATAGTTTACTTTACCCATCATTTCATAATACATAATTTTGATATTTCGACAGTCTATCCCAGCTACTGGATAGTGTTTGTAGGAATCACCATGGGAGCAATTACTGCACATGCACACAATCTTGATGAAATAGGATTCATCTTCTTTTTGGTTGGATTTATAGGGATGATATTGACATTGCCTCTCGTGATATACAGATACATCAAACATAAAGACATTCCAAATGCCAATAAACCGTTGATATGTATTTTTACAGCTGTTATGAGCATATTGATTGTAGGTTATCTGAATTCATACAATAATATATCAATAGAGTTCTTAATTGGAATGTATACATTTGCCTGCATGTTTTACATATTTGCATTGGCAAAATTCATAGAATACAGAAACTTGGAATTTTACCCAAGCTTTGCAGCATTTACTTTCCCATTTGTCATAAGTGGACTTGCAACAAAGGGAGTAATGTCAAAAACAGGATTCAATATTATTTTAAATAATGTTTTAAGTATAGAAACAGTTATAGCTACAGCTATAGTAGTATATGTGACAATAAAATATATCAAATTTTTAAGTAGAAATTAATCTACTTATTTTTGTTAACCAATTTGACTTTGTTAGGGGATACGATAATTAAATTCTTTTCTTCGGAACGGGCAAGCAATAATGCTTGAGCTCCATATCTTTCCCTCATTTTTTTAATCTTGTCTCCGGCCAATCTGAAATTAGCAGGACTTTCTTTTTCCAAAAATGATAAATCCAAAATAACCGGATTTTTCTCTTCAATCACTTGGTCAACAACATAATTAACGTCATCAATGGATTTTGGTCTTATGAGAGCAATTTCATAATATGACTGTTCAGGAACAATCACATAATCGTCAGCATCATTAAAAATCGGAGCAGATGTCGGCATAGGTTCCTGAGTAGGATTGTAATTATGATAATTATCTTGATTATGGTTTACATTAGGTTCATAATCTTGTGCTGAACCAGAATTTTGAGAATAATCTCTGGCGGAATTTTGCAGATTGGAAACTCCATTTTTGATATTTTCAGTAAGATCATGAAACATACTGGAAAAAGTAGGCTCATCATTATCTTTTCCGTCAGGAGATTCTGTTTCTTCGAATCCCAAACTTCTTTTTAAATTATCTGTAAAACCCATTATAATTACTCCTCTAAATATTTAAAAATAGCATCCAATAATTTAGCAGCCCCATTATTATAAACATCCTCTGCAGGCAATCCAAATTCAGATTCAAAAGATTCAAGAGTCATGTCCGGGTCTGCATTTCTAAGATTGATTGATAAACCAACAACTTTTGTAGGTTCAACAGCTTCAATAGCTTTGATTTCTTCTGCAATACCTCTTGGTTCCCTATAAGGGTGATTTGGCCTATGTCCAACAATAACAGCATCTGGAGCACATCCTATTAAAATCGCTGCAGACAAACCTCTTGGGTGAGGATTTCCATCTTCTGTTAGGCTGGATTGACCTTCAACAAAAATAATATCCGGATTTTTGGTTTCTTCAACATATTTGATTGAAGATAAAACAGCGGCAGGAACATCCATTGCAGATAAACTGCCTGCTCTAAAATTAAAATCAGTCGGTTCTTCCAATCCCATCTCATCAGTGGATATGATTGCAGGAGTTAAATCTCTTTCCATACAGGCAATACCTAACTGTTTAGTGGTTGTTCTTTTTCCACATTCCTGGGAAGATCCTCCAACAAAAATTACTGGAGCCTTAGGAGTATAGGAAATTTTCGGTAAAACTTCACATGACCTTTCAGGAGCCACACCAGCCACCATCTCAACAACATCCAATCTAGGACCAATCTCTTTAATTACAACACCTTTTGAAGTTGCAAATTTCTTTAAAGACAAGTTTTCGCTAACAGATAAAGACCTGAATGAAGTGACCACATTCAATCCCGCATCGATAGCTTGAACAGCATATTTTAAAGCAGCACCTTCAGCACCAATCGGCAACATTATGACAAGAGACTTTGCATCAGGTGCCTGTTTTAAACATTCTTCCAGACTACCTGCAACAGTATAACCGCAAAATTCTTTTCCTTGCTTATTAACATTATCATCAATGAATCCTACTGCTTCAACTCCTTCAAGATTAGAGAATTTCTCACCTCCGCCTCCACAACCTACTACAATGAACGGATTTAAATCTTGAATATCTTTAACTGATTTTATTGAATACAACAATTTCACCCCTAATTTTTAATTTGTAATTTATCCCAGTAATTTATTATCTACTATTTTTGAAAAAATCATAAAAATAATATTATATTATTAAATATAATTTTTCATATTAATAAATGTAAATGTTTTAAGAATAATAATTACCAAATATAATATTAATTAAAAAAATTAAAGGGGAATTTTAGATGAGAAAACCATATGTAATTTTAATTGGAAGTGCATCTGGGATTGGAAAATCAACCATAGCTGCTGAATTGGCCAAACAATTAGAAATCAAACATTTAATTGAAAGCGATTTTATTAGAGCGGTTGTTCGTGGAATTATTGGAAAAGAATATGCACCTGCACTTCACAGCTCATCTTATGATGCTTATAAACATTTGAGAAATAGGAATCGTTTTGAAAGCTATGGCGATTTGGTATCTGCAGGTTTTGATGAGCATGCGGCTTACGTTATTCCTGCCCTTGAAAAAATCATCCAAAGAGCAATAACCGACTATGACGACATCATTATTGAAGGGGTTCATCTGGTTCCTGGACTAATCGATACCGAACAGTTTGAGGAATATGCGAACATTTACTTTTTCGTATTGAGCTCCGATGAAGAATCCCATAAAGAACGGTTTGTCAAAAGAGCTGTTCAAATACAAAGAGGAGGTAAGCAGCTGGATTACTTTAAGGAAAATAGAATTATCCATGATCACCTATTAACACAGGCTGAAAAAAATAATGTTGTTGTAATCAGTACAGAAACAATCGAAAAGTCCATAGACAATATATTATCGGTAATAAACAAGTCATGCACTACAGTAAAGCTTGTCAATGAAGTGGATGAATTGGAGGATGTTATAAACATCATCATTAACGAAAACAATGGGTCCATTGAAAAAATCACATACAACATCAGCGGATTCAAGGAACCTTTAGTAAGAAACATTAATGTTTCAGACATGAAATCTGCCGCCAAATTTATCAACAACATCAGCAAAAATGAAGACAAGAAGGATTATCTGAATAAATTATATGACCTGTCGGATTACAGATCTACAGTTATCTGTGCTTCAAACCAGGAAAAACTTGAAAAAATAATAAACGAATTAAAATCAAAAGGATATGTTTTAAATGAATGAAGAAGAACTTAATGAAATGATTATTAAATGTCCAGCATGTGCCGCAGAAGGGGTTGCAAAATCCATAATGAAAGAAATTGAAATACCTCATTTCGGCAAAGTTTTAGAAACAACCATTCAATGCCCATCATGCGGATTCAAACACAGCGACATCATCGCACTGGAACAGAATGACCCTGCAAAATATGTTATTGAAATAAACAAGAATAACTTATCCGTAAGGATTGTAAGATCACAATCTGCAACCGTTTCAATACCAGAAGTCGGTGTTAAAGTAGAACCAGGACCAAAATCAGAAGGATATGTAACCAACATTGAAGGAATTCTCACACGTTTTGAAAGTGCAGTCAAAAAAGCATTGAATTTGTTTGATGACGAGGAATCCCAAATAAATGCTAAAAAAACACTAGAACATATTCAGGAGTTAAAAAAAGGAAATGAAACTGCCACATTAATCATTCTTGACCCATTTGGTCAAAGTAATATTGTAAGTGAAAAAGTAGAAATCCTAGAAATTCCAGAAGAGGAATTGCACGAATTAAAAACAGGATTTAGCCATATAGAAAATAAATAGAGAAGAAGATTATTCTTCTTCAACTTCTTCATCATCATTTGCTGAAAAGCTGGCGAATGAGTCTTCTTCAACTACGTCTTTTAATTTTAAAGTTTTTTGAACATCCATAGCCAATGCATTACAATCTGCTTTAATAGCTTCTAAATGTAATAAAATTCTTTCTTTTTCTTGATTAATCCTTTCGATGTTGGTGTATGGATATGTAGATTCTTTAAGCATTTCATATTCAATTGTTGTGTATGGATAATCGTTTAATTGTTTACATACATTTTTTAAAACATCACCTAAGAATTTGTTCATTTCAACTTTTACTCTTTCTCTGATCATTTTGTCATCGTCTAAATTTTCTTTCATTAAACGAACAACTTCTGCTTTAGCGAAAGGTAATTTTTCTTCGTCTTCATCAACATATTCTTCGGAAACTTCATCAATCATTTCTTCTTCAGACATAATTACACCTCATTTTGATTAATTAAAAATATTGGTCTATATGTAATTTTTCAAAAAAAATTATCAATACATCAATATCTAAACAAATATTTGTCTGAAGTTTTATATAAATGTATTGATTATTTTAGAGAAATGGAGCATAATTCGAGGGTTTAGCCAACAAAAATATAAAATAATTATAGGAAAAATTAATAATTTTGATACTTGCAAAATTTTGAAAAATCGTTTGAAAAAAATAAAAAGTAGTAGCATAAAAGCTACTTTAAATTATCTTTTCTTTGAGAAATTGTTACCTGCAAATATTAATGAAAACAGAATAGCAACTACTAAAAATGTAAATGGATTACCAGTTGCGTTGTTTTTAAGCATATTTAAATTTTCATCAATTTTTTCTCCATTATGAGTGATTTTACCATCATTATTCGGTGTATGATGTTTGTCAATAGGCTTTTTAGGAATCTTATTCTTTTCAGTTACATTAACTTTTTCAACATCCACATTATTTTCCAGATTATAATCGAATGTATCACTAGTTGCTGAAACAGTATTTTTAAGGATTCCTTTACTTTTTGCTACTGCTTCAATCAATAATTCAGCAGTCTCACCTTTAGCAAGTTCATCGATTGACCAAGTCTGAGATAATTTATTGAAACTTCCTTTTGAAGCTTTAAATGATTTCAATTCCAAGAAATCATCTGAAACTTCAGCGACTTCAATATTTTCAGCCTTATCAGGTCCATTATTTGTCAATCTAATGGAATATCTTACAACTTCACCAACTTTATAATTATATTTAGAAGCGGTTTTTGTTATAATCAAATCACAGGCAGGAGGAACAAAAATTGACTCATCATCATTGTTGTTGTCAACATCAGGATCGAATTCATTGCCCTGAATGCTTACAATATTTTTGAAGGTTCCAGTTTGAGAAACCTTACAAATAATATCCAATTCTTTTTGCTCACCCACAAGCAAATCACCAACATACCAGCTTCCATCAGAATATATGAACTCGCTGGCCCTAATTAATGTCAATCCTTTAGGCATGCTATCCCTAACAAGAACTCCACTTGCATTATTCGGACCGTTGTTAGAAATGATTATTGTCCATTTTACAAGTTCTCCATAGTTTGGATCAGATATGTTGACAATTTTAATAACAGACAAATCAGCTACCGGAAGCGCGTCAATAAATTCAGAATCGTTGTTATTGGATTCATTCAAATCATATTCACTGCAATTAGCAGATGCGTGATTGTAAATCACACCAAGACCATTGACGACACAAGTAATATTCAGATATGCTGTTTCCTTGCTGTTTAATTGATTTATAGTCCATCTATTGTCCTTAAATTGTCCTGCAGATGAGGAATAATTAATGAAAGTCAATTCATTATCCAATAAATCTGACAATACCACATTTGTAGCTTTATCCGGACCATAATTTTTAATGGAAATGAACCATGTTATTGTTTCTCCAAAGTACGGTTTCTTATTGGATACATTTTTAATAACTTCCAAATCAACAGTTAAAGGAACATCTATTGTTTCTTTATCATTATTGTTTGAAGGATTATAATCATACTCCTCAGCACTGATTGAAGCAAAATTGGTGATTTTACCAGTTTTATTGACATCACAAATGATATCCAGTGATTGCTCTTCACCATTTTCCAAACAGCATAAATACCAAACTCCGTTGTCATAATATCCTTTAGATGCCACCGCATCAACCAATATCAATCCATCAGGCAATATGTCTTTAACGGATACTGAAGTAGCCTTGTCCGGACCATTGTTTTTGGCAATTAGAGTCCATGTGATTAAGTAACCATAATATGGGTTCTTATCATCAACAATTTTAACAATGGAAACATCTGCAGATTTATTAACTTCAATAATGTCGGAGTCATTATTGTTTGTCAAGTTATAATCATATTCACGGGCTTTAACAGAAACATTATTTTGTGCTATGCCAGTTCCATTTACCAAAGTGACAATATCCAACTGAACCGAAGTATCCGGATTTAATTGGCCTATTGTCCAATAGCCTGTTTTAGGATCATATTTACCTTTGCCGTTGTCTTTAATCCAAACTAAAGATTTCGGAAGAGCATCATAAGCCACAACATCATGTGCAATATCAGGACCGTTGTTTGTGACAACAACACTCCAGGTTACTAAATCCCTATACTTAGGATTACTTTCATTGACAGTTTTTTCAACTACCAAATCAGATGCAGGATTAATTGATATAGGTTCATTATCCTTATTATTGGACAAGTTAGGATCATATTCCTTTCCAGTAATGTTTGCAACATTGACAAAGTTTCCAGTAGTTTTAACTTTGCAAATTATATCCAAAGTTGCTTTTTCACCTACCAAGAGTTTATCAATCTTTATTATGCCATTGGCATAACTGCCTTTTTGCAATATTGAATTTACATATTCAAATCCTTCAGGCAATATGTCAGTCACTACAACTCCTGTTGCAACATCTGGACCATTATTGGAAACGACCAATCTCCATTTTACCAAATCATTGTAATTGGCTTTGGAAGCATTAACAGACTTTATGATTGACAAATCTGAAGCAGGAGAAACTTTAATCACTTCAAAATCATTATTGTTTGACAAATCATAATCATATTCCTTTGCTGAAACTGACACATCATTTCTGATTAATCCAGTTGAGTTTACACGGCAGATGATATTTAACTTGATTTCTTGATTAACGTTGAGATTACCTATATTCCAAATTCCAGTATTGTGATTGTAATTACCATCATTGCTGACCCAAATCAGAGATTTAGGAAGAATATCCCTGGCCACAACATTGTGTGCAACATCAGGCCCGTTATTTCTGACGGTTACAGTCCATTTGACCAGATCATTATAGTTTGGAAATGTATTATTAACCACCTTTTTAACTTCCAAATCAGATGTTGGAGGTACCTCAATACTGGATTCATCATGATTATTGGTTAAATTAATATCAAATTCATTGGATGTAACACTAGCTTTATTTGATATTTTTCCAGTCTTGTTTATTACAGTGAAAATATTAACAATCTTTACTTGACCTACACCTAATTCGCCGATAGTCAACACACCAGTTTTTGCATCATATTTTCCGCCACTGTCATCGCGAATATAAATTAATCCATCAGGCAGAACATCTTTTACCACAACACCGGTTGCCTTATTTGGACCTGCATTGGTAATATTTAAAGTCCACATGACAACATCTTCATAATTATAGCTGTCCTGGGAAGGAGTCTTTCTAATTTTACTGTCTATTTTAGGGGAAACTGTGAAAGTTGTCCTATTGAGGATTGGCTTATAGTATGTGTCCTCATAGTGTCTTGCAGTCACATAATATTTTCCAGGCTGCAGATTCCTTAGTTCAGCGGAAACTTCCCCAAGATAATTGGACTTCAAAATCTTGTTATAAACCAAAGTGCCGTCATCCTTCTGGACAGTTAGTTCAATTTCCATATGGTATTCACGATCATCCTGATATAATCTTCCATCGTTGGTTGCGCCATTGACAGGGTTTTGGTTATCGATTGAAATTTTGGAATAGCTGGCTGCATTGTAAATAGCATTTGAAACAGCCAAATTGTTATATCTTGCTATATTGTTTCCACCGTGGATAACGGATTTGATGATTTCGCTATCACCGTAATAAATGTTTTTTGCAAAAATAGGCAATGCATAAACCCATGCCTGATTTTGAAACATTGTATTTTTTAGCAATATTGATTTTTCACTGGCTTTATCCAAATAAACAGCACTGCCATTCCTTGCAGTATTGTAATAGAAGTCATTATTTTCAATGTGAGTATTGGTACTGTTTACGTAAATTGCTCCTCCCAAACCTTCCATGTACTTGTCGACGTCTGGAATTGCACTGTTATTTCTGAAGGATGAATTTGTAATTAGAGTATTTTTACCTTTAGTGAAAACCGCACCACCATCTATCTCAGCAATGTTGCCTGTTAACTTTGAATTTTTTAAAACGACAGTAGCCGCTTCCATATTTATTGCACCACCATAAGTGGATGCATAATTATCGTCAAATTTACAGTTATCAATTTCAATGTTATATCCGTGCAATTGAACTGCACCGCCCAATGGAGCTTCATTTTCGCGGAAAGAACAATTGTTGATTTTTAAAATCATTGATGGAAACAAACCAAGTCCAGTGGATAAAGCTCCTCCAAATTCTGAAGCTTCGTTTGATATGAATATGCAATTGTTTAATTTACCTGAAGCATGATAGGTCAATGCGCCTCCCTCATCAGCGGAATTGCCGATGAAAATGCATCCATCATATTCAATACCATCACGGATGCATCCTGCACCACCGTGGGTATGTCCCACTTTGGAAGACACATAGTTGTTGGTAAAATTACAGTTTATAACATATCCTAGGCAATTCGGCTCATCCATACCAATTTGAATTGCACCGCCATAGCAGTCTCTTCCAACATCATCAATGACACAATTGGAATTGAATGAACAGTTTATTACCTTTGAATTTTTTCCAAATAGTCCTAAAGCACCACCTGCCATGTTTGCAGTGTTAGACATAAATTTACAATTTTTAACAATTGTATTAACCCCATTTGAGGAGTTATAATAACTACTTACTCCAGCACCGCCAATCGAAGCATGATTTTTTTGAAAGATGCAGTTATCCACAACAACATTATTACCGTAAATTAAGATTCCTCCACCTCTAAATCGATCACCATTAATGAATTTCAGATTACTAATAACTGAGCCTGCACCCCCAGTTTCAATTGAAAAGATTCCTACTGAGTTTTTTCCGTTGAGGGTAGCCGTAGATGAAGAGGTTATAGTCAGTTTCTTATTTATAACAACTCCCTCATCACCATTCGCATATGCAAAATCGCCCTTTAAAATTATCTTATCACCAGAACTTGCCTTATCAACCACTGTTTGAATATCTGTAAAACTGCCTCCGTTTAACGTATATGATTTTGCAGTTAAAATTTCATTTTCCTGATTACTTACTGCACTGAGCATTTCATTTTGAGAATTTTCCAGTTTATCTTCAACATCTAATCCAATTTCCATTTCATCACTAGTTTCATTTAATTCAGCAGCATATAAATCATTGCTATCCAATATGAATATCCCGCACATCAAACAAATAACCAGCATTGAAATTAAGAAATTTTTGCTAATAGCTATCTTTTGAATTTTTTTCAACATTTAATCACCTAATGAGGACGATGATAAACACTATTAATTAACAAAAGCTATTAACCAGCAATTAAACTTTTTACCTTAATTAAAATCCTAAAAAGAATATAATATCCATATAAAATTTAAACAATAATTCCAAAATCATTAGAAAAACTATGCATTAGTTTTCTAACACAATACATTTTTAACAAATATCTGCCCAAAGTTTAGAATTAAAATAATTTTATAACTTAAAATAAACTTTTTTAAAATCTTGCTAAATTTACCTTAAAATAAAAGATAACCTCCTTTAAATCCTCAAAATGATTATTAAACACCAAATTATTTAAATTTTTTCTTAAAAACGACTACAATTTATTATTTCAATAAAATATTTGATTCAAAAATACATATGAAAAGGTCTCATGAAAAAAAATATTTTACTGATAAGAAAGATATAAAAATATAATAAAAGTTAAGGTAAGAGATATGAAAAGAAAAATTGCAATACTAATAATGGCATTATTAATTATTGCACCAGTCATACAGGACGTGAGCGCAACAAAAACTGTTTTCATTACAACAGACAATATTGTTGACCACGATTTTGATGTAGGATTAATAACAGCCATCAAAAACTATGTACAGGAACTTAGCGGTGGAGAACTTCAAGTAGTAATTGATAATCAAGCCCCAGCTGCAGGTGAGGGTTATCGGTCAATAGCTGTAACAAGTGATGTGAGTATAGATTTGGCAGCCTCCGATGCAGGAAACTATATCCAATTAGCAAATTATAGTGCAAATTCCAATAAACAAATTGTTTTCGTCAATATTGGGGATTATGACTTAGACAATTCATCAAATTATCTTAGAAGAGCATGGGATGACAATTACACAAGTGAAAACCTTGCAGGTGTTCACGATCCTGGAAAACTTCTTAGAAATTCAGGAATATTTTATGTCCAGCCTGCAAAAGAATTCCCGGACAAATACCGTGATGGCATTTTGGACAGTTATGATGATGAAATGGCAAAGCAAATTGCCCGTGAAATTGTAGATATCATTAATACTCACGATAATGACACAAAAGTATTCAGCGATGAGTTAGTTGTTAAAAATAAGATTTCACCAAAAGGAATGGCAGACGCTTGTAAAGAATTAGTAAACAGTGACGACAAAGAATTTAAAGGAAAATTTGGAGCATACACCGGACCCCAATTATTATATCAAACCAGTTCCTACTTAAATGGTAACGGTCTGGATGTTCCTAAAACTTACAATGAACCTGAAAACCCTATGGGAGTTTCATTTTTAGCAAAAGGATCATATTCTGTTTCAGATTACTTTAAAATGGGAGGAATAGTTAGAAATTATATGGATGAACATGGACAAGCCCCAGATTCAATTGATTACGAAGGCGCTAAGATTGGTTATTATGACCTACTATACAATTTCGCAAAAATATGTCAAAACCATACGGACACCCCACACATGGGCTTTGAAAAAGAATATCAATTCGATAAAGTAAATGGTTCAATCTTACTAGATGCGTTCCCATTCATACTAATCTTATTCGCATTATTCCTCATATATCTAGTTTATAAAAGGATAAGAAGGTAGATATTAAATATAATAAAAAACAAAATTGTAATGTCAATAATACAATAAATAGAGGGAAATTTATGAAAAGATATATCGCAGAATTAATAGGAACAATGGTTCTTGTCTTATTTGGATGTGGAAGTGCTGCCATAGCAGGTTCAGTTTTAGGTAACTTAGGTATTGCAATGGCTTTTGGTTTATCTATTGTGGCTATGGCTTATGTAATAGGAGACATTTCAGGATGTCACATCAATCCGGCAGTATCAATAGGTATGTGGATTGATGGAAGATTAGAAGCAAAAGACTTAATCTTGTATATTGTCTTCCAATGTATCGGTGCAATTATTGGTATTGCCCTCCTCGTAGCAATCATTAACTCCGCCCCAAGTCTCGGAGGATATGCTGCAACAGGATTAGGTCAAAACGGATTCGGAACAGCATCAAGCGTTGGACTTAATGTTGTTGGTGCAATCATAGTGGAAATTATCTTAACTTTCGTATTTGTTTTCACCGTTCTCGGTGTTACTAAAAAAACAGAAAATGCAACAATTGCCGGTATCGTGATCGGTTTGACCTTAGCATTTGTACATATTATGGGAATTCCATTAACAGGAACTTCCGTAAACCCTGCACGTAGTTTAGCTCCTGCATTATTCTTAGGAGGCCAAGCACTCCAACAAGTTTGGGTATTCATATTGGCTCCTATCGTAGGTGCTGTAATTGCGGGTTTACTATACAAAGGCTTAATTTCAGAGGATGCTTAAATCCTCTGACTTTTCTATTTTTTTATTCTATATTTTATTTAAACACCACCACAAATTCACATCAATTTTTCAAGAATTATAAAATTTAAATAATATTGAATTGATACATTATATATAAGGTGAATTTATGAAAATTGTTGTTGCAATTGGAGGATCAATATTATTGAAAGAATATGATTGTAAAAAATTCCAAGAGTATAGCGCAATCTTAAAAGATTTATCTAAAGAACACGAATTATTTGTTGTTGTAGGTGGAGGAAAACCTGCTAGAGAATATATTGGAGTAGTTCGTGACTTGGGTGCTGGAGAAGCGCAATGCGATGATATTGGAATAGAAGTTACAAGAATTAATGCAAAATTGTTATTGTCTGCACTTGGAGATGCAGCATATCAGAGAGTTCCACATAACTTCCAAGAAGCTTTAGAATTCTCAGCTTCTGGAAAAATCATTGTTATGGGCGGAACAGAACCTGCCCACAGTACCGATGCAGTATCAGCAATCCTTGCGGAATACATCAATGCTGACAAATTAATTAACTTAACTTCAGTTGATGGAATGTATACCAAGGATCCAAACAAATTTGATGATGCTGAACTTGTTCCTGAAATTACAGCAACCGATCTGCTTGAATTTTTAAGTGGAAAAGATGTGAAAGCTGGAACCTATGAATTTTTTGACACAACTGCAGTCCAAATGATTAAAAGGTCAAACCTGGAAACAGTCATAACCAACGGTTTTGAACCTGAAAATCTCATCAAAGCAGTCAATGGTGAAGAAGTAGGTACAAAAGTTATCAACAAATAGGTGATTTTGTGGAAAATCTCATCGACATTGGTTTGAATCTTATGCATTCCTCTTTTAGAAAAGACAAGGAGGAAATAATTGAAGAAGCCAAAAAGGTTGGAGTAAATCAATTTATAATTACTGGAACCAATGTGCATTCAAGCCAAATAGCTGCTGAATATGCATCAAAATACCCCGGAACATTGTTTTCAACTTCCGGTGTTCATCCTCATGATGCAAAAACCTGTAATGGCCATACAATCCACGAATTAGAAAAAACTGCTAAAAACAAAAGTGTTGTAGCCATTGGAGAATGCGGTCTCGACTATAATAGGAATTTTTCACCACAAGACATACAAAGAAAATGGTTTGAAGCACAAGTTGAATTAGCTGAAACTTTAAATATGCCTTTATTTTTACATGAAAGAGAAGCTCATGAAGATTTATTTAAAATATTAAAAAAACATGACGGCATTAGTGAAAAAGCAGTTGTCCATTGTTTTACTGGAACAAAACAAGAAGCACAAAACTACATTGATTTGGGTTGTTACATAGGTGTTACCGGATGGATCTGTGATATGAAAAGAGGAAGAGGCCTGCAAGAAGCAGTGAGCGTAATTCCTCCTGAAAAATTGATGATTGAAACAGATGCACCATTTTTAATACCTAAAAACTTTGATAAAAAGCCTAAAAAAAATAGAAATGAACCAAAATACTTACCGCACATCCTCGAAACAATTGCAACATGCATGGGTCTTGATGCTGAAGAACTTGCAGTTCAAGTTACTAAAAATACTAAAGAATTTTTTAAAATTTAAAAGGAGATGAAAAAATGGCAGTAGAACCTCATAAACATTGTCCTATCTGTGGGACCCCAATACCATTAAACGAACTTGTATGCTCCCCTGACTGTCAAAAAGTCTGGGATGCGAGATTAAAACAAACTAGAAGAACAAGAATTATTTTATACATTGTTATTGCAATCTTTTTAATAGTCTGGGCAATAATTAACTTTGTAAAATAGGGATATATATGATTTTAACATCTTCAAATACACTTGAAAATATAGAAAAAATAGAATACAAAGGATTGGTTACTGGAGAAGCATTGATTGGTTCAAATATCTATAAAGACTTATTTTCAGGTGTTCGCGATGTTGTTGGTGGAACAACATCCCGGTATGAAGAAGAAATTAAAAAAGCGCGCGATATCTCCCTGAACAGTATGATTGAAAAAGCCGAAAATTTAGATGCCAATGCAATTATCGGCCTTAAAATTTCTTACGATAATCTTGGCGGTACCATGGGAAACACAATACTTGTAACCGCTTACGGTACTGCCATTAAATATGAATAACATGGAAAGTAAAGATAAAAAAAAAATAATTGATTCAATTTTCTGCATTTTCATCGGCACTAGTGTGGGACTCATTGTTTATGGAACCTTTCTATATTACAACATAGCGATTGTAGGATGGAATTTAGGATTGATTTTTGCACCATTAGCTGCAGGTTATGTGGAAACCATATTTGCTAACAGGACCATTGGTAGAAATATAGGTGCAATAAGTGCTTTTATTCTTTTCATCTATACTACATTTTACAGTTTTATATTGAAAAATCCAACTTTAGGATTTAATTTTATTACCGCAGGAGCAATAGTTGTTATTCTCCAGGCAGCGTTTCCCACATTAATCAATTATATCTTTTTAGTTGTAATCGGCGGAGCCATTTCAAATTTAATTAAAAAAATAAAAGATTTATTTCACAAAATTATACATAGAATTAGACACCAGCAGTTCATTAAATGGAACGGACCAGACATAGAACCTAAACCAGTTCCAAATTTTGATGAAGACTTAAGCAACAAGAGAATAAATAGCTTAGATTTTTTCTTCTTAACAAACACAGATATGAAAACTAGAAAACATAAGATTGTAGGAATTTATCAGTCATATATCCTTATAGAAAGAGATCTCAAAATAATTCATCCCGAACCGGAATTAAATGAAAAACAATGTTTAACAAATATTAAGGAAGGAAAGGATGAATGTTTAATTCAATTGGCCGAAAATATTAAAAATGACGGTGGAAATGGAATTGTAGACTTGGAAATGACTTATAATTTAATAGGTATTGGAGGAGACAACATCCAAATTACCGCAAGAGGAATGGGAATCTATGTAGAATATTATGAACAGTAATGCCCAATAGAAAAAAGGTGGAAAAAAATGGAAAACGAAGGAACAATTATTATTCCAATAATAGGATATATCATCGCAATAATCTCTCCGCTAATTGGTTTGATTTATGGAGGAGCACTATTCTTCTTGAAAAAAGATGTAGCACTATATCAAAAACATGGCAGGCTCCTGATATTCTTTTCAATTGCAGTATTTGTAATCAGCTGGATAATCAGACTAATGCATCTGATTTAAATGAAAAAAGCCTTATTGAATTAATCAATAAGGCAATATTCAACTTAAAATTGATTGAATTTTAGTTTCAAATCAAATTTAGCAAATTCAGTTTCATTTAAGAATCTTTTCATATCCTTATCTAATTTTAAAGCCAAATCAACTACAATGGCTAAAAAATTATCAAAATCCTCTTTTGACTGAGAATCCAGACCATGAGCCAAAATGGAGTTATTTCTCTTTTGAGTTAAATTTTTGATTTTATTTTCATTCGCCATGTAATATTTTCCCAAATCATCGCCCAATTCATTAAGAAGCAGAAAATCTGCTGTCAAACCTATTCTAATTTTGTTATCTTCGCGCATTTTTTCCAGATAAGCTATGAAATCTTGAGACACATTCTTTTCCAAAAGTGCTGAAACATCTATATCTGAACTTACAATGCCATATTTAAGCAATTTAATTTGGGCAATTAATTCAAAGGACCTATATAAACGGGCTATGGCATCATCATATTTATAGTCTGCTGCTTTTCTTTTAGAATTGTTAATCAAACTTGCAAGGACATAACATTTTTTCAGATTTTCAGATCTTGAGTTGACAATGATGCCCAATGCATTTAAATTTTTCTCTAACTTGACTTTAAGTTCAAGGAATTCCCACTGATTGATATCGACTTTTGTCAAATAGGAGTAAGCCTTCTCCAAATCCATATTATCCCAATAATAATAAGATTTACACAGATTCAAAAGTGATTCCTTATGAATGCTCAAATCCACAATCTGATTTAGAATATCAATACAAGGCATGAAACGATTTGCGTTAAAATAGTTCCTGATTCTCATCAATGACAATCGGTCATAAATTTTATACAGATTCTGGTAATTAATGATTTCAGTTCCTGCAGAAACTTCACCAGTAGAGCGGTCTCCACCAACTGAAATCAAATCTTTAGTGTAAAACATTCCGCAGCATGCCATGGCCGCAGACATTGTTTTAGTTCCTGAAGTATAATCCATTATGATTTGATATTCCTTGGTGATATCCATATCCAATTCCCATAATTTTGATTCGAATACTTCAAAACAGGTGTTGAAATCATCAATAGCATTAATAGGGACAACCTCATAATCTTCACCAACCACAAATTCATCGTTTTCATGTTTAAATAATTCCTCAATGTATTTGATTGTATTTTTAGACCTATCAGATGCGAAAAATACCACGTAATTTGGATATATTTTATTAATTGTTGAGTATAACTTTTGAGCAAGCAATTTAAATCCGGCATCTTCAGAGTCCGCATTGAAACCTGTTCCGACAATCATGAATAAAACTACATCTTTTCTTTTCATAATATCACATTAATTATATTAAACCTAATGTAATTTTTAGTATTTTTATTAAAAAAAGTTATGGAATATTGAAAAAAATAACAAATCATGGCAAAATGCCCAACATCTTCAATGCCATATAGAATACCAAAATTGAAAAAATGATTTTCAATTTCTTTTGAGGAACTTTATGCGCCATTTTAGCCCCTATAGATGCAAAAGGAACGGAAAACATTGCAATCAATACAAAATTAATGATACTAACATAACCAATAGAATACGGAAAGGTACTTACTCCCCAACCTGAAATCATATATGACAAAAATCCGCCTATTGCCGTCAGACAAATAAATACCGAAGAGGTTCCAATAGCCTCAATCAATGAAAAGCCAAGAAAAGCAGTTAGGATAGCTATTAGGAATATTCCTCCACCAACACCCAGAAGACCTGATGAAAATCCAACTAAAAGACCAATTATGCCTGCAGTGATTAAATTAAATGGTATTCTAGCTTCTTCTCTTTCCTTGTTAATGTTAATGACATTATTTACAGTTACAAACAAAAGTAAAAGACCGAATATTATCTCCAGCACTCTAGACGGCAGGCTTGAAGCAACAAATCCACCTATAGCACCCCCAATTATTCCGAAAATACCCAATCGGATTCCTGGCTTAACAATATTGTCCATTGTTCTTGTGTGCCTGTATGCACCACTGAGAGATGTTGGAATAATAATAGCCAGACTTGTTCCAAAAGAAATCAAAATTGCCAAATCCGGCTCAACGCCAATGTATTTTAAAAGAAAATATTGCAGAGGAACAATTAAAAATCCGCCGCCAACACCCAAAAGGCCTGATGCAAATCCTGCGCAAATACCTATTAACATTAAACCTAGGAAATATTCTATGGGAAACATAAACATCAATTTATTTAAACTATTAATACTTAAATTATTGTAATGAAAGTTAATAAAACTATCCTAGTCGGATTTCTATTTATAATATTTGCAGGAGTACTTTTTGCAACGAACATATTTAATCCCATTGTAAGACCTATTACCCATTTATTTTTAATGGGTTCGTCAAAAGGAAAGGACATACTATTTTTTGGCCTTATGGGATTGTTCTTAATATTGTCTCAAGTCATCAATAAAGAAATTGACAATACAAAATACCTGAAAATATCAATAGCCCTCGGATCTATTTTATTAACTTTAGGAATAATCTTAGAACTTATTTTTAGAATGCAATTGGGCATTGGATGGAATACTATTTTCGCATCAATGACACACGGCATGAGTTCAACAAGCATACTGCATACCCATTTGTTAAAATCAATATTAGGTGAAGTTTTAGTAAACATTATGGGACCATTTATCCAATCTGACATCAATACTGGCGTGGGATTGTATACTTATGTTCCTGATGTAGCCAAATTAGTAATTTTGCTAATTCCAATCCTATTTGTAACTCTTGTTTTGGCAATTCAAAATAGAACATGGCCCACAAACTTTCTGATAGCATTATGCTCAAGTTGTCTATTAATCGGCGCTATTGACGGTGGAATATTTGGAATTCCTGCAACTGTAGGGATAACCGGACTTTACTATATTTATAGAAATGGTTATTACCCAACCTACGTTATCGGAACCCTATTAAAGGATAAAAGTATGCTAGATAAAAATGAGGAAATACAGCCACCGTACAGAAATGCAGGGCTAAGTGAACGCAGATACCTTTTCAACAGATTTTTATGGGCATTTTTCGTTGCTGCAATAATCATCATGGGATTTACAGTAGCCTTTGCAGGAGCTGAAACAGACCATTATACCGTCGAAATTGCAGACATGGATGACAACATTACCTTCGGAGAGATTCCGATGGAAAAAATCGGCCAAAAGAATGACCGGACAATCTATCATGTAACTTCACAATACAATGAAATGGAACTGCTCAACGATTTGAAAGTACCCCTGAACAATTCGTGCGAGTATTATACCGTTAGCTGGAACATTTATTCATACTTAAGATTACAATGAGAAGAATATACACACTTTTACCCATTTTAGCAGGATTCATGTTTGGGTCAAGCGGACTGTTTGTTCGAACATTAACCCAAAATGGAATAGATTCAACAACCCTGCTTTTCCTAAGGTTTACAATAGCAATAATTCCAATAGTTATTGCAATAGCCCTATCAAACAGAGACCTGTTCAAAATCAGCTTAACAGACATCCCATTGATTTTATTATGTTCCATATGTATTACAGGACTTAATCTATGCTATAACAATTCCATGAATACCATTCCACTGTCTCTTGCTGCAGTGCTGCTTTCTACTGCACCTATTTTTGTATTGATTTTTGCGTATGTATTATTTAAAGAGAAAATTACTCAAAAAAAGTTGGTTTGCATGTTTCTGGCCATTTTTGGATGTTTTCTTATGACAGGAATTTTGGAAGACAATATAGCAAGCTTTTCATTATTCGGAATAATTTCTGGCATTGGTGCTGCAGTATTCTGGGCCATTTATTTGATGAGCTCAAAAAAGTCTATCGAATCAGGAAAACATACATACACAATCCTATTTTATTCAATAATCTTCATTTCAATTGCTTTAATACCATTTACAAATTTTAATCAGATTACAGCTTTTGTTTCAATCAATCCCACATCAACAATCATATTTCTGATATTGCATTCAACATTCTCATTTGCACTTCCATATATTCTATCAACCATCAGTTTAAATTATATGGATTCAGGAGTATCCTCAATATTGCTTTCTGGAGCCGAACCTGTTGCCGCTTTAATATTTGGATTGTTAATATACTCTGAAATTCCAACACCAATTATGCTTTGCGGATTTATCCTGACGATGATTGCAATGATGATGCTGACAAAAAATGAAAAAATTAACTGAAATAAGCAAATCAAAAAAACTTATTACTTTAAAAAATAAATCTTAACATATGATTTTTAGCATTATCATACCTACCTATAATGAAGAGGAATATCTTCCAAATCTATTGGATAGCATTAAACGCCAATGTTTTAGTGATTATGAAATTATAGTTGCTGATGCTAATTCTACTGACAGAACAAGGGAAATTGCTGAAGAATACGGTTGTGTAGTAGTTGAAGGAGGACTTCCTGGAATAGGCAGGAATAGAGGTGCTGAAGTGGCGAAAGGTGATTATCTGCTGTTTTTAGATTCCGATTTGGAGCTTACGGAGGATTACCTGAGAAATGTTTTGTATGAATTTAGAATGGAAAGGCTTGGAATAGCAATTACCCAAATGCTGCCTCTTTCAGAAAAGATTGAAGACAAACTGTTTCATGATTTTGCCAATTATTTCATGATCAGCGCTGAAAAAATAAAACCTCATGGTGCCGGATGTTACGGAATCATTTCAAGAAAAGAACTGCACGACGAATGTGGTGGTTTTGACGAATCATTAACATTTGGCGAGGATACCGATTATATTGAAAGATTATCCAAAAAAGAGAAATTTAAAGTATTGAGAAGTGCAAAAATTGGAGTTTCAACAAGACGTCTTGAAGAGGACGGTCTTGAAACACTCATAAAACAATATGGTAAAAGCACCGTCAATGATTTTTTAGGAAAAAGAACCGATGCCGAAGAACTTAACTATACTTTTGACCATGGAAAAGAGAGGGATTCAACATCAAGACTATCCAAATTGGAAGATCGTGCAGACCAGATAAACCGGATTAAAGGACATTACGATAATTCAATTCAAAGAATTCAAACAACCAGAAGACATTTAATTAGAACTACTGCGAAACGAAACAAAAAGGTAGTGTTCTATTGTGTCTGCGGAGAGGGAATGGGTCATGCTATAAGGACATCCGTAATCGTTGACAGAATTAAAGACAAATATGATGTGCATATCTTTTCAAGCGACAGAGCCTACAATTATTTAAGTTCGAAGTTTGATAATGTTTACAAAATTGGTGGTTTCAATACAGTATACATCAACAATAAGGTAAATAATCTGAAAACACTGGCTAATGCTCTAAAAAGAAATCCTAAAAATATCCGGGCAGGATATGAAATATTATACAAGAAAGCAAGGCAACTACATCCAGACGTGATTGTAACTGACTTTGAAATTTATGCAACATCCGTTTCAAAACTCCTGGATATTCCATTAATCAGCTTAGACAATATCCATATGATGACACAAACAAAAATTGACTATCCAAAACACCATTTTATGGAAATGATTAAGGCAAAGGGAGTTATAAAGACATATGTCGTAAAACCAAAAATACATATTTTAACAAGTTTCTTCTTTCCAAAGATTAAATCCAGAAAACATGCCGTAATTTATCCTCCGGTCATACGTGAGGATATCTTAAAATTAAAGCCTAGCAAAGGAGATCATATCATTGTTTATCAGACAAGTAAAGAAAGTGGAAGACTTGTCGGTAAATTGAAAGCACTGAAAAATGAAAAATTCATTATCTATGGATTCAACATAAATAAAAAAGACAGAAACCTAACATTTAAAGAATTTAATGAAGATGAATTCTACGAAGATTTGGCTTCATCAAAAGCTGTAATCTGCAATGGAGGATTCACATTCATTTCTGAAGCAATATATCTTAAAAAACCGATATTTTCAATTCCAGCCTCAGGAAACTTTGAGCAAACATTGAACGGATTCTATGTTCAAAAACTAGGCTATGGAGAATATCATGAAGTAATGAATGCTTCAAAAATCAAAAGATTCCTTAAACGACTTCCAAAATATCAAAATAGGCTTGAAAAAGTTAAAAATTACAATAATGATGGAATCATTAAGGAACTAATTTATAGAATCGAAAAATATTCAAAAAAATAAAAATGTAGATTAATCAAGACAAAATCTTAATTAATCATTTGGGCAATTATAAGGTTACGCCCATTTCTAATTGTTCTGTTAATTCTTTGTATCTGTTACGAATGGTAACTTCAGTTACTCCTGCAATATCTGCAACATCCCTTTGGGTTTTTCTCTCACCAAGTAAAACTGATGCGATGTACAATGCCGCAGCCGCAACACCAGTAGGACCTCTTCCAGAAGTTAAACCTTTTTCCATAGCTTTTTCTATGATTTCAATAGCTTTAGATTGTGCTTCACCAGAAAGTCCAAGTTCAGATGCAAATCTTGGAACATAATCTACCGGAGAAGTTGGCGGCAACTTAATGTTTAACTCACGAGTCAAAAATCTGTAAGTACGACCTACTTCTTTTTTGGTAACTCTTGATACTTCTGCAATTTCATCCAAGGTACGAGGTACGTTACAACGTCTGCATGCAGCATACAAAGAAGCTGCAACTACGCCTTCAATACTTCTTCCCCTAATTAATTTGTTATCTACAGCACTTCTGTAAACAACTGATGCTGCTTCCCTTACACTTCTTGGAAGACCTAATCTTGAAGAGTCACGGTCAAGTTCACTTAATGCAAAAGCCAAGTTTCTTTCGGTAGCACCGGAAATCCGGATTTTCCTTTGCCATTTTCTTAACCTATACCATTGGGCACGGTTTCTGGCAGGAATATCACGACCGTAGATATCCTTGTTCCTCCAGTCTATCATGGTACTTAAACCTTTATCGTGAATAGTGTAAGTAATTGGAGCACCTACCCTTGTACGTTTATCCCTTTGTTCATGGTCGAATGCCCTCCATTCAGGACCCATGTCTACAAGGTTTTCATCAATAACCAAACCACAACGAGCACAAACTACCTCTGCTCTTTCATAATCTCCAATTAATTCTTCAGAACCACATTCAGGACATACTGATTGTTTATTATCATCAAAAACTCTTTCTCTCCTTGGTTCTCTCCTAGCTCTCCTACTCATTGGATCAGGAGTTTCTGTTATTTCTTGTGTCGTGCTTTCATCCTCCTTTTTTTAGGTTTTTTGGATTTTGGTTTTGATACAAATAGTTTTTCACCACAATTTTTCGCAATACGATTCTTATCTGCTGATTTAAATAAACGGATAGAAACGTATGGTTGTTTTGTTGGTCCAAAAACATAGCTGACCTTCCCTATCTTATTTTTATTACTGTCAAAAACAATTCCACCAGGCGATGGTGTTTTAGAAGACCTAGCTATTAGTTTTCCAGAATTTGCAATATGCAAACTATTTCCTAAGAATTTCATATAATCAAACTTAAAATCAAATCTGTATCGTTTATATATTATAAAATATGTAATATATAAACTTATCGGTAATATTTATATATAAATTCAGTTTTATATTTAAATGTTTTACTATTTTTTACTGAGGCCTGTAATCTGTGCTAAAGTCATGCCACTTGCCAATTTATCTACAATGAGTGACTCGGTTAATTTCACTTCAAGCGCTGAAACCATGACCTTATTGAACAAGTCCTTAGGAATTACAATAATCCCACTTTCATCTCCAAAGAAGAAATCGCCAGGATTTATTTCATTGCCTTCAACTTCAATCGGTTGATTCAAGGTACCCAAACCAAGAGCCATACCTGCATTAGGAACAAAATTGGATGCAAAAATAGGGTAATCCATATACAGCAATGCGTCCAAATCACGGACAGATCCATAAATTACAGTTGCCTTAATGCCATTGTTTTTTGCAGAGGTGGAAGCCAATTCACCCCAGATAGCCTTATCCTCATTATCGACTTTGAAAAATAAAACATCACCTTCACCGGCACCATCAATCGCCAAAGCTGAAGTGCCCCAATCATCGCTTGTAGTTTCAGCCGTATAAATGCTTCCCCACACCTTCAAATTATTAATTGGTTTTATGGATTTGATTGTACCGGAACGATGTGAAATTCCTTTATAAGCATCAGAAATTTGACATGCTGAAATATTTTCAAGCAAAGACAACAAATTGATATGTTCCTTATAATTGTCTCCATTAAATTTTAAATCATCAACAGTAACATTATCTAAATTAATATCCTCTACATTAACCCTTTTATCTAAATTTTTATTTTTATTTAACACATTTTTCGGAGTTACAGACATCAGCTCACCATTTTCTTTGTATAACTAATATATTGTTGACTACGTTAAAATATTTTTTCCAACATAACATATTTTATATATTAGTTTAACCATAGATAATAAGTGAAGTATTGGAAAAAATACTTGAAATTATTATATACTCATAGAGTTTATTACATTATTCATTATTACAGATTATTATTAATTAATTCAAAGAAAGGAGAAAATCAAATATTAAGGAATCAAAGATTGGCGAGTTTTATAAACGTTCAAATTAAATCATATGGAATGAATTAATAAACCCTTAATTGTGTGACACTCCAAATGTATTGGCTCTTTTTTTAGTGTATAATAGGTAAAAATATGTTTATCGTATAATTTATGCAAGTTTATTGCCTAAAAATAATTAAAAATTTTTAGTTATTACATAAATTATCCCGATTAAATTAAGCTTAGGAGGCTTAAAAATGGGAAAAGGTGAAGAATTAACTACAACAAAATATTTAATTCATGCCCAAATTACCGCCAACGGTATTGTTGAAAAACCTGATGTTGTTGGTGCAGTTTTCGGGCAAACTGAAGGTTTACTAAGTAATGATTTAGATTTAAGAGAACTTCAAAGAACTGGAAGAATTGGAAGGATTCAAGTTAACATCCATTCCAATAGCGGAAGAGCAAAAGGTGAAATTGTTATTCCATCCAGTTTGGATAGAGTTGAAACAGCCATACTCGCTGCATCTCTTGAAACAATCAATCGTGTTGGACCTTGTGAAGCTGAAATCCAAACCTTAAAGGTTGAAGACGTAAGAGCAGTTAAAAGGGAACAAGTCGTAAACCGTGCAAAAGAAATTTACAAAAACATGGTTGAAAGCGTTGGTCCTGCCAGCATGAAAATGATTGAAGAGGTAAGGGAAGCAATGAGAGTTCACGAAATCTCTGAATATGGAGATGATCGTTTACCTGCTGGTCCTAGTATCCACACATCCGATGCAATCATCGTAGTTGAAGGACGTAGTGATGTCTTAAATTTACTTAAATATGGAATTAAAAACACCGTAGCTGTTGAAGGTGTTAGCGTTCCTAAATCAATTGGAGAATTAAGTAAAAAAAGAACCACCACTGCATTTGTAGACGGTGACAGAGGCGGAGAACTCATCCTAAAAGAACTTTTGCAGATTGGTGATGTTGACTACATTACACGTGCTCCAAAAGGAAAAGAAGTTGAAGACCTGGAAAAAGATGAAGTTCTGGTCGCACTTAGAGATAAAGTTCCTACAGCACAGTTTTTAGCAACCTACAACATTTTGAACGATTCACACGGTTCCAAAAAGGACAACCATAAGAAATATCAAAATAAAAATTCCAAAAAACATCAAAAATTCACTCCTCGTGAAGAAGTTGTTGAAGAGCCGGCTGTCGAAGATGATGAAGTCAGCTTAATGAAAGATATGTTAAAAGAATTTGAAGGAACCGGCAGTGGAGCCATATTGGATGAAGCATTGAACATGACAAAAGAGGTAGAAGTAGAAAATATCTACGAAGAAATCAAAGGAATTGAAGGAACTGCCGACAGTGTCATATTCGATGGAGTAATCAGCCAAAGATTAGTTGATGTGGCTTCCCAAAAAGGAATTAAAAAATTGGTTGCTTTCAAATCAATGAATATAGTTAAAAAACCACAAGACGTGAAATTAATAACTATAGACTAATCATTAATATTTAAGGAAATAGACTTTCTATTTCCACATTTACTTATTTTAAAAAAACTTTTTTTTCTAAATTAATTGTTAAAAATTCAAAACATGGCAATTAAGCAATTTTATATTACCTTCACTAATTTTAATACAATAAAATAATTTGAATTTCAAAAATAATATATAATACAATTAACAAATATACTATAGGATTTAGAAATTGGAGGATAAAAATGAATATCAATATGGATAATTATTATAGTACTAGAAAAAATATTTTCGAAAGAATTGACGATGCTAGTACTGCAACTAAAATACTTATGTCATTAATGATGGCATGCTTAACCGGTATAATGGCTCAGCTTATTATTCCACTCCCATGGACTCCAGTTCCTATAACTGCACAAACTTTCGCAGTGTTGTGTTCTGGTTTACTTTTAGGTAAAAAATATGGATGTTTAAGCCAAGTATTATATGTTGTTTTAGGTATTGCATTTGTTCCATGGTTTGGAGGAATGACCGGAGGTCTTGAAACATTCTTAGGATCCACATGTGGATTTTTAATTGGATTCATAATTGCATCCTACTTCATCGGAGCAATTAGGGACAAATATGCTGATGCACGCAGTTTCAAAAAAATGGTTGTTGTAATTGGCGTTGCAAACTTCGCATTAATTTACATTCCAGGACTTGCAGGTCTTGCATTATGGTCCAGTTTTGCAGGAACCCCATTAGGTATTTATGACCTTTTGATGATGGGTCTTGTTCCATTCATTGCTGGAGATATTGTTAAAATATTAGGTGCTGCTTCAGTATCCAAGATATTTTTACCAAAAGACTAAAAAGGTTATACACCTTTTCTTTTTTTATTTATTTTATATTTGATATTATGAAACTAGTTTTAAGAGGCCATCATCTACTATGCCTCCAGGGCTTTCAAGGATATGGATATGATGAAAATTTTGTCAAAAACATGACAAAAATTAACAATGAAAGAAAATCAGAAGGCACCACAGTTTTGCTTACAAACTCCCCTGATGACATCTGCAGGTCATGTCCCAATTTAAAAAATAATTTATGTCAAGACAAATCGGCAAATGAAAGAATTATCTCAATGGATAATGAAGTATTGACTCATTTAGATACAACAAAAGAATATAATAGCTTGGATTTATTTAACCAGGTTGAAAATATTTTTAATTCAAAGGAAAGCGTGAGAGAAATATGTTATAACTGCATGTGGCATGATGAATGTTTGTTTTATCAAAATCTATGAACCGATACTTTTAAATACTACATGATAAATATATATTAAATGTTGTAATACAACAAATATAGTCCCGTAGGGTAGTGGTAATCCTTCTAGGCTTTGGACCCGGAGACGGCGGTTCGACTCCGCTCGGGACTATTTCAATTAACTATTTTTATTGATATTTTATGGAAAAGCTATTACTTATTGGAATTGATACAAGAAGTATGCTTAACAGTGCTTTAAAGCTAGATTATACGATTTATTCCACAAGTTATTTTTCAACTTCAGATACTCCAACCATCAAAAATCAGAAAATCATTCTAAAGGAGGAAGATGGAGAAAGCTGTGGAATTTTTGAAGACCGATTCGATAGCCAAAGCATTTTAGAAATTTCAAGAGATTATATTGATGAGGTAGACTACATCATACCCATTTCAGGCATTTCCCCATCAGAGTTTTCAAAAAAGGATCAAAGAAAGATTTTGGGAAACCATGATGTGGGAAATATTGAGGACAAATACAAATTTTACAAAAAAATCAAAGATGAATTTTTAACTCCTATGACTTTTAGTATAAATGATATAGGTGAAGCTGATGAGATATGTAGGAATTACCCGGACACCCAATTTATTTTAAAACCTGTGCAAGGAAGTGGAGGGTATGGTATTAATGTATTGGATAATGATAGAGATATTCAATTTAACACCAATGAATTCATCCTTCAAGAATATGTAGACGGCATCAGCTTGAGTTCATCGGTTCTTGCAAATGAAAAAAGTGCAAAAACAATAATGAACTCAAGATTGCTGACAATAAACGACTTTGAAAAAAACAGTAGTTTCGTATATGTTGGGAATATTCTGCCATTAACAAAAGAGTCAATAATGAGCAAAGTCAAAGACATCGGCAAAATAAATAAAGACATGATTGCCACATCCGAAAATCTAGCTCAAAAATTCAAACTGACAGGATCAAATGGTGTTGACTACATCCTTAATGAGAATGGACTATATGTCATTGAAATAAATCCAAGACTTCAGGGAACATTTGAATGCATTGAAAAATCATTGGGAATCAATATGCTTGATGCACATATCAGGGCATGTCAAGGAGAAATTGTTGAAATTCCAAAGGCAAAACGATATGCCTACAAAAAAATAATCTATTCACCAGCCAGAATGAAATATGAAAAAATTGACCTGGACAACATTTATGACCTGCCTCACATAGGCTCAATCACCGAAAAATCAGAACCTCTGCTGACAATCATCGATGCAGATGAAAGTTTTGAAAAATTATATGAAAAAGTAGAATTCACCAGTGAAAAAGTAAATAGCATAGCTAAAAAAGACCAATAAGATGCATAATAAATAAAATTGCTCCGATTGTTATCATTAAAGTAGTAATAATCATTGCACGAGTAATCCAAATAAATACATTAGCTTTATTATCTGGGTCTTTCATATATTGGTCAATTGGATTTCTTTTCATTTTAACACCGATTTCTCGAAATTTCTAGTAAAAAAAAATTTTACAATAAATTAAACAAATAAACTTTTTTTAAAAATAAACTAATTTTAAAGCTTCAATTAAAAAATAATAAAAAAATAGAAGAAAATGAGAAGTATTAAGAAAAATTTAAGCTTCTACATTTTTAGCTGCTTCAGCTTCAGCAGCCGCTTTTTCATTCTTCTCAATAGTGGATCTAATCATTTTCAATCTTACGAAGTTTTCCCTTTCCATTTCTTGGAGTCTCATATCAATATACTTTTCAGTATTTTGGAATCTTGGAATCATAATATGTTCCAAAGCATTAACCCTACGTTTAGTAGCTTCGATTTCTTCAGCCAGTAAGAAAATTGTTTTTTCCACTTCACCGAGTTCGATTAAGTACTTAACAGATTCCTCGAATTTTTTAGCAGCTTCGTCTAATTGAATAGTGGTGTCAGAGAATCCATAACCTCTGTCAATAATAGACCTTTCTTCCATTTTGACATTTGTAACAGGTACTGCAACACCCATAACACTTCTTGAAGTAATATCAACATCAATGGATTCTTTTACAGATAAAGCTGCTTTTCTAACAGCTAAATCACCCATTGCAATTTGAGCTTCAAGTAAAGCATCATTTGCTTCGTTTAGACTTTTTTCTGCATTTTCACGAATACCTTTGACACGATCCAAGATATCAAAAAACTCTTTAATTAAAGCATCCCTTTTCTCTTTAAGCAAACCATGCCCTTTAACAGCAAGTTTTGTCCTATTTTTAAGGGACAATAATTCCATACGAGTTGGATTAATTCCATCTATAATATCTTGTGCCATTTAATCACCTACATATACTGTAATGAGACTAGTCATCTTTTGGAAGGTATTGTTCAACAAATTCTTCTTTAACCCTTTTGAGTTCAGTTTTAGGTAAGATTTTAAGTAAACTCCAACCAAGATCTAAAGTTTCAAAGATAGTTCTGTCTTCATCTTTACTTTGGGTAATGAATTGGTCTTCGAATGCTTGAGCAAATTCTAAGAATTTTTGATCCCTTTCAGTAAGTGCTTCTTCCCCTACAACCGCAACGAGGTCTCTTAATTCACGACCTTCTGCATATGCAGAATAAAGTTGGTCAGATACACCACTGTGGAATAAAGTTGGTCAGATACACCACTGTGGTCATCCCTAGTTTTGTCTCCACCGATACCACCACTCATCAAACGAGAAAGTGAAGGAAGTACGTCTACAGGAGGATAAATACCTTTCCTTGAGATTTCCCTACTTAATACAATTTGTCCTTCGGTAATATAACCGGTTAAATCAGGAATTGGGTGAGTAATATCGTCTTGAGGCATAACTAAGATAGGCATTTGAGTAATGGAACCTTCTTTACCGTCGATACGTCCTGCTCTTTCATAAATACCTGCAAGGTCAGTGTACATGTATCCAGGATAACCTCTTCTTCCAGGTACTTCTTCCCTTGCTGCTGAAATTTCCCTTAATGCTTCACAGTAGTTGGTCATATCAGTTAAGATAACTAATACTTGCATACCTAATGTAAATGCATAGTATTCAGCAGTAGTCAAAGCCATTTTTGGAGTCAAGATTCTTTCAATAGCAGGGTCGTCTGCTAAGTTCATGAATACTGTTAATTTTTCTAAAGCTCCAGTACGTTCGAAATCTCTCATAAAGAAGTTTGCTTCTTCGTTTGTAATACCCATAGCAGCAAAAATTACTGCAAACTCATCGTCTGCACCTAATACTTTAGCTTGTCTTGCAATTTGTACAGCTAAATCGTTGTGAGGTAAACCAGATCCTGAGAAAATAGGAAGTTTTTGTCCTCTTACTAATGTGTTCATTCCGTCAATGGTAGAGATACCAGT
>NZ_CADCJB010000001.1 GCF_902801725.1 uncultured Methanobrevibacter sp. | reverse complement strand
TTTCATGGAGTACATACAACATACTCTGGAACAGTATGGTTTACCGATTTGTTCATCTCTGGAACCGACACAGTGGATAAATGCAACACGTTTAGGTTCGATACCGTCTGAAGGTTTGATTACGTGACCACCGGTAGGTCCGGATGCGTTAATCATCCTTTCAATTTCCATAGCGGTAATAACGTTTGAGAAACGTCCGTATCCGTATTGGTAAATACTGGAAGGATCGAATGGGTCGTAACCGATAGCAGCTACAATAGTACCAACTTCTAATTCAATTTCAGTAGGTTGTTGGTTGTGGTCAATTGCGTCTGGTCCACATGCTTGTACACATAAGTTACATTCGATACAGTAATCTTTATCGATAGTTGCACATAATGGTACAGCTTGAGGGAATGGAATGTAAGCAGCTTTTACCATACCTACACCTTCGTCGTAGTAGTTAGGTATTTCGATAGGACAAGCTTCTTGACAAGCTCCACATCCAGTACATAAGTCTTCGTCTACATATCTTGCTTTTTTCTCAATAGTAACTTTGAAGTTTCCGATGTATCCGTCTACTTCAGTTACTTCTGCGTAGGAAATTAATTCGATGTTTTCGTGTTTGGAACAGTCTACCATTTTAGGTGCTAAAATACACATTGAACAGTCGAGAGTAGGGAATGTTTTATCTAATTGTCCCATTCTTCCACCAATGGTTGGGTTTCTTTCTACCATGTAGGTTTTGAATCCCATGTCACCTAAATCTAAAGCGGTTTGGATACCAGCTACTCCACCACCGATAACTAATGCTTTGTTATCTACTGCTACTTTGGTAGCTTCTAATGGTTCGAGTAATCTTGCTTTAGCTACAGCCATACGTGTTAAGTCTTTAGCTTTTTCGGTAGCTTCTTCAGGTTGGTTCATGTGTACCCAGGAGTCTTGTTCTCTTAAGTTAGCAAATTCAAATAAGAATTTGTTTAATCCTGCTTCTTCTACACATCTACGGAAAGTAGGTTCGTGAAGACGAGGGGAACAAGCTGCTACAACAATTCTGTTTAAGTTTTTCTCTTTGATATCTTCTTGAATCATTGCTTGACCAGGGTCAGAACACATGTATTTGTAATCGGTTGCGTGAACTACACCAGGTAAGGTCTTAGCATATTCAGCTACACTAGGACAGTCTACGACTCCACCAACGTTTACACCACAGTGACAGACGTAAACTCCTATCCTTAATTCTTCGTTATTATTTTCTTCTGCCATTTTATTTTTCTCCTTGTACAAGTCGTGAAAAATATCTAATATACATAAAAAATTGCAATTTTAAAAATAAGTAGTAAAATTTTACATAGTATTAGATATACTAATGTAGTAAATACACACTTATAAAGCTTTCTATAGAAATTGTAGAGTAAAGTTTATATATGATGATATGAAAAGATTTATGAAATAGATTAAGAGTTAAAATAATAATAAATAAATCTATTTAAACGAAAAGAAATCATTTTAATCAGTTATAGAAAAAATAAAAAATTTAGATTAGGATAAAATTTCAAATTTTCAGCTATAAAATCATTATAATTATCGGAAGTGTAATCAAAGAGATTACAGTGTTGATTAAAATACAATCTGAAGTCAATTCATAGTCCAAATTATAAGTTATTGAAAGCAATAATGACAGCATTCCAGATGGCATTGCCGCCTCAATAACAGTGACTGTGTACTGCAAATCCACAAGACCCAAAAATGAGACTATGCAAAATGCAACCAACGGAAAAAAGAACAATTTCATTACTGAAGTAAATGCAATCATAGATTTGCTTCTGGAAAGACCGCTTAAATCAATGGATAATCCCAAGGAGATCATTATTAAAGGAATGGCACCGTCTCCCAAATAATTAATAGTATTGTCTAAAACAGGTCCAATTGGAACATTTAAAACATTGAGACCGAAACCCAATATGATAGCCCATAACGGAGGAAATAGAGCAATTTTTCGAACAGCTTTTTTTAGGGTTCCTCCGAACTTTAAAACCAGAACAAATGATAAAATTAAAAAAATGCACATTGTTGCAATATCACAAAAAATAGCCCTCAAAAATCCTTCATGACCAAAAATACCTAAATTAACTGGATATCCCATAAATGCAGTATTAGCAATCATTACAGTTACTAAAACGCTCCATAACTTCTTATCATCAAAGCCCAACTTTTTCAAAATAAAAAATGAAACAATTCCGGTTACGAATGAAGAAGCTAAAATAACAAAAGGTAAAATTCCTAATTTTGGAATCAATGATAAATCTGATGAGTACAGTGCAGAAAAAATCATACACGGCAATAAAATAGTCATTACAATTTTATTCAATGGAGTAATATCCTTTTCAGATAGAAAATCTATCCTTTTAAGAACATATCCAACACCAATCATTAAAATAATTGATAAAATAGTAATTTCAATTTCATTCATGAATATTAATTAAATTTTATAGTATAAAAAAGTAATTGAAAAAAAAGAAAAAGAAAAATTAACTAACGATACCTTCGCTAGTAATTTTGAATACACATTCACCTTCAGGCAAATGAGGACTGTCAACTAAACGAGCAATTCTTTTACCGGCCAATCCTTTTTTAAGCCAAATTCTGTAAGTAGAAGCATGTCCTAAAACGTGTCCACCAATAGCTTTTGTAGGACTTCCAAAGAATGAATCAGGTTTAGCTTGTACTTGGTTTGTTAAGAAAACAGCCACATTATAAGTGTTAGCAATTTGTTGAAGGGAGTGCAAATGCTGATTTAATTTTTGTTGCCTTACAGCCAAAGATTCTCTTCCAACGTATTCTGCTCTGAAGTGAGCCATCAATGAGTCAACAATTACTAATCTAACATTGTTTCCGCTTTGAATAAGTTCATTGATTTTATCAACCATTAAAATTTGGTGAGCTGAATTAAATGCACGAGCAACATGAATTCTACTTAAAACTTCTTCACTATCCAATTCAAAACCTTCAGCGATTTGTCTAATCCTTTCAGGACGGAAAGTGTTTTCAGTATCTACAAATACACATTCACCATCAAGTCCTCCAAGTTCTTCAGGTAATTGAACAGTAACAGCCAATTCATGGGAAATCTGACTTTTACCGGATCCAAATTCACCGAATACTTCGGTAATAGACTGGGTTTCAATTCCACCACCGATTAAATCATTGAATTCCTGGCTTCCAACAGTAATATGACCTACATCTTTTCTTCTTTCATCCACTTCTAAAGCTGTTTCAAAGGTAATGTTTTCAGCCCTACGTGCAGCTTCAATAACTTTTTCAGCAACACCTTCTCCAATTTCTGCTTTTACAGACAATTCCTTTGGAGTAGCTGTAGCTAATCTCATCATATCAGCAAAACCTGCATCTTTTAATTTTTCTGCTGTTTTTTCACCAACACCTGGCAAATCTGCTAATTCTACCATAATAATCATTCCTTTTTAGTTATTTTAATAATATTTTGAAATAAGTTTTTTAGGATTTAACCTGCTTTCTTCATTATATTCATCAAAGCTTACATTAGCAATAATTTCTACTGTTAAGCCGTTCAAGTCTTGAAGTTTATCTTCAATGCCCAATCCGTCTTCAACGAGATTTATGACATCTTCTTTTTTCATTTCTATGAGTTCTTCAGCTAATTTATCGAAAAATGTAGCTTGAATTTCACCAGTATCATCTTCAAGTCTGGTAGGTACCATCAATGTGTAATTAGGTTCATCAAATGTATGTCCACAATTATCACAGACATTTTCTTCAATAGTTGATTCTACATTTGATCTGCAGTTAGGACATTTTTTAAGAACATTCTTGTCAGTGCTTACATCAATTATCCTACCGGTGACACGAATATTGGTATCATCTTCCAATAGTGCTTCAATAGTTTTTGGAACATAAATCGCTTCTTTTAATTCATCATAAGTTGGTAAGTTATTCAGTTCAGATTCTGATGGTTCTAAAACTGTAGTTCCTCTGCCAACAACTGCTTCAACACGGTTGTCTATACCTAATGTAATGCGTGGATTTTGTAATTTTATTGGCATTCCAACTTCCAAATCCATTTCAGCATCTTCATTCCATAATACAACTCTTATTGAACCTGTATCATCAGCTACCTCTATATTCCTAACGCTGCCTGTGTCTCCATTATCCCTATCGAAATTACGAATGTCATTTAATTCAATCACTCTAGCGACAAGAATGATATCTGTGTCATCCTCATCCACATCAGAGATTTTCTTATAGTCATAAAGTGCTTTTTCCAATGTGGACAATTCTGGAATAAACATTGCGGAAGCTTGTTCTTCGGATAATTTAATAAGTCTAGAACTTCCTCCGATGTTTAAATCAACATCATACATTCCAAGTCTAGTTCTAGCATTTTCAATTTGGTATGCGTCTCCCACTTCATATTCTTCTTCAGCACGTTCATTCCATAAGGACAATTGTACTTTTCCAGATTCATCTGCAAAAATAGCTGAACGAACAGTTCCAACAGAACCATCATCCCTTTGGAATTCATTAACATCATTGATTGAAAGGAATCTACCAATAATATCGATTTCAATTCCATCATCATCGATTTCACCAATGTTTCCAATAGGAGTAGGTCTTAATTGTTCCCTTAACCTTTCAAATTCTTCAACTTCTTCAACAGATAAATTTTCAGGATTGATAGTAATTTGAGTATTAAAGTTAGTGTTCATTGAGTATCCACTTTGAGTGTATTCATCAAAACGAACATCACCGCCAATAATTTTAACAATATCACCTTTATTGATTGGCAAATCTGTATCGTCACCCCAGACTGTTACTCTGATAGATCCTGATGCATCACCTACATCAAAGTTTCTTAATTTTCCTTCAGTATTGTCGGTTTTTCTAATGAACTTCCTTATATCCTGAATCCTTACGACAACACCTTTGATTGACAGGTCGGTTCCTTCGTTTAAATCACCAATTGGAGTGAATTCAAGTTCAATTTCAGGAACATCAAAGTCACCTTTGATAATTCTTCCATCCCAATGGCTTAATGAAATTTCGGATATGCCGTCCCTGTTTGTTCTTTCACGTGACTGGGCGGAAAGGATTTTTACGGTATCTCCGTCTTCAAGTTTCAATTCATCGATTAATTCAACATTTTTATTCCATAAAGTATAGGTGATTTTTCCGGAAGCATCCTGTAAATCAATTGATGCAACCTTCCCTTCTTTTCCATTTTTTTCATAGCTTCTTACAGTTGGAATTCTAACAATCCTTGCAATAATGTTTACTTTAGTATCCGGTTGAATGTCAGCAATGTCAGTGATTTCCTCTTTGTAAACTGGGAATTTTGACGGATTTTCTTCCAATTTGATAACGGATGACCTTGGCCTTAAGTTAGCTTCCAGTCCGGAATAGCCGTCCTTAATATCGACACCTTTAATTTGAATAATGTCTCCTTCATTGAATTTCTTTAAAAGAGGCATGTTTTGAGTCCAGAAGACTGTTCTCATAGTTCCAGTGTTGTCCTGCAATTCCACGTTGCATACTTCACCTTTGCCACCTTTACGAGTTTTGAATGACCTTTTATTGGATATTGATATAACTCTTCCTTCTATAGTAGCTTCTTTTCTGCCCTTTTCAAGTTCGCTAATTGTATTTACGGCAAATTCAGGTTTTTCTGATACTACTTCAACCTCTTCGTCAATTAATTCACCGACAACCATGTCAGCAAAACCTGAATCGTTCATGAAAGGATTTGCAGATTCCTGTTTTTTGAATTCCTCCATTCTGGCAAGAAATTCTTCCTGAGTTATTTTATCTTTTACCTTTTCGTATTTTTCCAAAAGATCTTCAGTCATTACAAAACCTGTTTCATTGTCGGATTCTTCATCATCACTTGATTCAGTTTCTGCAGGAATATCTTCAAAGTCAGTTATGCCATGATTTTTCAGTACTTCACGTGCTAAATTTACTTCATCGACAAATGGAACATCTTTGAAGTTGGTTTTACTGATTTGATCCATTTCTGCTAAAAACTCTTCTTGTGAAAGTTTATCTTGAATTTTTTCGTATAATTTTAAAATTTCTTCTTGCATACCAAACCCCTCATAGAAAAGTTAATTATTATTTTATAACTAGTCTGTATATAAAGTATTAGAGAGAGCATTTGAAAAGTAATCACTATCACTATTACTGAAAATTTCATAATAAATTTTGTCGAAATACACGTATGTGAAAATGTGAAAAAAAATTAATATGCATTAGGATTTTTCTTCAATACTGTCTTAATCATTATTCCTAAGTCTAAACCCATATGCCAGTTCTCTACATACTCAATGTCATAATCTATACGTTTTTTAATGGAAGTGTCTCCACGACATCCATGAATTTGAGCCCATCCGGTCAAACCTGGTTTGACTTGATGTTTGACCATGTATTTTGGAATTGATTCTTTGAACTGTTTAACAAAATATGGCCTTTCAGGTCTTGGGCCAACAACACTCATGTCACCTTTTAGAACATTGAAAAATTGAGGCAATTCATCAATGCTTGTTCTTCTTATAAAATCTCCGACCAATGTTTTTCTAGGGTCATCCTTTGTAGTCCATTCAGATTTTTCCAGCCTTGGATCCTGAACTTTCATACTTCTGAACTTATACATCATGAACGGCTTAGAGTTATGACCTATTCTCTCTTGCTTAAATATTATTGGTCCTCGAGATGTCAGCTTGACGGCGACTGCGGTAATCAACATAATCGGTGATGTTATGATAATAGCTATCAGTGCAATTACATAATCACTCAGTCCTTTTATAAATTTATTAAAGTCATCATCCAAAGGAACATAACGAATATTGATAATCGGTATATCCTCAATCATGTCTACGGATGGTTGCGCTGGGAAATATCTAATATAATCAGGAATGATTTCTGCCTTAATTCCGACCTTTTCACAGCTTTCCACTAGTTCATTAATACGGTAATAATATTTTAATGGAATTGCCAAAACAACCCGGTCAAACCTGTGCTTTTCGAGAATTTTATCAAGATCCTTAAAAGAGCCTATAAACTTGACTCCATTAACCGTTTTACCCACATGCTCCGGCCTTCCCAAAATTCCGCCGATTGAAAATCCAAGGTAGGGATTCTCTTTTATTTTATGGGCAAAGGTAAATGCCAAATCATTGTCACCAACGATGAGAATATGCTTTAGGTTCTTGTTGTTGATTCTCATGTTAATTAAAACGCTTCTGATAATGAAACGCTCTATAATCGCTAAAAATGTTGCAATGGTTACAAGCAACATTAGCATTATTCTTGAAAAGTTCGGTTCATTGATGATAAACAGAATAGAAACAAATGCAAAAAACGCTACGATATTTACTTTGATAATTTGTGTCGCTTCAGAAAATATATTCTTATAGGTTCTTCTAGGCTTATACAAGCCAAAAGCGAAATAAAGAATAATATAGACAGGAATGATAACGACTAACATGAAAATAATATAGATATCATAACCCAAATGCCCTCCAATCGGGCCAAATAAAGTTGTTTCAAATCTTAACCATATTGAAGACCATAATGAAATGACGATGACCAATACATCGATTAAAACTAAAATGATATTCAATAATCTTTGATTTTCCTTTATCATAATAACAACCAAAAAACTAGTGTTATTATATTATTAGGTATGATATATTATTTAACTTTTCTTTTTAAACAAATTTAAAAATAGTTTTAAAACGCATAAAACAAAAATTCCAATGTACACAACAATATTTGTTAAGAAAAAAGATTCGCTGGCATGATGTTTCTTATAATATATATACATTGCCCTGTAAAATTCATATATTAATTTAGATTTTTGTTTTTTACTGCTAGCTCCCTTGAGATGAGTAATTTTTGATTTTCCGTAATAGACAATTTTCCATCCTGCCTCCTTTATTCTGAAACACAGGTCAATATCCTCACCATACATGAAAAAGGTTTCATCCAAAAAACCAATCTCGTCAAGGGCATCTTTTCGAATGAACATGAACGCACCGGTCAGACAGTCAATTTCATAAACCTCATCATCGGGCAGATTATCCAAATTGTAATTGTCATCCTTGCTTTTGTTTGGAATATGAAACAGTCTAAAAAATGAGTTCTTGACATTCGGAAAAGTCCTTTTGCATGCCTTGTCCAAATCACCATTTTCCAGAAGAACCCTGCAGCCGGATGCCCCAACATCAGAGTGGGATTCCATATAATTATAAATGTCCTCCAGGGCATTTTCCCAAACAATAGTATCCGAATTCAAAAGGAGAACATACTCACCCTTTGCAACACTTAAAGCCAGGTTGTTTCCAGCAGCAAATCCTGAATTGCTTGGTGATGCGATAAATTCCACCTTATCCCCAAAGTAATCCTGAAGCTTGGATAGGCTGTCGTCGCCGGATGCATTATCAACCACAAGAATTTCATAGCTGAAAGGATAATCGTATTTTAAAATGGAATTTACAGTATTCCTGGTTAATTCGAATGTTTGGTAATTTACAATCACAACAGAAAGGTCCATAAAACTCAACCATCTATTTTTTTAAAAATTTAAATGTGTTAATAATTAATCTGTACTCGATTTTAAAATAGTTTTTTGTATTTCGGGAACTGAATTTTACTTTGCCTATCTTACCTCTTGTATTCAGACCCTCTTTAATTCCGGCCAGATAAGTTGAGCCGAAACCCTTTTTCAAAAAGAAGATGTATTTGATTAAAAAACCAATGAACAGAAAAATGAAGTTAATGATTTTTAGGGGAATGGGGAGATTTTTGTAAACAACCCAAACGTTATTGCGTGCTGCCAGCCTTACCTTGAACTCATTGTATCTGCTTCCGCTTGTAGCGCTTCCAACATGATATACAATGGCCTGAGGACACAGCAAATTGACATAACCATTTATTTTTGATCTGATGGCCAAGTCCACATCTTCCATGTATGCGAAAAAGTTATCGTCGAACATTCCAATTTCGTTAAGGATTGACTTTCTATACATTGCCGCCCCCGCACAGCTGGAAAATATCTCTTTAACTTCACAATATTCGATTGACTTGTGGTTTTCTCCTGTTTTTTTAGTCCATGCAAGCAAATTGTACTCATCACCTGCATCATCAATCAGTTCCTTATTGTTGAATTGAAGCATTTTTGCCTGAACAGAAAAAATATCTTCAGAGGATGAAATCAAATCCGCCAATGCCTTAATGGATCCTTTTTTGACCTTAGTGTCGTTGTTGATTGAGAATATATAATCATATTTTGCCTGATTTATGCCCTGATTTACTGCAGGGGCAAAACCTACATTTTTACTGTTTTCGATTAGATTGACAGGAAATCTGAAAGAATAATTTTCAATATACTCTTTGCTCTTATCTGTTGAGCCATTATCAATTATAATCAACTCCCCTATAAGTTCACTATCCTCATTAAGAGAGTCAAAAAATGTTTTCAGGAACTTTTCTCCATTGTAATTTGGAGTTACTACAGAAACCTTCATGCTAATCAATCGAATTTTTTAATCTTTTCCACACTTTATAATATATTTTAGGGTTTAATAAAAATAATCTAATTTTAAGCTTAAATTTGCTGTCCCCTTCAAATTTGGACAATTTTGTAAACAGGTCCAGCTCTTTCATCTTCTCAATCACTTCATCAAAATCATATGAATTATAGAAAAAATAATTCATGTTTCCAAATATGGCCCGGGGAATCCTGGATGTAGTTATCAAATCAGACAAATCATCCAATCCAATCTTTTTATAAAAATCAGCCAGCTCTTCAAATACGCTTACAATGTCAAAGCGTCTGAACTCTGATGTTCTGATTGCTGATTTCGGATGCTGGATATAATAATAGGTTACCTCGTTGGAAATAGCTATTCTATCACCAAAGCCCAATGCCATCAGCGCAAAATATGTGTCTTCACCATAAATGTAATCTCTGGAAAATTTAATTGAATTGTTCTTGATTATGTCGGATTTATACATCAGCTGTACGAAATTAAACGGAATCTGCATTTTAAGTTCCATTTCAATGAATTCTTTAGCTGAAATATCCTCCTGCTGATAGACATGAGGACTGGAAGTAATGTCGCCATCTTTTTTGACCAGTTGTATTAGACTGAAGTCGGTTTCGCCATTATATAAGCATGATAAATGATTTGGTGTGATATAATCATCGGCATCGACAAAAACCAAATAATCACCATGGGAAACTTCAATTCCTTTATTTCTAGCACCGCTAACTCCCTGATTTTCCTGATGAATAATAGTATTTGGAATATCAGCCGTCTTTAGCTTATCAGTTACTATTTTCAGACTGTCGTCAGTTGACCCGTCATCGATTACTATAATCTCATAGCCATCAAAATCTTGAGAAATTATTGAATCAAGTGTTGTACCTATATACTCTGAATTATTGAAAACGGGTACTATAACACTAACCTTAATATTATCCATTTTACCTACCATTTTTTAAAAGAAAATCAACAACTCGTTTAGATGATTTACCATCAATTGCATCAAATTGTGTCTTGACGAAACTTATCATTTTATTTTTATCAAAATCATTATTATTAATTGCATCTATTAACTCATCGCAGTCATAAGCCAACTTACCCGGAACGGTTTTTTTAAAATCGTAATAAAATCCACGTTCAGTACTTAAATAACTATCCAAATCATAAACAAAGAAAAGAATTGGCTTATCTAAAATCGCAAATTCAATCATAATGGACGAATAGTCAGTGATTAAAATATCGCTTATCATCATCAATTCCTGTTCGGATGGATAATCACTGCAGTCTATGTAGTTTTCGCTGGACTCTATATTTTCGTGATAAAAGTCTTTTATTTTTGGATGAAGCCTTAAAGCAAGAACATATTCCTCGCCCAAAGCATCATTGAATTTTTTCATATCCAAAAAGTTGAAGACATTGTTATAGCGTTCCTCATCCCTAAATGTAGGGGCGTAGAGAATAATCTTTTTATTTGCATCCCCACCATATTTTTTGCAAAATTCGGATTTGATTTTATTCAAGTCATGATTTTCGAAGTAATAATCAAGTCTTGGAAGACCAAGTGGCTTGATTTTTTTCTTGTCAATTTGAAAGGCCTCTGCATACTGGTTTTCAATATTTTTGGAAGATGTTATCAAATAATCTGTATTATTTCCAATTTTCGAAAGCATTTCCAGCTCATCAGCACTTGCAACGGATCCTCCAAACTTTTTAGAAGCGCCCGGTGCATGCCATAATTGAGTAACAATACTTTCATCTTTAAAATTCATGAAAGCGAGTGGAAAAAAATTATCGTTTAAAAATATGTATTTTGATGTGGCCAATTTTTTAAAACTAGAAAAGGAAAGTTTGTCTTTATAAAAAAAGTTAAATTCAAAATTTCCTCTTCTTTCAAATTCCTTTTTAATGTAATCCAGGTTACCCTTAAAGGACTCTCCAGAATCTATGATGAAGGATATCCTATTGCTGCTTATAGGAAAAACCTTAAATAAACTGAATAAATAACCATAAAGCTTATGTTTAGAATATTTCATAATAATCAAAAATAATTAATGGAAGAATTTTAAAATTCCTGGAAGTGCATTCATCATAGACTGAATACCTAAAATGAATATTGCAAGACCGCCGATAAAATTAATATATTTTGCATATTTGATTGCAAGTTTGGTACCGAATGTTCCAATTAATAACCAGCAGGAAGCAACTAGTAGACTTAAAGCAGCAAGACCTAGCGGATTAACTGAGCCTGCAACACCCTGTGCGGCCAAAATCAGGTTTTCAATGTTTCCGAAAACCAGCAATATTAAAAACGGTTTCAAATCATCTAACATTCAATCATCCCTAATTATGAAATACTGATTCATACATTGCTTGAAATCCTAAAACAAATATTGCAAATCCACCTATGAACTCAATAATATCGACATATTGTATTAACATTTGAGTTCCAAAGGTTCCGATAATCAACCATAAACTAACACAAATAAGACTTGCAACAGCCAATTTCACCGGATTAACACCAGCAACAACGCCCTGAGAGGATAAAACTAAATTTTCAATATTTCCAAATATTATTAGTGCAATATAGGGCAAATATTGTTCCAACATCCAAAATCACCATTTCCCTTAATATTAATTGGAAAAAAAGATTTTCAAAAATTAATATTATAATACTATTTAAAATTAACAAATTATTATATATAAAAGTATCTTTTTTTAAAAAATAAAAAGGCAAAATAGATGTTTTTATTCTATAATAAAGAATTAAAACCAATATATTTAACAACAAGTATACAATTAGATAAATTAATAAAAAAGAATTTAAACAGATTAAAATAATAATTATTTAATTTTTGAAATATCAATGCAAAAAAAATACGGCAATTGAACCAAACAACCGGAAAAATAAAAAAAATGAGGTAAATCTCGTGTAAATTTACCTGTTTGAATACATTTTGTCGTAGTATTCCTGATATTCTCCGCTTTTTACCTGGTCAATCCAGTCGAGGTTGTCTAGGTACCATTGTATTGTTTCCTTAATACCTGTTTCAAAGGTATATTTCGGAGCCCATCCAAGTTCATCCTGAATTTTTGATGAATCTATTGCATACCTTCTGTCATGGCCTAATCTATCAGTTACGAATTCAATTAGTGATTCATCCTTATTTAGTTCTTTTAATATTAATTTTACAATGTTTATGTTTTGTTTTTCGTTGTTTCCACCAATATTGTAGACTTCACCAAGTTTTCCTTCATGCAGAACAAGATCTATTGCTGTGCAGTGATCATGTACATGGAGCCAATCCCTGATGTTTTTGCCGTCTCCATAAACAGGTAATTTCTTGTCTTCAAGGGCGTTTGAAATCATCAGTGGAATTAGTTTTTCAGGGAACTGATAAGGCCCGTAATTGTTTGAACAGCGAGTAATGTTTATCGGTAAATCGAATGTTTCGAAGTATGCTCTTGTAATCAAGTCTCCTCCAGCTTTTGAAGCTGAATATGGGCTGTTAGGTTGTAGTGGTGTGGTTTCTGTGAAGTATCCGGTTTTTCCTAATGTTCCGTAGACTTCATCTGTTGAAATTTGAATGTATTTTTCAACACCGTATTCCTTTGCAGCGTTCAGCAGCACTTGTGTGCCAAGTACGTTTGACTTGATGAATATTTCCGGGTCGCTTATGCTTCTGTCAACATGGCTTTCAGCAGCAAAGTTGATTACATAGTCGCATTTTTTAACCAAATCATCTACGACTGATTTATCACGGATGTCTCCTTTCACAAATGAGTAGTTTTCCCTGCTTTCTATGTCTTTTAGGTTTTCAAGGTTTCCGCAGTATGTCAGGGAATCCAAGTTTATGATATTGTAATCAGGATATTTGTTTACCATATATCTTACGAAATTGCTTCCTATAAACCCTGCTCCACCTGTAACTAAGATATTTGTCATAATAAATCACTTTTTTTAGTATTTGATTTTGGATTCTTTAAATGATTTCCATTCCTTATCTTTTTCAGATAATATTATTTCATCAATGCCATCCAACGGCCAGTCGATTCCTATGTCTTCGTCATCCCATTTTATACCGCTTTCGTCTTCTCCATGGTAGAATTCTGTGCATTTGTATTGGAATTCGGCCTCATCAGACAATACAACAAATCCATGTGCAAATTTAGGGGGAATGTAGAGTTGTTTCTTGTTGTCTTCGGATAATATTTCACCATACCATTTACCGTAGGTTGGGGAATCTCCGCGCAAATCGACTCCAACATCAAAAACCTCGCCCTTAATCACGCGAACAAGTTTACCCTGAGGATACTTCAGCTGCAGGTGAAGACCTCTTAAAACTCCTTTTGAAGACTTGGACTGATTATCCTGAACAAACTTCAAGTCATAACCAGCTTGTTTAAAATCATTTTCCTGATATGTCTCCATAAAATACCCACGATTATCCTCAAACACAGTAGGCTCAACGACAAACATACCATCAATACCAGTTTCTGTAAACTTAAATTTTCCCATTTATTTTCCTCTCTTAACTAAATTAAATAAATATTGTCCGTAATCGGTTTTTTCAAGCTCTTTAGCTGTTTTCAATAATTTTTCATCTGAAATATAACCTTTAAGATATGCAATTTCTTCAAGACATGCAATATACAAACTTTGTCTTTTTTGAACAGTTTCAATAAAGTTTGATGCCTCCAATAATCCTTCATGAGTTCCTGTATCAAGCCAGGCCATTCCTCTTCCAAGAAGTTCGACCTTAAGTTTTCCGCGCTTTAAGTATTCCTCATTGATTGAAGTTATTTCAACTTCACCCCTTTCGGACGGCTTTACGTTTTTAGCTATTTCAATTACATCATTGTCATAGAAATAGAGTCCTGGAACGATGTAGTTGGATTTTGGATTATCGGGTTTTTCTTCAATGGATAAAACATTCCATTCATCATCAAATTCAACAACGCCAAATGCTTCTGGATTATTTGTGTAATAACCAAAAATTATTGCACCTTCCTTTAGTTTAGTGGCTCTTTCTAGGATTTCTGTGAATCTGTGTCCATGAAATATGTTATCTCCTAAAATCAATGCAACATTATCATCACCAATGAAATCTTCACCTATGATAAATGCCTCCGCAAGACCGTTGGGATTTTCCTGAGCTTCATATTCAAATTTAATTCCCAAACGACTTCCGTCACCCAATAACTCCTTATACATAGGCAAATCTCTTGGAGTGGATATAATCAGAATTTCCTTAATTCCTGAAAGCATCAAAACGGAAATCGGATAATAAATCATTGGTTTATCATACAAAGGTAACAGCTGTTTAGAAACGGCTTTGGTAATTGGATAAAGACGAGTTCCTGACCCGCCAGCTAATATTATGCCCTTCATAATTATCTCCTTCATATTAGTTATTTATTTTAAATAATTTAAAAAGTTTCACATCTGAAATTCAAAAGTTCATTTTCACGGGACGCATCTATGAATGTGTCAATCAAGTCTTTGGAAACTCCTTGCCCATTTATCAGAACAATTTCAGTTTCGACACCTATTTCGCATAGACAATCATATAATGCATCAAGATTCTTTCCATAATAATCAGGAAAATCAAACGCTTCCTTTAAATAATCATGCCCTTCTTTTATAATGAGATTTCCATCGATTTCCATAGTATCAGATTTCTTTAAATGTGTTGTAGTGGTCACTGGTATAATAAACTTTATAATTGCCTGAATTGTAAACAATCCTTTCGGCTCCACGGCTAGTGCCGTTTGCATTTATATCGCATTCAATATATTTTGAATCGCTGTCTGGGAGTACATGCTGCCTGTTTGTGAATGTGTCTCCACCTATGCTTTTTCCGGGAGCATATTTTTTAAGCGGTCCTCCTTGCCAGCCCAAATCACGGGCTTCACTTTTAGTGATGTAATTGCTTGGAAGCTTATGAAACTCCTTAATATAAGCTGCAACTTCATTTACAGTACAATACTGTCCGTCTTCAACAACATTAACATTGCTGGAACCGGAATCTCCTCCAAAATTCAGAAAATCAAAGAATCCTGCACTAACAGATCCAATCAAAAGTAAAGTCAGTATTAATGCAAGAAAAAACATCAGTTTTTTATTCATTTTATCAGCTCAATATATTCCTTAGCAGCATCCTTATAATGGCGAAGCGGCTCAAACCCATTGTCAATCCATCTTTTATTTTCCAATACTGAATAATGGGGTCTTGGAGCAGGCCTTGCGAATTCGGAAGCTGTAACAGGAATAACATTAACATCACTGCCGGCTACCTCAAAAATATATCTTGCAAATTCACACCATGAGCAGTGGCCTGAGTTTGTAATATGATAAATTCCATAATAATCAGTATCGATTAACTGTGAAATTGCATAAGCCAAATCTGGAGTATAGGTTGGAGTTCCAACTTCATCATATACAACAGTAATTTCAGAATGGTTTTTGGCTAATTCCAACATTGTTTTTGGGAAATTTCCCCCATTTATTCCGTACAGCCATGCTGTCCTTACAATGAAAAACTTGTCAAGTATCTTCTGAATGGCTTCCTCTCCCTTGAGTTTGCTTTTTCCATAAACACTGATAGGACCGATTTTGCCATCTTCCCTGATTGGGTCCCTGGCGGTTCCGTCAAACACATAATCTGTGCTTACATGAACTAAAGGACAATCGACTTCTCTGCATCCCAAAGCAAGGTTTTCAACTCCGTAACCATTGACTGCATATGCAATGTCCTGGTTTTCTTCACAGCCGTCAACATCAGTATATGCCGCCGAATTGATAACGATATCAGGATTATTTTCACGAATGAATTCAATAACCTTATCTTTATCAGTAATATCCAATGTTTTGGATGTTGTAAGAATCAATTCATGATTATCCTTTAAGACATCGATTAAATCGTGCCCCAGCATTCCATTTGAACCTGTAACTAAAATTTTCATGGTATCACTTAAAACTTTAATATATGTTAGAATATATATTAACTTAATATTTAAAAGAGAGGAGTTGAAACAATGAAAGTATGTATTATCGGCCAAGGTTATATCGGGCTTCCAACAGCAGCACTGTTTACAAGACATCACTGTGAAGTCGTTGGAGTGGATGTTAATGAAGAGATAGTGAACAACTTAAACAAAGGAATCATACACATCGAAGAGCCCGGAATATCTGACATTATCAAAAATGCTATTAAAAATAAAGTATATGTGGCTTCATTAACTCCTCAAAAAGCAGATGCATTTATAATAACTGTGCCAACACCATACATTGTTGAAAACTATAGCTGTGACTTGAGTTATGTCGTGAGCGCATGCGAATCAATACTTCCATTTCTGGAGAATGGAAATACAGTCATTATCGAATCGACAATAGCTCCAATGTCAACCGATGAAACCATAAAGCCTATTTTTGAAAATGCAGGTTTTGAAATCGGAAAAGATCTGTACCTTGCTCATTGTCCTGAAAGAGTTCTTCCGGGAAAAATATTAGAGGAATTGGTTCACAATGACAGAATTATTGGTGGAGTTACACCAGAATGTGCTAAAAAAGCCAGAGAAGTTTATGGTCAATTTGTTGAAGGGTACCTGATGTTAACTGAAGCAAAAACTGCAGAATTGTCAAAATGTATGGAAAACACATTCAGAGATGTCAATATTGCACTTGCTAATGAACTTGCTAAAATCTGTGCAGAAATAGGAGTAAACGCATTGGACGTGATAAAAATGGCAAATAAGCATCCAAGGGTAAACCTGCACTCTCCAGGCCCTGGTGTTGGAGGCCACTGCCTTGCGATTGACCCTTATTTTATCTATGCAAAAGCTCCGGAAACTGCAAAAATCATCAAATTAGCAAGGGACACCAACAATTCAATGCCGGAATTCGTTTGTAAAAACGCTGAAAAAATAATTCCTGAAGGTAAAATTGCAGTATTTGGCGTGTCATATAAAGGAAATACTGGAGACGACAGGGAAAGTCCAGCATATGAAATTATCGCCAGACTAAAACAGGACGGATATGATATAGCAATACATGATCCGCATATTAACAATGATGATTTCGTGAGTTTTGATGAGGCTACAAAAGATGCCAATTTGATTTTAATATTATGCGACCATAACGAATTCAAAAACCCTAACTATAATTTAATTTCAAAAAATATGAAAAATCCAGTAATATTCGATACAAAAAATATAATTAGTAAAGTTCCAAAAGGAATTAAATTATATAATTACGGGAACTTATACGAATTAAATTAAAAATCAATAGATATGTCTTTTGATGTGCTTTGTGCATTCCACGCTTTGACGGTAGTCCAGTCACAAGCAGGTTCAGTCCAGAATTCATCTTCTAATTCCAAACCTAAGGCCAAGAATACTGAACAGCATAAATATAGGCTGCCAACATTAACATCTTTTTCAGCCAAATCCACTTGATTTCCATTTAATCCCATTAATAACCAGCCATCAGAAGAAAAGTTTTGTGTACCTCCGAATTGTCTTTCTAAAACTTTTGTCAGTGCTGATCTCACTTGAGCGGGATTTAAATTTTTAGGTAGAATTTTAAGCAAAGCTGCCTGAGATAATAAATGGAAAACACCACAACGATATGTCAAAGAACTTCCGAGTAAAGGATAGGTACCTTCAGGTGAAATAAGCCTTTCAAGTTGAGCAGCTAATCTGGATGATCTCATCAATTGAACATCCAAAAATTCACCGTCGGAAATGCCGTATTTTCTCATGACCGCCAAAATATCATTTAGCATAGGATGAATAATTATACTGTTATAATAACTTAAATCAAATGATTCGCCATCGGAATAAATTGCATCGCCCATATAATATTCATCTCTGAATTTATGAATTCCATAAGTCAAACGCTCCTTATCACATTCTCCTGTAAATTCCAAAAGTGTAGCTTCAATCATAGCGGTATACAACAACCAATGATTTTCATATGGAGCAATAACTCTTGTATTCTTAAGCTCATGAATAATTTTAGCTTGGACATCCATTGGCAAATTAGGCCAAACTTGATTCTTTGACCTGAGTAATCCTTGAGCAAATAAAGCAACATCAACTAAAGATTGTTTAGGTTCTACAAAAAAGATATAATCATTATTATTCGGATTAACAGCATTCATAATAGCTTTTAATGTTAAACGAAGATATTTTTCTCTCATTTCACCCTCTTCTGAACTGTCAGGACCTAATTCCAGCCATGGGGCAATTCCATTAAATACCCGTGCGAAAGCTTCAAGATATGTGAATTTTTTATTATCCACACTAATTGACTCGTTAGGCATCTTTTTCCTAAGAGAACTTTTTGCCAGGTTTCCTAACACAGGAAGAGCAATTTTTTGTAATGTAGTAACCCAAAAAATCCTATCTTCCCAAATTGAAGGTTCCTCTTCAATAACAGGTTCTTCTTTTTTTCTGAATCTTTTAAAAAATGAGTTGCTCATGAAATATAATTTGTCAAACATTATATATAAATCTTCAAAAAACCCACATAAAAAGAGAGTTTATATATTTCAAAATACAAAAATATTTATCATTATTAAGAGGTTGAAAATATGCCAACAATGTCTGAAAAAATATTAGCTAAAGCATCAGGTAAAGACAAAGTAGAGGCTGGAGATATTGTTATAGCAAATATTGATGTAGCAATGGCACATGATTTGACTGGACCTCTTTCAGTAGAGTCTTTTAAAAAGATTGGAGCTGAAAAAGTATGGGACCCCTCAAAAATTGTTATTCCATTTGATCATCAGGTTCCGGCAGACTCAATTGACTCAGCCAACAATCATATCATTATGCGAAAATTCGTAAAAGAACAAAAAATCAAACATTTTTATGATGTAAATGCTGGAGTATGTCATCAGATTCTCCCGGAATTAGGTCACATTGTACCAGGAGAGGTTGTTGTAGGTGCAGATTCACATACATGTACTCATGGAGCTTTAGGAGCATTTTCAACAGGAATTGGTTCTACAGATATGGCCATGGTTTTTGCAGAAGGCAATTTATGGTTTAAAGTGCCTGAAACAAATAGATTCAACATTACTGGCAAATTAAAAGAAAACGTGTATGCCAAAGATGTTATTTTAAATATAATAGGCAAAGTTGGTGTGGACGGCTCAACATATAAGGCCTGTGAGTTTGCAGGTGAAACCGTCTCTGACATGAGCGTTTCAGACAGAATGGTCTTATGTAACATGGCAATTGAAATGGGTGGAAAAACCGGTTTGGTTGAACCTGATAAAAAGAGCGTAGGATATGTTGAAAAGCATTCCAACAAACCATATAAAGTATATAAAACCGATTTGGATTCATCCTCTCTTAATATTATAAATATTGACGTTAGCGATTTGGAGCCTCAAGTCGCTTGCCCTCACAATGTCGATAATGTAAAGCCTGTAAGTGAAGTTGACCAAGAGATTGATCAGGTCTTTTTAGGCTCTTGTACAAACGGCAGGTTAAATGATTTGCAGGATGCCGCAAAAATATTGAAAGGAAATAAAGTTGCTAAAGGAGTTAGAATGTTAGTGATACCGGCATCCAAAGAAATATACACAAAAGCACTTGAAGAAGGATTAATAAAAATCTTCGTTGATGCTGGAGCGCTTGTATCCGCCCCATGTTGCGGTCCTTGTCTTGGAGGGCACACCGGAATAATCGGACCTGACGAAGTAAGTCTTTCCACTTCAAACAGAAACTTCAAAGGTAGACAAGGTTCCCCTGAAGGAAAAGTTTACCTATCTTCTGCCGCTGTGGCCGCAGCTTCAGCGATTGAAGGAAAAATTGTAGCGCCAGAGTGATTGTTATGAAAGGAACTGCATGGAAATTTGGAAATGACATTGATACAGACATCATTATTCCAGGAAGATATTTAATTTACACTGATGAAAAAAGATTATCCGAACATTGTATGGAAGGTTTGGATGCTGAATTTAACAAGAAATGTAAAAAAGGAGATTTCATTGTAGCAGGGACCAATTTTGGTTGTGGATCTTCAAGAGAACATGCTCCTATTTCACTTAAAGGAATCGGAGTATCTGCAGTTATCGCAGAATCATTTGCAAGAATCTTTTATAGGAATGCCACAAATGTTGGAGTTCCTCTTCTTGAAGCTCCGGGAATTACAAAAATTGTAGAGGACGGAGAGGAAATAGAAGTTGATATGGAAAAAGGATGTATAACATCTGCAAATGGAGAATCAATAACTTTCAAAAAATTACCTCCATTCATGTTAGAAATATTAGAGCAAGGTGGATTAATTGAGTACCTCAAAAACAAAAGATAAATATCAGATTGCCGTTATTCCAGGAGATGGAATAGGCAAAGAAGTAATGGAAGCAACTATATCCGTACTTGATGAATTAGACATCGGATTCGACTATATTTACGGTGAAGCTGGAGATGAATGCGGTGAAAAAAACGGAAATCCGCTTCCTAAAGAGACTTTAGATATCATTAGAAAGGCCGATGCTTGTTTATTTGGTGCTGCAGGAGAAACCGCTGCAGACGTTATTGTTAAAATACGCCAAGAAATGAAAATGTATGCTAATTTAAGGCCTGTTAAAACTTATCCTAATACAAATGCATTGTTTGATGACGTTGATTTCATGATTGTGCGTGAGAATACCGAAGGTTTATACATCGCAGGTGAAGAGGAATTAACCGAAGATGGTGCAATTGCTAAACGTATCATTACAAGAAAAGCAGAAGAGCGCATTATTGATTATGCATTTAACTATGCAAAAGAAAACAATAAAAGCAAAGTTACAGCAGTTCATAAAGCCAATGTATTAAAGAAAAGTGATGGACTATTCAAAGAGGTTTTCTATGAAGTGGCTGAGAGATACCCTGAAATTGAAACCGAAGACTTTTACGTGGATGCAACCGCAATGTATCTAATTACTCAACCGCAAAGTTTTGAAGTGATAGTGACCACTAATCTATTCGGTGATATCTTATCCGATGAAGGCGCAGGACTCGTTGGAGGACTTGGAGTAATCCCATCCGCAAACATTGGTGAAAATGGAGCTTTATTTGAACCGGTTCACGGTTCTGCACCGGACATAGCAGGTGAAGGTAAAGCAAATCCAATAGCAATGATGCTTTCAGCAATTATGATGCTTAGATATATCGGTGAAAACGAAGAGGCGGAAAGATTTGATGCTGCTATATTAAAAGTACTTAATGAAGGTAAAACCTTAACAAGAGATTTGGGTGGTTCAGCAAGTACTATGGAAGTAGCCGAAGCTATTAAAAATTATTTATAAATTAAAATAAGGAGAAAAAAAATATGGATTTTAAAAAATTAAGTAAAATTCAATTAGCTGCACTTTTTATTATATTCATTATGGTATTAAGTGGGGTTGCAGGATTTATGCTTTTATTATTCCAAGGAGCTTAAAAAGGAGATGAAAAAATGGTAAAATATGAAATTGCTGCAGTAGTAGCAGAATTTAACTATGACATTACACAAATGATGCTAGAATTAGCTAAAGCAGAAGCTAGAAACAGAGACTGTGAAATTACAAAAGTTGTGGCTGTGCCTGGTGTATTTGATATGCCACTTGTAATAAAAAAATTATTGCAAAAAGGCGAGTATGATGCAATTATCACATTAGGTGCCGTTATTGAAGGTGCTACAGACCATGATCAAATCGTGGCTCAACATTCTTCCCGTAAGATTGCAGATTTAGCTCTAGAATATGACACACCAGTTGCTTTAGGAATTACTGGTCCTGGAATGACTAGAATGGATGCACACAGACGTGTCAAAAACGCAAAAAGTGCAGTTGAAGCAGCCATTAAAATGTGTGACAGATTAAAAGAAATTTAGATGATTACATGGAAATCCTAAAACCTAATGAACTTAAAGAAAAATTTAAAGACCCCTGGATTGCACCATATCAAAAAGTTTTAACAATGGTGGACGGAGACAAAGTCGAAATTGTTGAATACCACCCTTGCATTTCAGGGTCTCATTGGCTATTAAACCAGTACCGTAATAATTCTGAATTGATTGATTCTGCATACCGTGATGGAAACAAGCATGTTTATTCATGTCATGTCGGCAGTGCACCCCTTGACCTTAAAGCCAGCTTTAATGCTGCAGGGATTGATGAAATCGTTGTTGACGGAAATGAAGTAAAAGTGACTCATGCTGGACTTGCAGGTGCTGGTGTAGGTGCAGGAATGTGCAGAGGAATGGGTGAAGGTGTCAAATACATTGAACTAATTGAAACCGGTGGTGGTTCAAAAGTAGGAAAGGCTACTGTTGTAACCCCAAAACTTAAAAAAGTTGTTATTGGTGTTGATGATACAGACACTAAAGATGCGGGAGCTACTTGGACAATGGCTCATAATTTAGGTGTTGAACTTGCAAGCGAAGGCTATGAATACTTAGATCATATTATTGTTCAATTGTATCCTCATAATCCTCATAAAACTCAAAATTGCGTATCAATTGCTCTTACATTTGCTGTTGAAGAATCAAAAAAGGAAGATTTGATAAACAGAGTTATCGAAATTCTTAAAAGAGATACATTATCTGATAAAACAGCTATAGCCATATTGGAAGGTCTTGATATTCCTGAAAAATTAAGGGAATATTCAATAGCTACAAAATCAGGTATGATGGATATTGAAACTGCAGAAGAAACTGCCGAAGAATTAAACATTCCTTTGATTGCAGTAACTGGTAATCAAGGAAAAGTTGGTGCTTTAGCGGCACTTGGACTCTATAATGATGTAGAAGAAGCAGTAAAAGCTTATGATAAAAAATAATCTAAGAATTTTTTCTTAGATTTTAACTATTTTTTTAATCAAATATTAAATTCAGGAAACTGCCCTGACTGTCTCTTACAAACTGTCTTGTTGATGTGTGTTCCGAATCTTTAAAGACAATGTCTATTTCTGAACTTCCATAGTTAAAAGTAGTATTTTCAGGATTGGTTAACGTAGCAACATTTTCACCATCGATTGCTATGGAATAGGATGAATTAGCTCTGAATACTCCAGAAGAATTGGATACAGATACATTATCGACAAATATCTCAAAGTTTGAAGAATTCCTGTCTCTTGAAGTGATTATAAATTTTTCGACAGAGGTAATATTTTGATTATCCCTGCTTTGTGTGACAAGGGATTGTTCAAAGATTTCTTTCATGCGACTGTTTTGAATAATATAACCAGGTTCAAGGTTTAATGTTTTTCTAGCCTGACTAGGTAACCTAATAATGTCATCTTCACCATTTCTTGACTCATTGACAATGTAGATGGAATCTCCAATCTGAATTGTGTCATTAACCTTTATGCCCAACGTCATCATTGCCTCATCGGGCATGCGAATTTGATCTGATTCATTTTCGATTGCAACATCGATTGTGAATGGCCCCCTGACTGAAATTGAATTGTCAGTGGTGGAATCTGCATAGATAATTAGATTTCTTGAGTTCGGCTCAATTGACAGTACTCCATTTTCAAAGTGAGCCGCACCGATGAATGTTGAAATCATAAGCAGCAGGATAATTATGGAAATAATTAACGGAAAATGAATTTTGACAAATGATTTTAGCAAGCTGATACGCGGTGTTTTTCTAAACATTACGATTGACTTTACAATAACCTTGACAATATAGAATATTGATATGATAATGCCCAGAACAGAAATTAAAACTCCTATTGTAAGAGGAACCATTTTTACAAAAAATACTGTAAACAGACCAAGAATGATTAAAGATAAACCAACAACAGACATACGAATGAAATAACCAATTTCATCAATCATTATGACCCTACCGTACTTATTTGCACGGCTTATAATAGTTCTAACGACTTCATTAGCCATCATGTTTAAATCCGCAAGAGGGGACATGTCATGCTCTATAGCACCAATGTCAACTTCAAGAATAGAAATTCCAAGTACATCAGCATCAATAACGATTCCTACATCAACACCGTAGTCCTTTTCAAAATTGATTTTTTTCAATGTGTCTTTACGTGCCGCAAACTGACCGCTTAACGGTTGCTCAAAAGAAATTTCAGGGAAAAAGAAATTAAGTAATGGTTTGGCTGTAAGTTCAGTTACACGTCCACTGGCACGTGAAAATTTAGTTTTAGTGATTTCAGCTTCTCCAAGTAAAATTGGCTTGATCATTGATTCAACTTTTTTAGATGTCAGATTGTAAATGTCAGCATCAATAAAAGCTATGATATCGCATTCCGCCTGACTATATCCAGTATATAATGCTTCCCCTTTACCCTTATTTGATTCATGATTGATAACGATAGCGCCTGCTTTAATAGCTTCCTCTTCTGTGTTGTCAGAGGAACCATCATTAACAACGATGATTTCATCTACAAACGACACATTGTTAACTACTTCCACAACCTTAGCTACGGTATCCTCCTCATTGTATGCGGGAATAATAACTGAAACCTTTTGATATTTTTTCTTAGGCTTTTCAGTTCTAATACTGGCAAGCAAAAATGCAAGAATTACAAAAAACCAATACAATAAATTCACCTGAAAGTTTAATTATTTATAAATATATCATTCAAGTACTATAAATATATCAGTTTTTAAGAGACTAAAACAATAATTTAAAGAACACGTAAAACAAAAATTAATCTATTAAACTCATTCCAAAGGTAGTAATTAATGATAGTAGATAAACTTCAAAACGAACTAAATTTAGCCAATTGGCAAGTTGAAAAAGTAATCAAATTGATAGATGACGGAAATACTATACCATTCATTGCAAGATACAGAAAGGATGTTACCGGTTCATTGAACGATGAAACATTGCGAAAATTTGATGAAAGATTGAAATATCTAAGAAACCTGGAAGATAAGAAAGAAAAAGTTATAAAAAGAGTTGAAGAACTTGGAAAGCTAACAGATGAGCTTAAAAATAAGATTTTAAATGCTGACACACTCGTCGAACTTGACGATTTATACAGGCCTTATAAGAGTAAAAAAAGAACAAGAGCCACAATCGCTCGTGAAAGAGGTCTTGAACCATTGGCAGAAATAATTCTAGCTCAAGACATTAATGAAAGTGTCAAAAAAATAGCCAAGAAGTATATTAATCCTGAAAAAGAGATAAATACCGCTGAAGATGCTATAAAAGGTGCAAAAGACATAATTGCAGAAATAATTTCAGACAATTCAGAGTTCAGAAAAAAGATTAGACATAACACTTTTTTTACAGGTCAAATAAAGACAAAAGCTAAAGACAAAGATTCTACCAGCGAATATGAAATATATTATGATTATACCGAAGATTTAAGAAAAATACCTCCCCACAGGATTTTAGCTATAAACAGGGCTGAAAAAGAGGGCGTGATTAAAGGAAAAATCGTGTGCCAAACAGATGAAATCATAAAGTATCTCAACAGGCATATGCTGAAAAACATATCAAGAATTCCGGAAAAAATAGAATACAATAAATTTACTACACCAACCATTATGGAATCTGTTGAGGACTCATATAAAAGACTGATTTCACCTGCAATCGAGCGGGAAATCAGGAATTTCCTAACTGAGAAGGCCGAGGAAAAATCAATTAATGTATTTGCAAAAAACCTAAATCAGTTACTTATGGAAAGTCCTCTTGTAGGAAAGACAATCCTTGGCTGGGACCCTGCTTTTAGAACCGGGTGTAAACTAGCAATAATTGATGAAACCGGGAAAGTTCTTGATACTGCATTGATCTATCCAACAGAACCTCAAAATAAAGTTACAGAATCAATTAAAACTGTTCGAGAGTTGATTGACAGATATGGAATTAACGTAATAGCTATCGGAAACGGTACCGCTTCAAGAGAATCTGAACAGATTGTAGCAGACATCATTAGGGGAACAGATGTTGAATATATCATTGTCAATGAAGCAGGAGCATCTGTTTATTCCGCATCAAAATTGGCTGATGAGGAATTTCCTGATTTTTCAGAAGGTGAAAGAAGTGCGGTTTCAATTGCAAGAAGACTTCAGGATCCTCTTGCTGAACTTGTTAAAATAGACCCAAAATCCATTGGTGTCGGACAATATCAGCATGACATGAACCAAAAGCAGTTGACGGAATCATTGGGAGGGGTTGTAGAAAAGGTAGTGAATGAAGTTGGAGTTGACCTGAATACCGCATCAGTAAGTCTGCTTAACTATGTATCCGGAATTGGAAATTCAACAGCAAAAAACATTATCAGCTACAGGGAAGAAAACGGAAGCTTTAAAAATAGGGAAGAACTATTGAATGTTAAAAAACTTGGTAAAAAAACTTATGAACAGTGTGCAGGTTTTGTAAAAATCGATAACCCGGAATATCCTCTGGACAACACCACAATCCATCCGGAATCCTACGATGCCACATTCAAGTTACTTAAAAAGCTTAACTACACAACTGATGACATTGGAAAATCCCATCTTAAACTAAACGACATTGACATGGATGAAATCTCTAAAGAACTGGATATTGGAGTTGAAACCCTAAAAGACATAGTGAAAGAACTCAAAAAACCTGGTCGTGACCCTCGTGAAGATATGCCGAAACCGATTCTTAGAAAAAATGTCTTAAATCTTGAAGATCTCGAAATTGGAATGATAATGCAGGGAACTGTCAGAAACATTGTTGATTTTGGTGCATTTGTTGACATTGGAGTTCATCAAGACGGATTAGTCCATATATCACAATTAGTGGAGGACAAATATGTAAAACACCCTCTTGACATTGTTGCTGTTGGAGATATTGTTGACGTTAAAGTTCTGGATGTGGATATTAAAAGAAGAAGGATTAACTTATCAATGATAATTTAAATATTTAAAAATCAATATAATATAATAATAAAAATTTTTTTTAGAAGGGATTTTTATGACACCAAAAATAATGATTATTCTTGGAAGTGGATCTGATATTGCTGTTGCTGAAAAAAGTATGGATATTTTAGATAAACTCGAAATACCATACAGTTTGAAAATTGCTTCTGCACACAGAACCCCTAATTTAATTCGTGAAATTGTCGAACAGGGCACTGATGCTGGAATTGAAGTGTTTATTGGAATTGCTGGTCTTGCAGCGCACCTGCCAGGTACAATTGCCGCATATACACCTAGACCTGTTATCGGTGTTCCGGTTGATGTAAAGACTGGTGGAATAGATGCATTGCAATCAATTGTTCAAATGCCTTATCCATCCCCTATTGCGACCGTAGGAATAGACAGGGGAGATAATGCAGCTATATTGGCCGCTCAGTTCATTGGACTTCACAACGATGAAGTTCGCCAAAAGGTTATAAAACTAAGAAAAGAATATGCTGAAAAAGTTAAACAAAGCAATGAAGATATAGTCCAAAAAATTGAGAGAAAATACCTCCAAAATGATTTTTTAAGAATTAAAAACCTAGAAATAAATGAGATAGAAGTTGATGATTCAGTATGTGTCAAAAATAAGGATGCTGAAGTTGTGATTATTGTTGGAAGACAAACCGATGTAGGAACGGCCAAAAAAGTTGGAATCATACTAGACAGGCTTAAAATTTCATACGACTTAAAAGTCGTCTGTCCGATAAGGTCAACCAAGAAATTCACAAATTACGTTAAATGCATGAAAAATGCAAAAATTTTCATTGGAATCAGTTCAAACTCTTCACAGGTAACTGGAGGGATTATAGGACTCACTGACAGACCGGTAATTGGAGTCCCTTGTACTAATGAACAGGGAAATGATTATATGCTCACTACAGTGAGTATGCCTCCAGGAGTGCCTGTTGCAACTGTTGGAGTTAACAACGGTAAAAATGCTGCAGTTTTAGCCGGTGAAATCCTTTCTATTGACGATCCTAATATTACAGAAGTTTTAGAAAAATTAAAAGACAAAAAAATTAACTTATAGTGATAATATGAAACTCGAAGGCGACAACATTATTGAAATTACAGATGAACTTTCATCAGAATTTGAAGTTTCAAAGGTATTAAGAGAGTATCCAAAGGATACAGTCATTGTTAAAAACATCAAAGGATACGACATGCCAGTAGTTACCGGAATCTGCAATACCCGTGACAAAATAGCAAAATCCATTAATTGTGAAGTTTCTGAAATTACCCAAAAAATTATTGACGCTATGGAAAAACCGATTAAAGTGGATAAATTTACTGATTTTTCAGACTATGACAACTTAGATGTGGATTTGGATAAAATTCCAATTTTAACCCATTACAAAAGAGATGGCGGAGCATATATTACCGCAGGCGTTGTCTTTGCACGTGACCCTAAAACTGGAATTCAAAATGCTTCAATTCATAGAATGATGGTTTTAGACAACAAAAGACTCGTCATAAGGATTGTTCCAAGAAATCTCTACACCTATTTCCAAAATGCTCAGGAATTGGGTGAGGATTTGGAAATTGCAATAGCTATCGGAATGGACCCTGCAATTTTACTTGCAAGTACCACCTCAATTCCTATTGACTACAATGAAATGGAAGTTGCCAATGCATTTAAGGACGGCGAACTCGAATTGATTAAGTGTGGAGATTTGGAAGTTCCTAAAGCTGACATCATTCTGGAAGGAAAAATTTCAGTAACAGAAACCGTTGCTGAAGGTCCTTTCGTTGATTTGACTGACACTTACGACATTATCCGTGACCAGCCAATCATTAACTTGTCTAAAATGCACATTAAAAAAGACAATCCTTGTTATCATGCAATTGTTCCGGCAGGATTTGAACATAAACTACTTCAAGGCCTTCCACAAGAGCCAAGAATATACAAGGCAGTTAAAAATGCAGTTCCTACTGTTGAAAATGTTGTTTTAACTGAAGGCGGCTGCTGCTGGTTGCATGCTGTCATATCCATCAATAAGCAAACCGAAGGAGATGGAAAAAATGCAATTATGGCGGCATTGTCTGCACACCCTTCACTCAAGCACTGTACTGTTGTAGACACTGACGTTAATGTGTTTGATGCTGAAGACGTTGAATATGCAATAGCTACACGCGTAAAAGGTGACCGTGACATTATGATTGTTCCGAATGTGCGAGGCTCCTCTTTAGATCCTGTAGCTGAAAGTGATGGAACAACTACCAAAATTGGTGTTGATGCCACTAAATCACTTAAAACATTGGAAAAATTCGAAAGAGTTAGTTTTGGAGAATAAACTAACTTTTAATTTTACTTTTTTTTAAAAAAAACTTAAATATTACCTAAATATACATTCTCTATTCCTTTTTCTTGAGCAATTTCTTTTGCCTTAAACAATATTTCAGGCCTTGTTGGTGTAATATCATTTAATTTATAATAGGGAAATGCTCTTGAGAAATGCAGCGGAACATCAGAACCCAATTCACTGACTACAAAATCACACAGTTCATTAATTTCATCTAAAGAGTCATTATAATCATTGATTATTAAGTTTGTTATTTCCAAGTGCTTGCCCTCATCATAAACTCTTTTCAAATTATCCAATACAATGTCAAGGTCTGCACCACAAACTTTCCTATAGAAATCTTTAGACATTGATTTCAAGTCTATATTGAAAGCATCGACAAAAGTCAAAACCTCTTCGAGAGATTTATCTGAATAATATCCGTTGCTTACATAGATTACTTTCAAACCCTTTTGCCTTGCAAGCAGTGAAGTTTTTTTGCTGAAGGGTAAGTGTATCGTAGGTTCATTATATGTCCAAGCAATTGACTTACAATTATAGTTAAGTGCATTTTCCACAATCGCTTCTGGTGTTATTTTAATACCTCTTGAATACTTATCATATTCATGAGATATCATATAGTTCTGGCAATGCAAACAGGTCATGTTGCATCCAAAACCTCCTATGGAGTATGTTAATGTTCCCGGCAGGAACTGATTCAAAGGCTTTTTTTCAACCGGATCAGGACTTAAAGACGATACAATACCATATGATTCATCAAATAACTCACCGTTAATATTTTTGTGCTGTCTGCAAATTCCATACTTGCCGTCGGCAATCTTACAGTAATTAGCGCAAATCTCACAACGAATTTTCTGTGTCTTTGAACTTTTTTTATACAGCTCATTACTCACTAACATAATGCTCATATCCTTTATTTCTGATTTCCTCAACAAGCCCGTTTTCCAGCGTGAGTTCAACAATATCTGAATCTGTTACCTCACCAATCACATTAAATTCGATTGGCAATTTTTCCGAATCATCTTTACTGATTGTGAAAAGAAGTTCAAAATCTTCTCCAACATGGAAAATCAGATCCAAATAATCCAAATCTAGTTCACTAGCCAATGATTTATACTCATCGGAGATGTTTAACATTTCTTCATAAATCATGAAACCGTAATTATTCTTCTTGATTTCATATAACTCGCTGGCCAGTCCATCGGTAATATCAGTGGCTGAAGTAGCAAAATCCCTTAAAATCAAACCTTCCCTAATTCTGGCCTCCGGCTTTAATGCATGTTTTACATAAACATTATCCATCATGTCCAATTCAAAACCTAAAGCTGCAAGCCCAATATCACCTGTAATAGCTATCAAATCACCTTTATTATAAGAATCTTTCATCAGGGGTTTTTCTGTCAGTCCCAATGCGGTTCCTGTTATGATAATTTCTGATGCTTCATTAGTATCTCCTCCAATCAGAGGAATTCGGTAATAGTCACAAGCGCTCAGGACTCCTCTAAATATTTCCTTAAAATCATCCAATTTCAAGTTTTTAGGCATTGCGATTGCCAGTAAAAAACCTAAAGGCTCAGCCCCCATAGCCGCCAAATCACTTACATTAACTGTCACGGACTTAAAGCCAATGTCAAAATAGGACATGTTTTTTGGAAAGTGTTTTGACTGAATGAGCATGTCGCATGTAGAAATCAGATTTGAACTGTTTAATGGTGTGATGGCTGTATCATCAGGGGTAATGTCTTTGGAATTAGCAATAATATATCGAACCAATTCTTTTTCACCAATATCCGATACCTTAAGAGTCATGAATAATAGTATAAATTTCAAAATAAATAAAATTTTAGAAAAAAAGTAGGGCCCAGAACTATAAGTGTTCTGAGACTCTGTCTTTAATGATTTCGTACATCCTTTTATCGACGCCGAGAGGGTCGGTTAAAACGATTTCGCCATCAAACTCCACCGGTTCGTCATCATGGTCATGATGGTGGTGATGATGTCCGTGATGGTGACCATGGTCATGTCCGTGGTCATGATGGTGGTGATGATGACCCTCATCTTCATAATCACTTTCAATGCCAAGCAATGCAGGTATGTCCCTTTTTGTATGAAGCCCATGAGCTACAAATACAGGCACTACAATGATTTTATCCAAATCATTTTCAGATGTCAATTTTTTAATAGTTGCCGGTATTCCTGGTTCTCTAATTTCCATAAAACCGTACTCTACTGGCATTTCCGGAAATTCTTCAGTATACATTTCCTTATAAGCTTTAATTACTTCTTCACCATCGTCCAATCTTGAACCGTGGCTTAAAAGTAAAATTCCTGTTTTTTTATCAGACATAATATCAACCATAATTAAGTTTTAAGTTAAAAGTTCTTAAGTTATATTGAATAAAAATTTTTTCAAAAAAATATATGAAAAATTATAATTTTTCATTAACCATACTAACCAAAATATCAATCAGGATATCATCGGCCTTGATAGGCTCAGGATAAAGTATTTCCCCGTCAAATTCAACAGGAGTCAAATCATGAACGTGGTCATGGTCACCATGGCCATGTGAATGTGAATGCTCATGTTCGTGATCATCCAAAAATCCTAAGATATGTGGAATATCGTGAGTTGTGTGCATTCCAGGAGCAATAAAGACCGGCACTACAACCAATCTTTCCAAATCATTTTCATCAACCAATTTGTTAATAGATTCGGGAATGCTAGGGCCGCACAATTCCATGAATCCAAAACTTGATGGATATTCACAAGTCTTTTCAAACTTATTGTATAATGCGGTTGCAAACTCTTTATTATAATTTAACCTAGACCCGTGGGTTACAAGTAGAATTCCAGTTTTTGCATTATCATCCAGTTTGGATTCGGCTAAAGCTTCATTGATTCTCTTATCAATAATATCTAAAAGCTCATCTCTCGGTCCTATAGAACTCAACAGTTCAATATCGCCATCAAAGTCCACATCATCGGCAATTGACAGGTAATGTTCAGGTGGATAGTTTCCATCAGGACATCTTGGGTCGACTTCCAAAGGTTCAAGACCCAACAATTGCGGAATATCAATGTTAGTATGAATACCAGGAGCTAAAAATACTGGAAGGGCAATAATTCTCTGTAAATCGTCCACTTCCTCTTTTAAAATCTCCACAGCACCTGCAATAGTAGGTTCGGATACTTTCATGTATCCTATTTCAGTTGCAAGGCCTGTTTTTTTGATAAATTTTTCTTTAATTTCAACAAATACTTCTTCAGCATAAGGCAAGGTACTTCCATGACTTACCAAAATAACTGCAGTATTATTTGATAACTTTGAACTTGTATCCATAAGAGATTACTCCGTCTTCTCCATCTTCTCTAATTCTTCTAAATACCATTTCTACATCGTCACCGATTTCAATATCCTCAACATCACAATCTACAAGTTGTGAAGTTAATTTGGCACCTTCTTCAAGTTCAATTACAGCTACCGCATAAGGAGCTGATTTTTTAAAGTTATCCGGTGCTGATCTGATAACTGAAAATGTGTAAATTTTACCTTTTCCTGAAAATTGGAAAGGTTCAAGATTTCCTTTTCTTCTACAATTAGGACAAACTACACGAGATGGGAAGAATAATTCTCCACAAGTTGTACATTTAGAACCTATAAGATTGTATCTTTGTTGTATATGACGCCATGTTCTTACAGTATCTGACATGCAAATCCTCCATATATTTTCTAATAAGTATAGTTTCTAATCAATAATATAAATAAGTATTTTTTTTATTACTATTTCTGCCGAATTTCCAAAATTGTAATACATTTTTGTGCAAAATCACGCTTTCGCAGTTGGGAAATAAATTTATCAATATTAGGTCTATTTCAATATTATGAAAATCGACTCCAAAGGAAATATACTGGTAGGTAGTGTTGCTATTTTAATTATATCTTTGTTGATAATAGCCATTTTTATAATTACAAGTATAAATTACCTTGAAAATGAAAACATAGAATTAAAATCAAATAATAATTTTAAGTATATCATTGATGACTACTCAAGAAATTTAGAAGTTCTTGGAAGAGATGCAATAGCTGATGCAACTCAAAAGGTATACAACGGACTGCCTGTTTTCAACAGCGAAAACCAAATAAAAAAGAACCTGAACAAAAAATTGGAAGAAAAAAACAAAGAATTTGAAAACAAGTACGGCGTAAGAATTTCATCTGAAGTGCTGTCAGTTGAAAACAGCGGCAGTCCCTGGAAAATTCTGTTTAAGGTAAAACTGAAAGTTAAAAAAGATAACATCAACTATTCAAACATCATTGAGAAAAATGCATCGATTGAAGGTTTAAGAGATCCATTGCCACTGGCCAAACTAACAATAGCATCAGGAATTCTGACATATGATAATAAAATCCATTATAAAAATGCAATAGCTGGGTATATGGTTATACATCATTTCAAATCGCCTGAATCCTACATTGAAGCAACAGCACCATTATACATTACCAAATGTCCATATGACCCATACATTCACCATGGAGACCCGGGAGTATTGGATGATTGTCTGAAAAAAGGATATTTCCATGAAAGCGCCGACGGAAGCTGTTATCTTTGCAGACTCGAGGGAAAGGGAAAATGCCCACATTATGGCTTTGAAGTATTTATACAAACACATACTCCAATTAAAAACGAGTCTTTATCGTGTAGTGACCATGTAGTCTTTGCAGACCATTACAATGGGGAAAAAATAGACCCAAATGACTGGGATAGTCTAATTTTAGATTCATCCCATAGAAAGAAATACGGATTGGTGAAGGAAAATGGACAGTAGAGGAACTCTAACGCTTGAAATAGCAGTCATCATGATAATTCTCATAATGATTGCGGGAATCGTTCTTTCATTAAGTGAAATAAGTACACACAAAATCGCAAAACAGAGCGAAAATGAACATATTCAGACATTGATTGAAGAGAGTATTGTCAATCTAATAAACAATCCAGGAACTCCAAGCAACTGGGAAGTTCACAAAAAAGGAACCCCTGGTCTTGCAATTGTAAATGAGGAGGGACAGATTATTCCAAACAGTGTGGCATATTCAAAATTTCTAGCTCTTGGAAGTAATTATGAAAAGTACGTGACCAAGATATTGTTTAACTCAAAAATTAAAACCTCAATGGAACTCATTCCGCATGAGAGTACAATTTCAAGTGTAAAAATAGGTGGTGATGCCGGCTCTGGAAATGTCCACTCGGTCAACAGACTGGTGAAATGCGACTTTTTCAAAAAATATGTACTAAAAGACTTTCAGCTTGAAGGCAAGTGCAACAGAAATCATGACCAGGATTCACACAGCTGCAACTACTTTAAAGTATTCAAAGGCAATTTGAGGGCTTCAGATTACTATCTGCTCACTGATGAAAGGGAACAAAACGAACTGAAATATTATATGGATTCAACAAGAGTTGTCAAATCAAAAAGCTGGCAGCCCATATACGATGATGTAATCTATTTGAACGATGAAATCAACTTTTACGATGATTCCAGTTCAATTGTTTTCATTCATCTTGATAAGCCTGATGCCAAAGCTGTTTTGGTAAGCGTTCCGAAAAATTTCGATAGAAATAATCTAAAATACGACTATTTCAGAACGAATGAATGTGAACTGATTTTAAAGGCATGGAATTAGCTTCAAATCGATTAGATTAAAACACCCAACAACAGTAAGGAGACAGAAATTAAAACCAAACTTGAAATTGAATCAGTAACACTGGTTGAAATTGGAATTACAATATTGTCCGGGTCCAGATTATGACTATATGAAATTGTTGAAATGTAATAGACAATAAATACCATTATAGTAACCAGAATAAGGCCGGACAATGTACTGATTTCAATGATTTTATCAAATCCAACGCCGACCACTCCGAAAATTAATGAAGACCCTTCGGCCAATATTCCTATAAATGGGAATATAATAAGTGCTAAAATAAAGCAAATCAAAAAGTTAGGAATGGAATATCCTTTAGGAATTCTTAACGGCTCTACCAAACCTGAGTGAAGACCTGATGAAAGTCTTGCTCCTAAAATACTAATCAAACTTCCGCATTCGCCTGAAAACAATGGAAGCAGGGTAAGCAAGCTTGGATTGGTAAGCAATGTCTCAACTGAACTGTTTAAAATTCCCCCTGCTGAACCTCCTAAAAATGAGCATAGGAGTAAAATAGGAGTAGACTGCTTTAATATTGTCTTTGTCTCATCAGACAATCTGTAGCAATAAATAAATCCAATAAAAACACCTATTAAGATTATTCCCAAAACAATATCCTTTATGATAATATTAATGTCAATGAAACTTAAAATAAAGATTGATGCTATAATAGCCGGTAAGGTAAACAGATCTCCAAAAGCGGCAATTATAGGGCTGGTAATATTGTCCGGATCCCATCCATGCTCAAAGCTTTTAAATGAAACGAACATGGTTATCGGAAGCATTATTAAATTTGATATTATGCCTGCCAATGTACAAATCAAAATGAAATCAATCAGCTCCATTGAGTTATAATGAAGCAGAATACAGAATATCTTTCCAACTATGCCTAAAAATATTGACAATACCAATGTCAAAACAAATGAAGAAAAAATGTTATGGTTCAAATGCTCTGAGAATTCAAATTTAGGAGATATCAAACCAATGTGAAGGTTAGTGGAAAGTCTTGAAGCGAATGAACCGAAAATATTTCCCCTCATTCCAATAGCTCCAGGAATAACAACCAACAGTCCGGGAAATGCTTCAAGGAAAAATGTCATTTTACCAAGGATAATACCTGCTACTAAATCTCCTATAGCGCAGATTAAAAGAGCTATTAATCCTTCTTTTAAATTAGATTTATTATCCCCATAAAATTTAGAAACAGATGCAGATAGTGAACTGCGAGTCATCTTCTGTTGATTTTTCACACATATCACTACCTTTAATCATCTAAATCACTTCTCTAATCTTCATCTTCCAATTCATCTGGAATATCATCTAAGGAACATGTTCCTGCCGCTAATTTTTCAAGCAAATCGGCACCTTCATCTGTTCCTTTTAAAATTAATGTATCATCTGGTAAAATTGTAGTTCTTTTATCCGGACCGTAAATCCAGGATGAACCTCTTCTAATAGCAATTACTTTCATTCCTGTACGATTAACTAAAAGCAAATCTCCTAAAGTATTATTTGCAATTTCTGATGACTCATCAACTGTAACTCTAACAATGCTTTTATCTGATTCTTCCATAACTACTTTAAATACAGGATGTGGTTTGAAACCTTTAATTACTAAATCAGCTAAATCTTTTGCAGCGTTTGCTATACTTTCAGCCGCTTCCGCAATTTCAAGTAGTGCAGTCAATTTTTCCGCATCTTCATAAGATCTAGCAGCAACCAATGATTCCTTTTTAATTTCAAAATTCATCATGTTTACTTCATTTTCCAATGTAATTACTTCTTCAGCGGCTGTTTTACTGTTGAACAATACGGCGGAATAAGCTAAATCTACCATAAGTTCCGACATATTCTTCATTTCTATTAAAAGAGTTTTTATTGTCAATTGAATACCTCATAAATCCTTTGTATCTACATGTAATAAGCATGCTCTTCTAAGCTTTAGTAAAGTTTTTTTCTTTGTTTTCAAATCTTCAACTTCTTCCAAAAGATCTTCTAAAGGCGGGCGTAGACATTCAACTGCCTGCTTATCGTGCAACCAATGACAATTGGTACAGTTCCAAACACCTTTTCCTTTAATCCATTCTCCTCCGGTTGAAGAATCTCCACATGGATAAAACGGACAATAACAGAAATCACAGTACTGACCGTCATAATGACAAGGGTAAAACTCACATTCACGATTAGGTCCGTGAGCTACTTCACCATTTAAAAATTTTTCATAATGATTTTGTGATAATTCATGGATTTTGGACCTGATTACATATCCTCTAGGGGTAATCAGCTTACCGTCCTGTTCATAAGTTAAATCATTTCCGACAATCAATGTACAGGACATGTTTACAATATCTTCTGTTAAATCTTTAATTTTAACAATAGTGGCTTTTGGTGGCTCATAGGTACTATCAATAATGCCAATTAAAGCATCTTCTCCTTTAATATCTAAAACACATTCTTTAAACCTTTTAAAAGGTTCTCTTCGTGTTTTACTTAATGGATTATAAATAGCTACAATCAGATTGGCTTCAAGAGCGTATCTTAATTTTTTTTCTATTTCAGACAGCGGAGTCAAAATATTGCTTAAACTGATGGCAGCAAAATCATGCAAAGGAGCACCAAGGTGACTTGATGCATAATTCAACGCCGATACGCCAGGATAAACCTTAATTTCAATTCCTTCATATTTGCTGACTATCTGATATAATACATTGGCCATTCCAAATACGCCGGGATCTCCGGAACTAATTAAAGAAACAGTCTGGCCTTCAAGACTTTTTTGAATTGCCATTTCAGCACGGGATATTTCATCACCCATTCCTTTCTTAATTATTTCCTTATCTTCAATCAGATCTTCAATCTGGTCTATGTATTTTTTATAGCCTATAATAACATCAGACTCTTCAATAGCTTTTAAAGCTCCTAAAGTCATGTTTTCTCTATTTTGACCAATTCCAATTACATTAATCATAATATCAAATTATTAATAACTGCTATTACTACTGCCACTGCTACTGCTGTCATAACTGCTATAGCTACTACCACTGCTTCCGCTACTACTGCTGTAGCTGTTATAACTGCTATAGCTACTATCACTGCTTCCGCTGCTACTGTAATCTGTATAGGAAGTTTGAGAAGTATTGCCTGTATTGTATAATTTCAATACTGAAGTAATTACTATACTATTTTCATTAACGGTAAGTCCGTTGTCCTTATAAGTAGCATTTCCTTTAGCTATAATTTTATAGTTTGGAACTTTACTAATAACAATTTGACCGGAAGTTGAATTAGGGGAGTCATATCCTAACGCTTCAATGGTGACTGTGAAATTGCTTTTTTTAGGGTCATCATATGTAGAAACGTTCATTGAGTCATAATTAACGCCATCAACCTGCGATATAGATTCCATCTTCAAGGCAACATCTTTTTTATTGGTAATATTAACAGGACTTGGATCTCTAATTAACATGTCATTTACTTTTTCTGGGGTAAACATCCCAGTTATTTTAGAAATTTGCATATCTATTAATCCCTGAACGTTAGGAGCTTCAGAAGTCACAATAGTGTATGAACTGACTAGCCCTACTTCAAAGAATATAAAAAATATTACAACTATTAAAATAATTCTAAGTACCTTATTTGCCATTTTTATCACAATCATTGAAAACTTATTAATTAAATAACAAGTACATTATAATGATTTAACTTTTCTTTTTAATATATAATAAATATAACGAAAAAGACTAAATCATGTTGAGTAAAATTCTCAAAGTTTATTAATTATAGAAAATAAAAATTTTAATCAATATGTCAACTACTAATAAAATTCTATTAAAATTTGCAAAAAAGGGAATCAACCTATCACCTGATGCTTATGATAAAGTTATTAATGCAGAAAATCCTATAGATTTTGCATCTTCACTCATAGTCAAATTAAAAAGTGATAAATTCACATCAAAAGACTTGATATCAGTTAGTGGTGAAACAGTTGATGAAATAACAGGAAATAAAGAAATACCTGAAAAGGATAATCAAAAAACATTAACAGATGCCGGTGAGGTTAAAACAGAAAAACCTCAAACAACACCAACAGAAACAAAAAAACCAATACAAAACCAAACACAAACAACACCAACAGAAACAAAAAAACCAATACAAAACCAAACACCACAAAAAAAGGATATTAGTATAGAAAATCTAAAAAAAGACAGTGACGTGAAAGAAAAACATATCAATAAAGCCATTTTAGAAGCTTCAGAAACTGTAAAAGATGAAAAAATCAAATTTAAAAGGAATTTGGAAAAAAGTAATGTCGAATATGATTTTGAAATCATTCAAGACACCAGTAAAAAATCATACACCAGCGGAGAGCTCGAAAACCTAATCTCATATTTCCAAAGCAGATATGAAAAGTTATATAACATCCTATCCAAAAGACCAGAGTTAAGAAATCCTATTAAGGTCGCTGACATTGACGACTCACAGGATAGCTTAAGCATGATTTTAATGGTTAAAGAAATCAGGTCAAGTAAAAACGGTCATAAAATCGTTGAATTTGAAGATGATACAGGAAGCATTTCAGTCCTATTCTCAAACAACAATGATGAATTGTTTGCAGAAGCTGAAAAACTTGTCAGGGATGAGGTAATTGGTGTAATTGCAAACAAGAGTAAAGACAACTCCTTTGCATTCGGTCAGCAAATAATCAATCCGGGAGTTTTAAGAATCCCCGAAAAGGAAATGGACTTCGGAATTGTATTCCTATCTGATGTTCACATTGGCAGCTTAACATTTCTGGAAGATGCTTTTACAAGATTTATCGATTGGATTAACTGTGATTATGGTAGCGAAGAACAAAGAAAAATTGCTGAAGACGTTAAATATCTAGTCATTGGTGGAGATATCGTGGATGGGATCGGTGTTTATCCAAACCAGGAAAAAGAGCTTGCAATTAAGGACATTACAGAACAATACAATGAAGCTGCCAGATTTTTAGGAAACATTAGAAGCGATATCAAGATAATTATCGCTCCTGGAAACCACGACGCTTCAAGAGTTGCAGAACCTCAACCTGCAGTGCCTGAAGAATACGCTAATGCACTATATGAACTAGACAATGTTGAATTCATTTCTAATCCGGGTGTGGTGTCATTGGATGGAATAAATGTTTTGATATACCATGGACGTAGTTTTGATGATTTGGTAATGGCCGTGAAGGAATTTACACATGAAAGAAATGACCTATTAATGGAAGAACTACTTCAAAAAAGACATTTAGCTCCAATTTATGGAGAAAGAACACCTTTAGCATCTGAGCTTGAAGACTATCTTGTGATTGAAGATGTTCCTGACGTATTCCATACAGGACACGTTCATATTAATACATACAGAAGATTCAAAGGAGTTCATATGATCAATTCAGGTACTTTTCAGACACAGACTGAGTTTCAGAAAATTTATAACATTGAACCGACTCCTGCAGAAGTTCCTGTACTTCACAAAGGTAAATATAAACATTTAAAATTCTTATAATGAGGTTATCTAATGAAAAAAAATATTGCTGAGATTATTGACATTTCAAATGAGATTTATGGCAAAGGTTTAGTATCAGGAAAAGCTGGAAATATCAGCGCAAGATTTAAGAGTGAAATTGGAGATGTTGTAGCGATTACACCCACTTTGAAATCCCTATCAAACCTGAATGAAGAGGATATTGTATTGGTGGATTTGGACGGAAATATATTAACAAAAGGAAAGCCTTCCTCTGAAGTCAATATGCATCTGGAAATCTATAAGAAAAGACCTGACGTTAACGGCATAGTTCACACACACTCTCCTTATGCAACAGGATTTGCTCATTCATCTAAAAAAATCAAAAGATATGAAGGTTTTGGCGAAATTAAAGTTCCATATTTAGCTGAAATTGATTATCAAAAACCAGGTAGTGATGAATTAGCTAATAATGCTAGTGAAGGTCTTGGAGAAGAAGATGTACTTGTTTTAAAAAAACATGGGGTAATCTGTGTCGGTAAAAACTTAAAAGAAGCAGAACTGCTGGCAGTTTTTGTCGAAGAGACTGCTAAAACTCAATTCGTTACATATATGTTAAATTCAGTTGAAGATAACATTTAATCTTCATCTGAAAAAACATTTGGTTTATTTCTTTTTTCCATTCCTTCTTCAATCATTTTGATGATTAAAGCGGATAATGAAATTTCTTCATCGATTGCAATTTTTTTCAATTCTTTTTTCATATCTTTAGGAAGATTTATAGTTGTTTTGCTTACATCTGACATGTATAATAATTCATATTTAATTTAATATATATTTTACTATAATTCCAATCTCTGCCTGATTACCAAAAAATATTTAAATATATAATAAAAGATATATTAATTAATATATCTTTGACTTATTTTTAATTAATATTTTTGGAGGGGTTTTATATGAGCAATCAAACAATTGATGAAGTTTCAGAAATTCTTGAATACATCATGGATAATAATACTGTGCCTCGTAACATTCGGGAAGCAGCAAGTGAATCTAATGAACTTTTAAAGGATGAAGAACAAGACCAATCTGTTAGGATTAGTACCGTCTTAGGAAAATTAGACGAAATCAGTAACGATCCAAATATTCCTGTTCATGCAAGAACATTGATTTGGGAAGTTTTATCAAAATTAGAATCAATCTAATTTACTTTTTTTTATTATTTTAAAATTTTGAAATAGCGATAGCTATTGTAACACCATCATAAGAGGTTTTTTTGTAAATCAATTTTGAATCATATCCTGCTGTTATCAGTGCTGATGGTTCACAAACGCCATAAATTCCAAATTTTGACTTTACAAACTCTGATTTTTGTATATCATTCGATTCAAATAATCTTAACTTATCTAATTCTACAAAATTAATAGGAATATTCAATTTATCTGACAGTTCCAACATTCCCTTTTCATCTTTCTTGATTTCAGCTGAGGACAATTGATTAATTCTTGATAAAGGAATATTTAAATCTCTGATTGATTTTTTCAATCCGTCATATAATCTTATGCATTCCTTCCCACGTCTGCAGCCTAGTCCGACAACAAGTTTCCGCTCTTTTAATATAAGTTTATGGTCATCAAGCATGACATGAATTTCATCTGTATTAACTTCTGAAGAAAATTCAACTGAAAGGTTAATTTCAAGTGTATTATTATTTAGATACTCAAAAAAATACTTAAAATTTTTATCGGAATTTACAATAAATGAAATTTCTTTTCCTTCTAAAATTGACTTGTTGAAAAATAGAATTTCACTTGTATCATCAATTGACAGATATAGGTCTTTGGCAATTACATCAATTCCCAATTTTTTATTAACATCAGTGGAAGTGGTTATAACGGGTATAGCATCAATCATACTAGCAACTTTTTCTGTTAGTCTGTTTGCGCCTCCCAAATGACCTGATAGAACAGATATTACAAAATTACCATTATCATCAATATTCAATACTGCAGGATCTGAAGTTTTTGATTCTATCAATGGAGCGATGGATCTTATCAATATTCCAGATGCCATTATTGCAATTATTGCATCATATTCATAAAATAAAATTGGAAACTTATTTTTGACATCCTTGTGAAAAAGATCAGTTCTTATTATTGTAGAATCATTATTCAGTTTCTCTTTTAATGAAACTGCTAAATCCTGACCTTTTTTTGAAACAGAAATGATTGCAATTTTCATAATATCACATTAACCAATATCAATAATAATATTATAGTTATAGTAAATAAAATAATTGTCAATTTTGATAGATTGACTGCCTTTTCAATGTCATTGACTTCAATAGGCTTGTTTTCATCTCCTAAAATATATGTATCTTTTTTAACCAGCCTTATATTCAGGGCTCCAGCTGCTGATGCCATGGTATAACCTGAATTTGGACTTGGACAATTTCGAGCATCTCTCATCATTATCTTAAAGCTGTTTTTACCATCAAGTTTAAGAAGATATGCGGAAATAACAACATACAGACCTGCAATTCTTGAAGGGATGAAATTCAAAATGTCATCGATTTTAGCTGGAACATAGCCAATAAACTTCAATTCATCTGTTGTGTATCCAACCATTGCATCAAGTGTGTTGAACATCCTGTAGAGAATAGGAACTAAAAGGAGTAGGTACAGACAATTATCAATTGGATTTAAAATTATTATTATTGAAAATATGAAGTAGTAAAAAATCGGAGCGACATATGAATCGGTAATGTTTTCAGTCATGCTTTCTATTGTTGCCGAAACGATGAAGCTTTCTGTCAATTCATCAGTACTTCTGCTAACAAGATATGATACTGATTTTCTTGCTTTTTCCAAACTATCATTCAGGTCATTTTCAACACTTATTGCTGTTTCCAATAACATTTTAACAGAAAATGAAGATGATAATAATATGATAAACATGATAAATAACAATATTATATTAAATTTACATATAAAATAAATTATATATAATATCAGGCTTGAAACAAAGCAGGTACACAATACCAACAATATTCCTGATATCCTGTTTCTAAATCCTATAAACAGACCTCTGAAGAAATTTATTATTGATCCTATTATGACAACAGGATGAATCTTTCCTGGAAGTTCTCCAAAGATGACATCAATTGCAAGTGAAAACAATAATGAGAATATAATGAATAAGAATAAGTTTAATGAATTAATATTTCCTGTTTGGGTAAAAATAATATCATTAATTAGATTATTATATTCAATCATACTTTATAATATATATAATAAAAAAATATATAATTTATTATTAAATTTTCAGATGATGATAATATGGATTTTGAAGATAACATTAGAAACTGGTTAATGGACGAAGAATGTTTAATTGAAAAAAAATTCGATGAAAATGCAGACTTTCACTATATTATTGAATTTCCAAAAGAAAATATAATGGATGTTGTCAAACCTGTTGGAAAGGATTGCATCATTATTGCATGTGCGACACAAGTTGCTCAGGAACATGTCAATTTAATGGTTGCTTCCAGTCCTGATGTTAGAAAGAATTTCATTTTGGATTTGCAATTTGGACTTAACAGTTATCTGGTAGATTTTGAGCTTAGTATTAATCAGGATTTATTGCAACAGTTTGTAGTAACTGATACAATATATGAAGATGGATTGAGCAAAAATGAACTAATGAAAACCATTAAACGTGTTTTTAAAGCTAAGTTACATTGTATTTTTTTAATAGACAAATCTTTTGGTAGCATTTCTGTTAAAAACCCCTCCTCCAATGAAAACGATATGTTCATTTAGAGAGGGAGAGGTGCATTTCAAGTATAACCATTTTGTGGATATATTAAGACTGAAGAGGTATATTTCAACTGTAAACACTTGAAATTTATCTTTCAAATTTTTTCTTTATTTTAAATTTTAGCTGATTTTAACATTATTATTTGAGATTTCTGATTTCTTATCATTTTTTCATTTTCGATACACTTGAAATACATCTCTTGAAAATTGATTTTTGGATGAAAAGTCATACACTTGAAACACATCTCTCTCACTCTGACACTACTAATTTTTCTTTGAAAAATTTTCCTTAAAGTTAAATATGGTTATGGATTTTTATCAGATGAGTGAATTTTTACACTTGAAATAGTTATTTTTATAATTGAAATTTTACTATTTCATGTTTTAATTTTAATTGGATATAAATCATTATTTTATGAAATTAAATTGATTTATTTTTTTAATTGTAAAATCATAAGTTTTAAGATTAATATATTTGATTTAAAGAAAATATATTTATCCGATTATAATTTTTTTATCACTATTGTAATAAAAAACTTTATTTATTAGACTTGCAATATATTATCACTAGAAATTATACTTACAGTTTTTTTCTAATTTTTACTTTAATTTATATTATCAATTTACTGGTGTTAACATGTCAAACATTTTCGATGAAATAGAACATACTGACTCATCAAGCAAAATCATCTTTAAAGATAAAAAACCTTTGGATCATAGATTTTTACCTGATAAGTTAGTTCACAGGGAAGAACAAATTAGACAAATCGCGAAATATTGGGTTGATGCATTAAACGAAGTAACCCCATCTAATGTAACATTATACGGTAAGACAGGAACAGGAAAAACAGCAGCATCTAAATTTGCTCGTGAACAATTGATTGATGCAGCCAACAATAAAAATGTTTTTGTTAAAGTGGAATACATAAGATGTACTGATTATACAACAGAATATCAAGTTATAGCCCAATTATGTCAGAAATTAGGAAGGGATGTTCCTAACAGAGGTTGGACAAAAGGAGAAATTGTAAATACATTTAGAGATATCTTCAAAACAAATGCTTTTGGAAAAAAATTGATTTTGATTGTTATTCTGGATGAAATAGACATTTTGCTTGACAAAGATGGAGATGGGATTCTTTATACATTAACAAGAACAGACAATGTTTCCGTTTTGTCAATCAGTAATTATTTGGATTTCAAAAACTTAATTAAATCCAGGGTTACAAGTAGTCTGAATGATAAGGAAATTGTATTTCCTCCTTATGGAGCAGATCAATTGAGTGATATACTAACAGAAAGGGCTCTATTGGCATTTAACGATGATGTTTTGGAAGATGATGTAATTCCTTTATGTTCAGCTATGGCAGCCAAGGAAGAAGGTGATGCAAGATACGCTTTGGACCTGCTTAAGAATGCTGGTGAATTGGCATTTGATGAAGATTCAGTTAAGGTTACAAGCGAACATGTCAAGATGGCAAAAGATAGAATTGAACATAATAAGGTTACTGAAATTATTCAAACTTTGCCTTTACAGCAACAAAGGCTTTTGGAAGCAATCTTAAACTTGACCAAGAATGGTGAGGAAATCAGTTCCGGAAAGTTATATGATGAATATAAGGAACTGTCCAAGAAGGATGCAGTTACCTATAGAAGAATTTTCGATTTCATTAATGAACTTGAATTGTTGGGTATTATTTCTACAAATACAATTTCAAGAGGTCGTGGAAAAGGAAGAACCAACATTATCAAGTTGCAATGCGATGAAGATTTACTTGAAACAACCCTCTTCTCTATTTAGGGTTGTTTTCTATTAATGTTTTCAATATTGCCATTCTTACTGGAACGGCATTGAAAGCTTGAATGAAGTATTTATTGTATTTTGTATCGTCAACATCACCGTTGATTTCATCAATTCTTGGTAGGGGATGCATTACGATGACATCTTTACCTTCCAACATTTTTTTGTTTATTATATAAGCTCCTTTTATTTTCATATAGTCGTTAATATCTCCGAAGCGCTCTTTTTGAATTCTTGTTACATACAAAACATCAACATCATCAATTATGCTTTCAATGTTTTCAACTTCTTCATATACAATGTCGGTCTTATGCAGGTCATGAAGAACTTCTTGAGGCATTTTGAGTTTATTTGGTGATACAAGATAAATTTTAACGTTATTGTACAGGCATAATGCATTTGCCAGGGAATGTACTGTACGGCCAAACTTCAAATCCCCTATTAAGGCTATTTTTAAATTGTCGATTTCACCTATTTCCTTTCTTATTGTATATAAATCCAGCAATGTTTGTGTTGGGTGTTGTCCGGCACCGTCTCCTGCATTAATAACAGGAACGTCAACAATGTCTGAAATGAATTTTGAAACCCCTTCAAGTTCGTGCCTGATTACCATTGCATCAGTGTAACCCTCAAACATTTTTGCTGTATCTGCAATGCTTTCACCTTTTGACACTGAACTGGATCCGCTACTATCAAAACCAATACATTTTCCACCTAAACGTTTCATTGCTGTTTCAAAAGATAGTCTTGTTCTTGTGGATGGTTCAAAAAACATTAAACCTAAAAGTTTTCCTTTAAGTTCTTCTGAAATCTCTTTTGACTTGGCAACATCTTCTAACTTTTCAGCTTCATCAAGAAGGTAGTCAATGTCTTTCCTTTCAAAATCTTTTATGGAAATAATATTTTTTAGTTTGAAAATTTTAATCAACCCTTTAAATTATTCTTTCAATAGGTACAACGAGTATATCCTTTGCTCCGGCATTTCTTAACTTGTTTACTAAATCGAAAACTTCATCTTCATCAATAACTGCCTGTGCTGCTACGGTTTCCTCTTCAGACAATACATCTGATATTGTAAGACCGCCCATTGATGGCATAACTTCCTTTACACAGTTCAAATCCTTTGTTTTCACGTTCATCATTAACAATTTTTTACGAGAAGCGTCTAGTACTCCCTTGATGCTTGTGCTTACTGAATCAATCAGATCTTTTTTGTTTTCAGCGCTTTGCTTGTTTGCTATAAGAACGATTGAACTTTTAAGTAGTGTATCAACTATTTTCAAATGATTCATTTTCAAGGTTGTTCCTGTGCTTGTCAAATCAGTTATCAAATCAGCGACGCCTATAAATGGAGCTGCTTCTGTAGATCCGCTTAATTTAACAATTTTTAAATTTAAATTATTTTTTTCTAAGTATTTTCTTGTTAATGTTGGAAATTCGGTAGCTAATGTCATTTCAGGTGTAATGTCATTTATGGATTTAATGTTTGAGTCTTCAGGAGCAGCCAGGACCAAACTTGTTTTTCCAAATTTTAAATCAAGCAGTTCGGTGACATCCGATTCGCTCTCTTTTATTAAATCTATACCTGTAATTCCGATATCTGCTATTCCATCTTGAACAAATTCAGGAATGTCTGATGCTCTTGCGAATAAAACATCAATATCTTTGTTATAAGTTTTAGAGATTAATTTTCTGCTTTCTTTATCTTTTAATCCTAATCCTGCTTTTTCTAAGATATTAATTGAAGGTTCACTTATTCTTCCTTTTGATGGAACAGCAATTTTTATTTTCATTTCAATCTTTCCAGTTTTTTTATGATTATATTTTTTAATCCTTTTATTTAATACTTTTTTTTATCAATTAGTATTATTAATCATTATAAATCTTATTTATATTAAATATTTGTTCTTATTTTTAATAATAATCACTAATTTAAGCAAAATATTTAAATATTAAGTCGTATTATAATGTATATTTAACTTAAGATTAAATCTCTTTAGTCTTAAGTTTTAATAAATTTTACGAGGTGAAAATTATGTCTGAAATACCAAAAGCTCCTATCGCTAGAATCATCAAAGAAGCTGGTGCTGAAAGAGTAAGCGAAGATGCAAAAGCTGAATTAGCTGCTTACGTAGAAGAAGTTGCTCGTGATGTTGCTAAAGAAGCTGCTCAAGTTGCTAAAATCGCAAAACGTAAAACTATTAAAGCTGATGATATTAAATTAGCTATTAAAAACTTATAAATAAGTTTTTATCACTTTTTTTATTTTTTTGGGTGTTATTATGGAAGATAATACTATTTTAATTAAAAATGCATTAATTTTAAATCCGAATGATAATTTTGAAAACAAAGAACAATCTCTTTTAATAAAAAATGATATTATTTCAGAAATTTCAGATGAAATTGATGAAGCCAATGTAGATAAAGTAATCGATGCTAGCGGAAAAATATTGCTCCCTGGATTTATTAATACTCATACTCACTTATCAATGGCTTTATTCAGAGGATTGGCTGATGATTTGAGTTTAGACAGTTGGTTGAATGATCACATATGGCCGATGGAAGCTAATCTCAATGGAGAATACTGTTATATCGGAGCATTATTGGGTGCTGTCGAATTGATTAAATCAGGTACAACAACTTTCAGTGACATGTATTTCTACATGGAAGATGTTGCCCGTGCAGTTGATGAAGCTGGAATCAGAGCAGTCTTATCATATGGGATGATTGATTTTGGTGATGCTGAAAAAAGGGAAAATGAATTTAAGGAAAACCTTTCATTGTTTGAAAATTGCAATGGGATGGCAAATGGAAGAATTAAAGTATTTTTCGGACCTCATTCCCCTTATACTGCATCTGAGGAATTGCTAATCAAAGTTCGTGAATTGGCTGATAAATATAATATGGGTATTCACATTCACGTTTCTGAAACCGAAAAGGAAATCAATGATTCATTGGATGAAAAGGGACTAAGGCCTTTCGAATACTTGGACAAAATTGGATTTTTAGGTCCTGATGTCGTTGCTGCACACTGTGTATGGTTAAGTGATGAAGAAATTGAAATTATTAAGAAAAACAATGTTAAAGTTTCACATAATCCATGCAGTAACATGAAATTGGCTTCAGGTGTTTCTCCAGTATCCAAATTGATTGAAAGTGATATCTGTGTAAGCATTGGAACTGACGGTGCTTCTTCAAATAATAATTTAGATTTAATTGAAGAGCTTAAGACAGCAAGTTTACTTCAAAAAGTTTCAACTCTTGATCCTAAGGTTTTATCATCCGATGAAGCTATTGCAATGGGTACCGTTAAAGGTGCTGAAGCTTTAGGTCTTGATGATGAAATAGGTTCTATTGAAGTTGGTAAAAAAGCTGATATTATTTTAATTGATACCAATTCTGCAAATATGGTTCCGAACAGTTCAAATTTAAGTTCCAATATTATTTACTCAGCAAACGGTTCAAATGTTGACACCACTATCTGCGACGGTAAAATACTAATGGAAAATAAAAAATTAGTTGTTTTGGATGAACAGGAAATTTATGACAAAGCTAGAAAAGCTATTGAAGAATTAAAAGAATTAAAAGAAGCTTCTATCTAGCTTCAAATTCTATTTTATTTTTATTTATTACAATACTCTTTTTCCATGAATCTTGAGTTTCGGGGAAGTCTGATCTGAAGTGAGCTCCTCTGCTTTCTCTACGTAATATTGCTGATTTTACTGTTAATATACAGATTTCAACCATGTTTATCACTTCAAGAGCGGTTACAAGTTCATTGTTGTATTGCTTTTTGTCGGGCACATCCAAATCTTTTAACTCAGTTTGCATTTCCTGAAGTTCTTTTAGAGCATCGTTTAAAGTTTTTTCGTCTCTTACGATAGCTACCTTTTCCCACATTAAATTTTTGATTCTATTTTTGAATTCCAGTGGTTTGACTGAACCTTTTTTAATAAGTCCTTCAATTCTTGAAGCTTCATCTTCAGCCATTTCTTCGTTTGTTTTGAGTTCGATTTCCTTAGCGGCTTTAGATGCGTTTTCACCAGCTATTTTTCCAAACACTTGTGTATCTGCAAGGGCATTACCGCCTAAACGGTTTGCTCCATGAACCCCTCCGCAAACCTCACCGGCACCGAATAGGTTTTTAAGGGAAGTTGACCCATCTGTATCAATTTTTAAACCACCCATAAAGTGATGTGCTGTAGGAGCTACTTCTATCGGTTCGTGTTTAATGTCTACACCTACATTTTCAAATTGAAGTACCATTGTTTCGAGTTTTTCATCAATGACCTCATCAGGCAGGTGTGAAATATCCAAGTATACTCCTCCATTTTCTGTTCCTCGTCCTTCTATGATTTCCTGATATATTGAACGGGCAACAACATCACGGGTAGCCAATTCCATCTTTTCGGGAGAATATTTGGACATGAATCTTTCTCCATCCTTATTGAGAAGTTTTCCTCCTTCAGCCCTAACGGCTTCTGTTACAAGAACTCCTTTTTTGGATTCCGGTTTTACCATTCCGGTTGGGTGGAACTGAACTTGTTCCATATCTACTAAGTTGGCACCGGCTCTGTAAGCTATTGCATAGCCGTCTCCATTTTTTTGGAATGTGTTTGAGGTTACAGGGTATAATTGACCAGCTCCTCCGCTGGCCAATATTGTTGATTTTGCCTGGAAATATATTAAACTTGAATCTTTCAGATTCAATCCACAGGCACCTATTACCTGGGTGCCTTCACATACAAGAGATGTTATCATTACTTCCTCAATACATTCTATATCTCGTTTAATGATTTCTTCTTTAAGTGCATTTAATAATTCTGCACCTGTTCTATCACCTTGATAACATGTTCTTCTAAAAGATTGTCCTCCAAATGGTCTTTGGTCAATTTCACCAGATTCCTGGCGGTCAAATAGAGCTCCATAATTTTCTAAGTCTATTAATCTTTTTGGGGATTCATTGACTAATATTTCAACAAGTTTCTCATCGTTGAGGTAACTTCCACCTTTTAATGTATCCATCCTATGGGCTTCTATTGAATCCTCTTTGTCAACTGTTTTAAAAACAGCATTGTATCCACCTTCTGCCATTCCAGTACAACCAGATCTGAATGAAAGACCTTTTGAAACTATGAGGGGTTTTAAACCAGCATTATCAACTTCTATTGCTGCTCTAGAACCAGCCCCACCAGATCCAATTATTAGCACATCTGTTGAGATAGTTTTTATTTCCATTTCTATTACCCTGTAAATTCTATGGTATTACTTTTATTTTTTTATTATTATATAAATTTCTTAAAAATCTTTATTAATAAAAAATTAATTAATTTATAGTATTGATGTATATTTCTAAAATAAAGTTTTAAGATAATATTTGACAATGTGATTAAATTAAAATCATGTTTAAAATTTTTACATTAATGTTATTTGTATTTAATTTTATTAGAGGTTATTTCATGAAAATTGATGGTGAAGTTACAACCGGTTTGGGAAAGGCGGCTTATTTTTTATCACAGGATTTTTACAAAATGGAATTTAAAAAAAATTTGGGATTTGTTCCCTATCCTGGAACCTTAAACGTTATTGTCGGTGATGAATATTTGGATGAAATCAGCGAAACTAAAAACAATTGTCAAAATCTGATAAAGCCTGATGAGGGTTTTGGTGCTGTTAAATATATTGAAGCTTTATTGAATGATAAAATTCATGGAGCGATTGTATTTCCTGCTAAGACAACTCATGATGAAAATTATTTGGAATTTATTGCAGAAAGTAAACTTAGAGATGAACTTGATCTCAAAGATGGGGATAGTGTATCTTTGGAATTTTAAATATTGAAATTTTAACAATAAATTCAATTAAAAAATAAAAAGAGAGTATAGGTTTTACCATCAACTTCAATAGTTACAGTTCCAGTTGCATCTGTAGGAAGAGTTATTACAATTTTACCGTCTTTACCTACAGCTATATCTTTAGAATCAATATTTAAAGTTGGTAAAATTTTATTTACTTTAAATTTAACTGAATCTTCAATTGGTGAGTATTGGTCGTCACCAGAGTAATATATCTTTGCAACCTTATTTCCTGCAGTTAAACCCGGAATATGAATAATTGCTTTTCCATATTTAACTGGAGCAGTATAATTTTTACCGTCGATTTCAACAGTAATAATGCCTGTTGCATCATCTGGAAGAGATACTTCTATTTCAAGTGTATCTCCTACATTAATATCATTTACTTTGATATTTATTGACGGCTTGATTGGATTTACATTAAAGACGTCTGATGTGTTTACATTTTCATAGTTTTCATTAGCATTGTATATGGCAAATGCTGGGTATTCACCAACAGGTAAGTTATATATGTTCCAAGTTGCTTTTTGATCTTCTTTTAAAAGATACAATATTGAGTAAGACAATAAGCCATTGGATACACTGTTTAACTCTAAAGTGTTAGTCATGCCATTCACTGTGACATTGACAGTTCCCGGAGCAGTGGATGTAATATTTAACACTTCAACTTCACCATACATAATATCGACAACTTGAATTGTGATGATTGGAATGGCTTTATTGATTGTTAAATTAGCTTCAGCGGAAACTGAGGAATGATTATTATCAGTGACAGTAGTAACCTTAACTATAATCACCAACAGGCAACTCATAAACATTAATGTCTTTTCCAGGCTCAACAGTACCTTCAGCAACTACAATGCCATCACCATTAATGATAATGTAATCAATGTCTGTTGCATTTTCACAAGAAATAGGAATAACAATCTCTTCACCATAAACAGCTTTAACAGAATCAACACTAACAGAAGAATCTGCCTTTTTAACAGTTATGGTGGACATTCTATTTATAGCAGTAGTATGGTTAGCATCTACAATTGTAATTAAATTAACTGTATAAACACCTGTTGCCAATTCAAGTCCTGTGATGTTTTCATTTACATTGATTATTCCGAGAGTTACTATAGCAGAACCTTGGGTTGCATTATTGGCATTGAAATAAGCTAAATCGATGGTTGCATTTTTTCCCTCGGAATATATTGCACCACCTTTTGCAACGGCAGAATTTAATTCATAAGTGGTATTGAAAATAACTGCATTATTTCCTACTGAATAAATTGCTCCACCTTCTTCACCTGCAGAATTTAATTCATAAGTGGTATTGAAAATAACTGCATTATTTCCTCTTGAAAAAATTGCACCACCGCTTGAAGTAGCATTATTGGATTTAAAAGTACAATTTGAAATAGTGGCAGATGTTCCAACTACATAAATTGCACCACCATTACCTACAGATGTGAATCCTTGTAAATCCATGGTAATAGCCTGATTTGATGTGAAATTAGAAGCATAGATATTTATATCATTATAATCGTAACTTATTGCTCCACCCCAATTAGCAGTATTATTTTCAAATCTACAATTGGAAATATTTGTAGGTATGGTAGAATCTATAGCTCCACCCAACGATTTAGCCTGGTTAGACTTGAATGTAGTGTTATATATGAATAAATGTGCATTAGTTCCACCAGCAGCGATTGCTCCACCATTCACGCCTAAATCTAAATCCATATAATTGGATTCGAAAATGGAATCAGAGATATTTAATATACCCTCAAAGGGTTCTTGTTGTTGTTCATAGTTTAAATTAATTGCACCACCAAACCAAGCACCACAATTTGATTTAAATCTGGAACCAATAATTTTTATATTATTATAATTTTGGGCAAAAATGGCTCCGCCACCATGTCCTCCATCATTAAGTTCGAAAGTGGAATTAAAAATAACCACATCACTTTCATCGAAAAATAATGCACCCCCAGATAGACTTCCAATAGAATTTTCTCTAAAAGTACTGTTGGATATGTTGAGTTTTGTTCTTTCAGAATTTATAGCTCCACCAAAACCAGTTGTGCCGTTGTTGGATTCAAATGTACAGTTATTTACCTGTAAATATTTTCCTTTTGTTCCTAATGCACCACTACCTCCGGCTCGGTTTAACTTAAACGAACAATTATTCAAGGTCAGATTGATTCCTTCAAAATAAATTGCTCCATGAACGTTCGCATAATTAGAATCAAAAATAGAATTTTTTATAGAGGATTGTTTGCCTTTAATATAAATTGCTCCAGCATGATGATTACTACCTTTAGTCTCATTATAAGCATCATTTGACTTAAAAGTAGAATCTTCTATTGTTATATTGCCTAAAGTGTATATTGCACCACCATCTTTTGCATGATTTGAATTGAAAGTACAATTAATTATCTTCAAATTATTCGCGCTGTTGTAAATGGCACCACCAGAGTTTAGAGTTGCATTAGCATTGACAAAATTAATATTTTTTAAAACGACATCGCCGGCAGTGACATTGAAAATCCTTGCAGTATGATTACCATCAATGGTATATCCATTACCCTCAATTTCTATGGCTTTAGTGATATTTATACCTGTTATATATGCACTATCTGTACTATCATAAGCATAACTTCTATTTAAACTAATTTGGCCAGTAGTTGATTTGTCGATATATTTTTGAAGCTCATCAAATGTTCCAATCGTTGCCGGATCCCCTAATGTATTCTCTTCACTTAAAGAAATTACTTCTTTTGTTGTATTATCCCCAGCACTTGCAACATTTATGCTTAATACTAGCAAAATAGCTAATGAGTATTAAAAATTTTTTCTTCAAATTTACACCCTATTTTTATTTTACTAAGACTTTACCAGTTAAAATCAAAGTTGCACTTACAACATGTGCTAAATTTTCATTCGTAAAAGACATTTTTCCACAATCAACCAATAAGGCTGATATAATAAAAATATATGGATATTAATATATAAAATTTATAATCATTTTTTCATTATAGAACAAAAATATATTTCTTAACTTCAATAGAATAAGGGGAATTGAGATTTTTTTTAAGTGATTGTTATTTTTTACATATCTTTATTAGTGAAATAAAATTCATTTCACTAACTTAATAAAATGCTGTGGAAAATAATTAAAAGGAGAAAAATGAACAATGTTCTAAATCAAATAATTTCTGCCAATACTCTCGAATGCAATTTTTCTTAAAAAAATACACCAAAAAGTATTTTATATATGATTAATATATTATGTTAATACGTTCTCAGGGCGGAGTGAAATTCTCCACCGGTGGTGATTTTTGATAAATAAGTCCACGAGCACGAGGAAGTGTTGATTTGGTGTGATTCCAAAACCGACGGTGATAGTCCGGATGGAAGAGAAGAAATAGTTATTTAGTTATTTTTAGCCCTGGTTCTAGTAAATAAGGAGTGTTACTATGAATCAAGAAACAAATTTAGATAAAGCTTTAGAAGCTATTAGAAATGGTGAATTCGTACTTGTTTTTGACGATGATGATAGGGAAGGCGAAGTTGATATGATTATCGCTTCTGAGTTTGTAACCCCTAAATCAATTGCAACAATGAGAAATGATGCAGGCGGATTAATCTGCAACTGTTTACACAATGATTTTTGTGATGCTATTCACTTGCCTTTCATGGTTGATATTATGAAAGCGGCAACTGAAACCTATCCGGAACTTGCTGAGCTTGCACCTAATGATATTCCATACGACGAAAGATCCTCATTTTCAATTTGGACAAACCACAGAAAATCTTTCACTGGTATCACAGACCATGACAGAGCAATGACAATTAGTGAAATGGCTTTAATGATGAAAGATGAAAGATTTGATGAATTTGGAGCTACTTTTAGATCTCCTGGTCATGTATGTCTCTTGAGGGGAGCCGATGGATTGGTTAAAAATAGGCAAGGACACACTGAAATTGGTCTTGCATTATGTGAGCTTGCAGGTGTTACTCCTGTTTGTGTTGTTTGTGAGATGATGGATGGTGAAACAGGACAGGCTACTTCAATTGCTGACGCTCGTAAATACGCAGAAGAAAATAATTTGGTCTTGCTTAGAGGCGAAGACATTATCAATAAATATTTAGAAGAATAGCTAATTTGCTTTATCAGCTATGTAATTTGCAATAAATTCCATTATTTGCTGATATTTGTAGGAATTATAAATGCTGAAGGAGACGTATTTTCCGTCTCTCATTTTAATTTCTAAACCGTTTTTCATTTCTGTTGATTTATTTATTGCAAGCACTTTATTCCATTGAATTCTTAGTGTTTTGCTTTTCAATGCTTTTTCTATATGAATTCCGTCATCAAGAATCTTGACGATTCTGACAATTCTGCGATTTTTATCTGAAGCTATTTGTATATTTCCGTTTTCATCGAATACATAATCGGGAATCAGACAAGTTGCTTTCCAGCCTTGTTTAATCTTTTTTAAAACATGAGCCCTATCTTTTTTTGTAAGTTTAACGCCTGTTTCTGGACTTAAGTTAAGAGCCATTATATCACCTTGCTTTTTATTTCATCGAATGAATAGATTTTTTCAAATTCAACTTCGCATGCCATGTTAATAATTTCATCGACATTCAGGTTTTCCTCAATCAAATCAAGGGCATGCTCTGTAAACAGTTCGTATCTTATTTCTACTTCTGGAATAAATCCTCTCATATCTGCTGATTTTAATTTTGGAAGTTTTAAAACATTTTCAACATTGGTGTTATCTTTTATGTATGGAACAACGGTGTCGAATATGCTTTCATTATATACCTTGTTCAGCAGTACGGCCTTAACATCCACGCCGAGATTGTTCAGCATATTTGCATGGGCTACAATGTCGACTGCTGCAGATTCTATTCCTCCTTTATTAACGCCTGTAGCCAATATCATTGGTATTTTTGAAGACATTGCAATTTCAGCTGCAGAAAATGGAACTTTTTCGTTTAGAAGTCCTGTAAACACGCTCATTACGCCTTCAATAAGGACAATATCATAATCGGAATTGTTCAGCTGATTTATTGTTGTCTCAATGTCCTGCCATCCGAGATGTCCAATCTTTACTGAAGCGAAATCCTCCATTTTTCCCTTTGTGAGGTATAATCCTGGGATGATGTCACGAACATCAGGGCCGACTTTAAGAAGAGCCACTTTATATCCTCTTTTTCTTATGGCACCCGCCAAACCGGTCAATATGAAAGTTTTTCCAGAGTCGGATCCGTTGCTTCCAATCATCAGGTATTTTGGCTTCCTGTTTGCTTTGATGGAAGGTACTTCAATGCCGATACCGATACCGACTTCGCTTTGGAGAAATTTTTTCACTTCCTTATTTCTGCTGTAGATGTCTTCGAGGTTTTGTATGCCTATTTCTTCCTTTAGGTTTTCTACAAGAATCGGATTTTCATCCAGAATGCCATGAATCATTGTTCCGATAACGTTTCCATCATCATTGCATGCTCCGGAAAATATGTTATAGTCCCCTTTTTCGTTGGTATCTCCATAATTCATTCTTTGAACTTGTGAATAGAATAGGGGCTTTGCATCCCCTTCCACTTTACCGTAAGTGTGGGTGTGGAATCCGTCAACATCTTCTGTCTGGTTTCTGACCAAAAAAGAGTTGTTGAATACTTTTGCCTTTACTCTGTCGCTTGTTATCAGTGGTGAGAAGTTAACGTCTATTATTCCAAGGCCTTCCTTTACAATAGGCACTGGAGATTTTCTGCCGATGTCTATTTGGTTTGAAAGCAGTTGAAAACCTGCACAAATTCCGATTATCGGTTTTCCGTCACGAGCCATTTTTTTAATTTCACTATTTAAATCCATATTAATGTCATTTGACTCTATTAATGTTCCGCCTGGAATTATTAATGCATCTAATTCTTTTGAAGCTTTATTACCATTGACTAGACCATTTTCTTTAACAATGTCTGTTGGAAGGTTTCCAAAATCTTCAAATCCTGGAACAGCTCCACTAACATAAGCAAGTCCGATTTTTGTCATAAGAATAACCTCTTACTTATTAGTTATACCTGATAATTTATAAAATTTTAGAGGTGGATTTCAAGTGTAAAAAAAGTCAATAAAAAAAAAGGAATTATTGAGTGTTTTCAAATACACTCATAGCTTTAATGATTTTTTCATCGTCTAATGGTTTAGCCTGAATTTGTAATCCGACAGGGATGCCATCCACTTCACCGGCAGGAATGCTTGCTGCAGGAATTCCGGCGAGGTTAGCTATTACTGTTAGGATGTCGTAAGCATACATTTCCATAGGCTCTAATTCAGCTCCGATTTCGTGAGGAAGTTTAGGCACGGTCGGTCCTACAATCAAGTCAACATTTTCAAGCATTTTGGTGATTTCTCCCCTGATTACTGATCTTGCTTTTAGTGCCTGTTTGTAGTATTTACCACTGAACTCAGCTTCCGCAATATGTGAACCGATTTTAATTCTTCTCAATACTTCGTCTCCACATACCTCTTCTATTCTATAACCGTAATCCCTTCCGTCATATTTTCTTGTTGCTGAGAAGAATTCCACATAGTTGATTAGGTAGTATGTCGGTAAACAAAGGTCAATGTAGTCAAAGCTTACTTCAACAAGTTCCGCTCCGGCATCAACCAATTTGTTAATGGCCTTGTTGACGGTTTTGTTGATTTCTTCATCTGTAACGTCGATGAATTCTTTACATACTGCAATTTTCATGCCTTCAAGGGAAGTTTCTTCCAATACTTCGGTAAAGTCAGGTTTGTCCCAATCCAAGGTTGTACATTCGGTTTCATCGTATTTTGCAATAGTGTTCAATGCTAAAGCTATTCCACTTACGTCGTTTGCCAATGGTCCAATTTGGTCTAAACTCATTGACAAGTCAAGCAAACCTTGTCTTGAAACTGCACCGTAGGTTGGTTTGAATCCGACAACACCACAGTGAGAAGCAGGATTTCTGATGGATCCTCCAGTATCTGAACCGATTGAGATATCACACATTTCAGCTGCAACTGCTGCCGCACATCCTCCTGATGAACCTCCAGGAATTCTTCCCATAGCTTTAGGATTCTGGGTAGGTCCGTAATAGGAAGTTTCTGTTGAGCTTCCTGCTGCAAATTCATCCATATTCAAAATACCGATGATTATTCCGTCTTCAGCAAGGATTTCTTCAACGACAGTTGCGTTGTAGCTTCCGATGTATTCTTCAAGGGTTTTGGAAGCTGCGGAAATGATTAAATCTTCAACATTAATGTTTGCTTTAATACCAAATACTAATCCAGCTAAAGCGCCAACATCTTCACCGTTAGCTATTTTTTCGTCAATAGCTTCTGCTTGTTTTAATGCATTTTCATAGTTTAATTCAATAAATGCATTAATACTTTCGTTATTTTCATCGATAACTTTAATGAAGCCTTCAACATTTTCTTTAGCTGTTATTTCTCCATTTTTAATGGAGTTTAATTTTTCAATAACGCTCATTAAAACACCTAATAATCGTAATTTATAATAATATTAGTTTATTTTTCAAGGTTTATATAGTTGTTTTTTTTGAATACTTTTAAATATTTTTTTTAACTATTATTAATCATGAAAAGGGCTGTTGTATTTGATAATTCCGGAACTTTGATTGAAAGGTATAGGGTCATTAAGGATGTTTTCAGTGGAGATATTTTTACAAATATCAACTCCTTGGATTTAATAGATTCAGCCGATTCGTTGGCTTTGGTTGTTCTTCAGTTCAATACCAATAAACTTTTGAATTTGAATCCAAACACCTTAATTTCTGATGTTATCAAGGAATACGATATTGATTTCGATGTTAGCTTTTCAACAAAACAGGTTTCTAAGGCAGAAATTAAGGAGATTTTAGACAAGGAATCGGATACCACAATTTCCGACATCACAGACGGTTTTGAAATTTTGGGCGAAAAGATCCCTCATATGGAACTGTGCAACGGCTCTGCCCTTATTGTTGACATTGACTTAGGTCAGGTTGCATATACCATTACTTCAGCCGGCAAGTTTTTCCCAAGAGTCTTTGAAACTATTGAAACTTTGAAGTCTAGGGGAATAGAAATATACATTGCATCCGGAGACAGGAAGGGAGCCATCAACAGGTTGGCTAATATGCTTGATGTTCCCGAAGATAATGCTTATGGAACCGTTTCTACCAGAGGTAAAGGTGAAGTAGTTTCCATTTTAAAGGAAGGTGGCTATAAAGTCATGATGGTAGGTGATGGTCTTAATGACTTGCTTGCATTTAATAAAGCTGATGTAAGTGTATTAACTATTGAGCAACAGGAAGAAGTATCTCCTAAAATGATGGACAAGACAGATTATGTAATAAAGGATATTTTTGAGGTTACTCAAATTGAATTTTAATTATTTTTTTCGATAATTTTACTTATAACTTATAACTTAAAACTAATTATCACTTATAAGTTATAACTAATAACAATTAAAAAAAATTATAAGTTATAAGTTTTCAATAACTTTTTTACTTTTTAAAATATTATCGAAGTTGTTTAGCTCGATAATGGCTGTATCAATCTTTTTCAGTAAATTTAAATCCAGTGTTCCTTCACCTAGCGTGATATGCTGATCTTTTACACCATCATTATCATTTAAATGACAATAGCTAATATTTTTTAATGATAACATTTCTTCAAGGTTTCCGCAAGTATTTCCATGACCTGTATCTATTGTCAGGCTGCACCCGGTTTCGGCCTGAATCATCTCAATTTCTTCAACCGTATTTGCCAAAAATTTTCCTCGAACAGGCATGTTTTCGACTGAAACTTCAACATTGGTATTGTCTATTATCTCACCGATGCTTTCAACTGCAATTTCCAAAGCCCATTTTCTAAGGTGCGGTTCATTTCTGCCAATGATTCCAGGATGTACAGTAATGGTTTTCGCGTTAATGCTTTCTGCATACTGGCCACAGTGAATCATCTGTTTAACGCTTTCGTCTCTTATTCCCTTGTTCAAGCTGGCGATGTTAATGTCAACTGTTGCCGCATGGATTCTAATATCCAGACCGCAGTCCTTAAATTCACCGTTGTCCTTTTCGTAGAAAGGACCTTCCCCAAGGATTTCTATCATTTCAAATCCATGTTTTTTTGCCAGATTGATGATGTCGTTATTGGGTTCCATAAATAGTGCCAGTGTTGTAAATCCAAGTTTCATATTTATATATTTGTAATGATAATATAATAAATATTAATATATATCAAATTTTGACATATGGTGAATTATGACTGAGAAAAGATTTAGTGAATCTCATAAAAAAGTTTTTAAAAACTTCTCTAATGGAATCATTCATAATTTAATCTTATGGATTATTTCTAAAGAGTCGATTCATGGTTATGGAATCATGAAAAGACTAAATGAATTTTTTAGTTTTGAAAATTCAAAATGTGAGATTAACGTTAATTCAAGCAAAGTATATCCTATTTTATCTAAAATGGAGGAAAATGGTTTGATTGTCGGTGATTGGAAAGTAAATGAAAATAATAAAAGTGTTAAGTTTTATTCAATAACCGATGACGGAAAGGACTTTTTAAATGGCATTCAAATTCACATGAATGAAATTTTAGAAAATCCTTCTTGGCAAGCTTTTTTTGAAGATATGACTGGAAAGGAGCTTAATCATGAAAAATGCAATTGAAACAAAAAATCTAACGAAAAAATACAATAATTTTACAGCGGTTAATTCCTTAAACTTGGATATACCTAATCATTCAATTTTTGGCATGCTGGGCCCAAACGGTGCAGGCAAAACAACAACAATTAAAATGTTGACATGTTTGATTCAACCTACTTTCGGTCAGGCTATTGTTGGTGGATATGATGTTCAGAAGAATCCTGATGAGGTTAGAAACCTTTTGGGCATGGTACCGCAGCAGGTTAGCTTGTATAAGGATTTGACTGTTATGGAAAATTCACAGCTGTGTGCCGATTATTATGGAGTTCCTCAAGATGAACGGGATTCCCGTATTGAGGATCTGATGGAACTTGTCGATATCAAATATGCAAAGGATAAAAGAGTAGGCCAACTTTCAGGCGGTCAAAAACAGAAGGCATCACTTGTTGCCAGTTTGGTTCACAGACCGGAAATACTGTTTTTGGACGAACCTACTATTGGTCTTGATCCTACTACCAAGCGTACATTATGGGATTTGATTCGCGAACTGAATGACAGCGGACATACAATAATCCTATGTTCTCATGACATGCATGAAGTTGATATGCTATGTGACAATGTGGGCATCATCAATACTGGTAATTTGGTAGCTTATGATACTCCACAGGGTCTTAAGGATTCTCTTTTGGAAAGCAACAAGATTGAAATGAAGGAAGCCTTGGATAAAATTTCAGAAGAGAATGAAGTGTCTACTTCTACCAAGGAAGATATTGAAAATCTTAGTCTGATTAAGATGTCTTTTCTTCTTAAAAATCAGAATGATGAAATTATTGATGCTATTAAAAAATCAAGCGATGTTGAAAGTATTGAAATAGATCATAATGGCCGTATAAACTTGAGAATCGATATTTTTGATGATATGGCTGTTCAGAATGTCATCAATGATATTAATTCCGCAGGAGGAATTATAAAATCTATTTCAACCGAAGAACCCTCTCTTGAAGATGTATTTATAAAAGCAACATCAGAGGTGAATGAAGATGATAGAGCCTAAAAAGTTTTGGTGGATGATTAAAAAGGAATTGATTTCCCTTAAAAGACACCCTGCAAGATTAGTTTCTATTTTGGCATTTCCAATAATCATGATTTTACTTTTTGGTTATGGAATGGGTGGAGAAATGACAGATTTACCTATTGTGGTTGTTTCTCAAAGTGATGGAAATTTAACTGATTTGACTCTTGATACTATAAAGAATACCGAAACTTACCATGTTGTAGAGGTTATTGACGATTTGGATGAAGGAAAAAGCCGTGTTGAATCGGGTGATGTAAAGGCAGCGATTATTCTGCCGTCAGACTATGACGATGATGACTCGTCGCAAAAAGGAGTAACGCTCTATCTTGATTCTTCAGACCAGATGGCTTCTCAAATTATTGAATCTTCAACACAGGGAATATTTTACAGATTGTCAAACATGGTCGCTTCCCAAACCAGCGTTTCAACTGAAAATGCAAGTGTTACACCGTCAATCGCTCACTCTTTAGACAATTTCAAGGACGATATCAGTCTTCATATCAACAAGATTTATGGAAATATTAAGTATATTGACTTTTTAGTTCCTGCAATTTTAGGAATGACTGTTATGATGAGTTGTATGATGGGTATGGGCGCTACCATTGCTGGTGAAAGGGAAACTGGTGAACTTGCCAGATTGTTCATGACTCCAACTTCTGTTTCAACTGTTATTGGTGGTAAGATTGCTGCTAAACTTTTAATTGAATTAGTCAGAGCTTTAATTCTGATTTTCCTTGCGGTATTATTGTTCAGTGTAAGTATTAAGGGTGGCTTTTTGCAGACATTTGTGGTCCTGGTTATTGGAGCATTGTGTTTTGTCGGATTTGGTATAATGCTTTCCGCAAGGACTTCAACCCAAGAGGATTATGCCCAAATATCACTTCCGTTTTCAATGCCGATGATGTTTGTTTCCGGAGTCTTTTATCCAATTGAAACAATGCCTTGGATATTGCAAAAAATAGCCTACATTTTCCCATTGACATATCTCAATGATGCTATGAGAGGTATAATGCTTAAGGGACAATCCTTAGGCGATGTCTGGGCGGATTTGGTCGTACTTTTAGGATTTACAATTTTATTCTTTATAATTGGTGTAAAACGATTTAATAGGGATGTATAGGAGGTTTTAAAGTGTATAAAAAATTATTAATCGTATTGATTATTGGTATATTATGTTTGTCTCCAATTGCCGCTGAAAATTGGAATTCATTTGCGGGAGATGTTAATCATACTGCCTATAGGCAAGGGGGTTCTGGCTTTGTAACCAATCTTTGGACTTTTAACATGGAGTCTCCTATTCATTCATCACCTGCAATTTATAAGGACAATATCTATGTAGTTTCCAGTGAAGGAATTTTGAAAGCTATTGATATGGAAACAGGCGAAGAGCAGTGGAAGCTTGATTTGGAATCTAAAACCAATTCATCTCCTATAATAAATTCAAATAGGCTGTTTATAGGATGTGACGATGGACTTAAATCAGTCAACATTAACAATCATGAGGTATCATGGAAATATGACTGCAGCAATGTTGAATCCACTCCATTTTTCATAGATGATGAGGTTTACTTCGGAAGCAATGACGGTCATTTGTACGGATTGAACAAATCAAATGGGCATGTTAACTTCAACAAAAAGCTGGACGGTGAACTCAAATCCTCTCCAATCGTTGTCAATGATTCCATTTATATCGGTTCAACCAACGGTAAAATCTACTCTGTTGGAACTGATAAGGATTTAAATTGGGATTTCACAACAGGAGATGAAATTTTATCATCACCTACCTATGTAAATGAAACTGTTATTGTCGGATCCACTGACGGCAGCTTATATTGTCTCAATGAATCAGATGGAGCTTTAAAATGGAAAGTTGATTTGAACAATAAAATACTCTCCTCACCAACCGTAGACGAGCATGACAACAGTGTATTCGTAGGTTCCGATGAAGGTAACCTGACATGTTTGGACGTTCGTGACGGTACAGTCAAATGGAGTCATCCGACCGGCGATAAGGTTCAGTCTACACCTGCCCTGAAAGACAAATTGGTTTCATTTGGAAGCAACAACGGTAATTTTTATGTCTTGAATAAGTATACTGGTCTTGAAGAGTTTAAATACAATCCAGGTACTTTATTGTTCAATTCAAAAATCACCTCTTCACCGGTTATTAATGGAAACAGTTTATTCTTTGGTGATGATGGAGGATATTTATATTCTTTAAACATTGAAAAATATGAAGTTCCAGGCTCAATGCAGTTGTATTACTCAATTGCCGTTTTGATAATCATAATTCTTGTGGCAATTGTTGTTGTTAAAAAAGTTAAGAAATAATTCATTTATTTCTTATTTTTTTCTTTTTCAATTAATCTTATTAATGTCCAGTTCAATACTATGTTTAACAATAAGGGAAGTAATTAAATGAAAAATATAGAAACCCTAAAAAATGAAAATATGAATTTGGCCGATAAAATTTATATATTAGACACGACTTTAAGGGATGGTGAACAGACACCAGGTGTTGCGCTTACAGTTGATGAGAAAATTCAAATTGCCCGAAAACTTAATAATTTGGGGGTCGATAAGATTGAAGTTGGTTTTCCGGCTTCATCTAAAGGTGAAATTGAATCATCTAAAAAAATAGCTTCTTTAGGTTTGGATTCTACTCTTGTTGGTTTGGCACGTTCTCTTAAAAGTGATATTGATGCAGTAATTGATTCAGATTTGGGTTATGTTCATTCTTTTATAGGTACTTCCCCATTGCATCGTGATTATAAGCTTAAAATGCCTAAGGAAAAAATCATTGAAACTGCAGTAGATGCTGTGGAATATGCCAAAGACCATGGTTTAACTGTTGAATTTTCAGCAGAGGATGCTACCCGAACTGAAAGGGATTTTTTATTCGATGTATTCGGTGAAGTTGTAAATGCAGGAGCTGACTTTTTGGATGTTCCCGATACTGTCGGTGTTTTAACTCCAATTGTTGCCCATGAGTTAATTTCCGATATTAAAAGTAATTTTTCCACTCCAATAAGCGTGCATTTCCACAATGATTTTGGTCTTGCTACTGCAAACTCTTTAACTGCACTTGAATGTGGAGCCAATCAGGTTCATGTTACCGTTAACGGATTGGGTGAAAGGACGGGGAACTGTTCACTTGAGGAGCTGGTCATCACCCTTAAAGTTGCTTACGGAATTGATTTAGGTTTGGATACTACAAGACTATACAGTTTATCTCATTTGGTAGGCCGTTTTACAGGGGTTAAAATGCCTGTCAACAAGCCGATTGTTGGTGAAAATGCTTTTGCTCATGAATCCGGTATTCACGTTCATGGAATTTTAAATAACTCCAATACCTATGAGCCAATGTCACCTGAACTTGTCGGTCATTCAAGACGTATTGTTTTAGGAAAGCATACTGGCGCCAATGCTTTAAAATCAAAATTAAAAGAGTATCATATTGATTTAAATGATGATCAATTTTGTAAGGTTTTTGATGAAATTAAATCGTTGGGGGACAGTGGAAAATGCGTTACTGATGATGATTTGGTTGCTATTGCTACCATTGAGTTGGGTTCAGCTCGTGAAACTCCTATCGTTATTAAGGGATTGAGTATATCTTCAGGAGCTAATGTTTCTCCTACTGCCACTGTAAAATTGGAAATTGACGGTGTTGAAAAAGAAACTGCAAACACTGGTGTAGGACCTATAGATGCGGCCTTGAATGCTATTAGAAATTTAATTCAGGATTCTATTGATGTTGAACTAGAGGAATATAATCTTGAAGCTATTACAGGGGGTACAGATGCTTTGGCTGAGGTGTTTGTTATCAGTTCGGACTCTAAAGGGAACAGGTCAACTGGTAGATCAACCAATCAGGACATTGTGATGGCAAGTATTTTGGCTGTTTTGGATTCCATCAATAAATTATTATTAATCCAAAGGGTTGACAGTTAAAATTTTTTTAATTTTTTTATTTTATATATCGAAAATTATTTTTCTGTTATTTTTGTTTATTTTATTTTCTTTTTTTTATTTTTTATCTCTTTTTTTCCCTAAATGCTTATTTTTTGTTTATCTCTTTTTATCTCTTTTAATGTAAAATTTTATATACATTAATCAACTTAAATTTAAACTGGTGAGTTAAGATGGAAAATAATACAATTTTTGTAGGTAGTAAACCTGTAATGAATTATGTTTTAGCAGTAGTAACACAATTCAATGAAGGTTCTGACAGTGTTTTACTTAGAGCTAGAGGTAAAGCTATTAGCCGAGCTGTTGATGCTGCTGAAATTGTTAGGAATCGTTTTGTACCAGATTCCGTTATTGCAGATATTCGTATTTCTACAGAAGAAATCGAAAATTACAACAATGAAAAAACAAATGTTTCTATTATAGAAATTTTAATTGAAAAGAGCGAATAATTCCTCTTTTTAATCAAATTTCTTTAAAACATTTTTTTCAAACAGATATTTTGAAAGTAGTATATTAGAAGTGCCTTTTCCATGAGCTTCCGTCTTATTTTTTTTGATTGCTTTCAATACACTGTCAATATCTTTTTCACAATCTATTAGACTATAACAGTCACCGACGAATTTATAGTAGTGGGCATCGCTTGCACCTAGTGACGGGATGTTTTCTTTAATTGATAATTTTTTTGCTTTTCCGTTGCAATATCCTACAATAAATCTTGCATTTTTTGTTTCAATTGCATCTATTTTCAAGTCATTATAGTCAGTTTTATGCAACAGTCCATGTCTGTAAAAACAGTAAGGATGTGGTATTATTGCAAGGCCACCCAAATCATGAATTTTGTCTATTGTTTCTTGAGGACTTAAGTCTTTAGGTATATTTTCCTCACACCCAAATCCAAGAATATGGCCATCTGTTGAAGAAATTTCTATAGATGGAATTGCTAATATATCTGTGTTTCTGGTTTTTTGCACAACTTCGCTTGTTCCATCTACGGTATTGTGATCGCTGATTGCTATTATGTCAATGTTTTTCTTTTTCGCAACATTTAAAATATCATCGATTTTAGAATTTGAGTCCGGTGAATATTCACTGTGAATGTGGGAATCCATCTTAAGCATTTTATCTATCCCAATATAGTTTTTATTAATCCGATTGTTCCTGTCATCATCACATCCCCTCCGGGAGCTGCATGATGCCAATCAAGATTTGTTTTTTCAATCAATTCTCTTTTAGGGCCGCTGACAATTACCCTTTCAATTTCTGATATTGGATTTAAGACATGCGCCCCATGCCCATGGTCATCATAGACTTCCTTGTTTGTTATCTCGCCTGAAGCCAATCTTTTAATGTATCTTTCCAGAGATTCTCCAGTCAGGCTTGAAGTATGATGTTCAAATATTCCCTGAATTTTGCCCTCTTCTATTGAAGCTGCTGTAGTATGTCCATTTCCTATATCTATTACAATAAAGCTGTTTAATTTTTTAGCTACTTCATCATAGCACATTCCGGCTATTGAAGCGAATTTAGTATCCATTAGAAGAGGAACTTCTTCAATTCCTTCATTTTCAATTATTCTTCTTACGGCCTGCATTCTTGTATAATATTGGGGAAGATCGTTTGTAAATCCAAATTCCAGAGGAGATATTGGTTGAGATATTTTTTCTCTGATTTTTTCAAATCTGAAGTCTCTGTCTCCCATGTTTTCATTGTATCCGTGGTCTTGAACTGCAATTGCTATTTTGTCAAAGTCGAATTCCAAATCGTAACCCAGCAAGAATTCAGCAAGTTTTGTTATGTTTATGTCTCCCATGGTTATTTTTGTATAGTCTTTGTAATCTTTTTCTTTATCCGCTATTTCAATTCCAATGGATTTTACTTGATTTAAATCATCACGAATTGTTTTAGCACATGTTGGTTCCATAACAACCTTATAACCTTTTTCCATATGTTCTATGATGCTTTTTTTGATTTTACCTCCGCCCATTATTTCTCCTTTGAAATATATGTCGTTTTCAATTTCTCTTATTTGCTGGGAAATATAAAGGTGCGGTGATGGTAAAACTAGCTTTATTGAATTTTCCAGCTCTTTTTGTGTATCATAAATCATAATGTCCTGTGTTCCGGTTCCAACATCGATAGCTAAAATTCTCATGTTTTTTAATTGTTTTTTATTATATTAATAATTAAAGTGTACATTTTTGTACAACAAAGTTTTAAATAGTACATTACAATATAATAATATTCATGACATATAAAATAGAATTATCATCAGATGAAGTGCCTAAACAATGGTATAATATGCTTGCTGATTTACCAGTTCCTCTTCCGGCACCAAAAAATAGTGAAGGCAAGGACCAGATTGCCGCTTTGCAATTGGCTTTCACCAAGGCTGGTTTGGAACAGGAATTTGCTACTGATCGTTATATTACTATACCAAAAACTGTTAGGGAATTGTACATGGAGATGGGAAGGCCTTCTCCATTGGTAAGGGCTAATAAACTTGAAGAATACTTAAATACTCCGGCAAAGATTTACTTTAAAAGGGAAGATTCATCCCCCACCGGTTCACATAAGCTAAATTCAGCTATTCCACAAGCTTATTTTGCTAAAAAAGAAGGTGTTGAAAGATTAACTACTGAAACCGGTGCAGGCCAATGGGGTACTGCTTTGTCCCTTGCTTGCAATTTGCTTGATATTGACTGTACTGTCTATATGGTTAAGGTTTCATTCAACCAAAAGCCAGACAGAAAAAATATCATGCATATTTATGACAGTGATATTTTTGCTTCTCCAAGTGAAAATACCAAAGTAGGACGTCAGGTTTTAGCCGACAATCCAGACCATCCTGGTTCACTGGGTGTCGCTATTTCAGAAGCTATGGAAGAAGCTCTGGAAAATGAAGAGGTTAAATATTCTTTAGGAAGTGTTTTAAACCATGTAATGCTTCACCAGACTGTCATTGGTCAGGAATTGAAAACACAATTGGAAATTGCCGAAGAAGAGCCTGACATCATGATAGCATGTGCAGGAGGCGGAAGTAATTTGGCTGGTTCTTTATTCCCATTCATTAAAGACAAGATTGATGGAAATTCAGATACCCAATTTATTGCAGTGGAACCTAGTGCTTGTCCTACACTTACTGAAGGAACTTATGATTATGATTTCGGAGATTCCAACGGATTTACTCCAATGCTTAAAATGTTTACTTTAGGCCATAACTTTGTCGCTCCTTCTGTTCACGCTGGAGGATTAAGATACCATGGAATGTCTCCAATTGTTTCTCTTTTAACTAAGGAAGGTTACATTGAACCTAGATCTGCTCACCAAAAGGATTGTTTCAATGCAGGTATTACTTTTGCTCGTAACCAGGGTATAGTACCGGCTCCTGAGACTACTCATGCAATTAAAGTTACTATTGATGAAGCTCTTAAATGTAAACAAACTGGAGAAGAGAAAACTATTGTTATGAACTTCTCAGGTCATGGAATGTTAGACTTAAAAGGATATGCTAGCTATTTTGAAGGAAATATGCTCAATGCTAAATAATCCTTCTTTATTTTTTTTTAAATTTTTTTTGTTATAAGTTATAAGTTATAACTTATAACTTATTACTTATCTCTAATAACTTCCAAGTGTTAACTAATAACTGAAAACTTATTAGAAGTTATAAAATATAACTTATTTGTTAAAAGTTAGTTATGATAAGTTATTTCTTAAAACTTATTTTTTATAATTTAGAAGTTTTAACTTAAAACTTAATTCCTATCCCTTAGAAGTTAAAACTAATAATTTATTTCCTTTAAGTTTTACTTTAGAAGAGATAACTTTTTTCTTTTAACTAATACTGAATAACTTCAACGTTATTCTTTAAAACTTTGAATTTTTAAGTTATAAATCATAACTGATAACTTAAAACTTATCAGATAAAGGAGAATTCTTTAATGAGTGAAGTAATTGCAGTGATGAATCAAAAAGGGGGTTGCGGAAAGACAACTACAGTTGTTAATACTGCAACATCTCTAGCGGTGATGGGTAAATCTGTTTTAGTTGTTGATATGGATCCTCAGGCTAATGCTACAACTAGCTTTGGGATTGATAAGACTAAAGTAGAAAATACAATTTATGATGCTATCATGGGGGATATTAGTATTAAAAAAGCGACAATTCCTACGTTTATAAAAAATTTGTTTATTATCCCAAGTAATATATCCCTAAGTGGTGCAGGAATGGAACTTTCAAAACGTGAAAATTACCATATTGTACTGAAAGAAACCCTAAAAGATGTAGTTCCGTTATTTGATTATATCTTTATTGACTTACCTCCTTCATTAGGTGTAATTACTGTCAATGCATTAGTAGCTTCCGATAGTGTTTTAATTCCTATCCAAGCTGAGTATTATGCTTTAGAAGGAGTTGCTGATTTAATTAATACAATAAAATTAGTTGAAAAAAGGCTTAGAAGTCCTACACCTATTAAAGGAATTCTCCTAACTCTATTTGATAAAAGAACCAGACTTAGTAAAGATGTACATAAAGAACTCAAAAATTACTTCGGCGACACAGATTTGTTGTTTAAGACAATAATTCCAAGAAACATCAGATTGGCCGAAGCGCCTAGTTTTGGCAAACCTTGTTTAATTTACGATCCTGAAAGTACAGGTACTAAAGCTTATTTAAAATTAGCTAAAGAAATTCTTAAAAGAGATGGAGAGGAGTTATAAATGGCTAGAAAAGGGCTTGGAAAAGGTTTAGACTCATTAATTCCTGATTTCTATAATGAAGATTTTGACAGTAATTCAACTCAGTCACTTGAAGATATGTTAAATGATGAAGGAGATTCAGGTGAAGAAGTGGATGTATCTAAAAATGAAGAGGATAATGAAAAAGAAAACATTTTTGATCAGATTGAAAAGGAAATCGAATCTCAAAAAGAAGACTCTTTAGAAGAAGATGAAAAAGATAATGAAGAAGAAATAGTTGAAGAGGAGGTTTCTCAAAATGAAGATAAGGAAGTTGATGAAGCATCCGAAGACATATCTAGCGATATATCTACTGAAGAAAGCTTACAAACACCACAAGAAGTCCAAATACAGAAAGAACATATAGCTGAAGTTAAAGAAATTGTTGATAAAAATCCAAGAATAACACTTTGGTCTTCAAGGTCTTCAGCTGTTTTTAGATATTTAAGAAAAACAGAACCTGAATTCAGTATTTCAAAAGAAGCATCAATATTAATTGAAGAGGCAGTTTCTAAAAAATACCCTGAAATTTGGGCTTTGTTTGAAGATTTCTAATTTTTCTATTTTTATATCCTATCTATTTTTTGCTGTTCAATATATTTTATAATATAAATTTTTTCACTTGAAATTCTATACTGTATATTTTCGATAAATCTACTATTTAAAAAATTTACCATATATTATAATTAGTTTCTTTTTCAATTATTTTGGATACCTATAATCAGTTCATTAAAATAAACAAAAGGATAGTTTAAAAATCAAAAACAGTTTGATATTCACCGTCAATTTTAATATAAGGTTTAGCCCTTTCTATTACAACACCTAATTTTTTGAGTTGATGTTCTGATGTAAACGGCATTTTTTTTCGAATAGATATTATTTCACGTGCTGATTTCACACCAATTCCCGGCACTCTTATTAAATCTACCAGTGGTGCTTTGTTGATTTCTACAGGGAATATATCCATTTTTTCTGCAGCCAAAATCTTCGGATCTTGAGTAAGTGAAAGCTTGTCATTTTCATCAAATACAAGTTCTTTAACTTTATAATGGTAATCATTAAGCAGACTATCTGCATTATATAGTTTTGCGGTTCTATCGGTTGAACAGGCTTCTTTTTTTGAAAATTCCGTTTCTTCAATAGGAGTGAATGCAGAAAAATATGTTCTTTTCAAGTCTGATTTTTTGTATATTTTTTCCATTCTCTCAAGTATTTCCCTGTCACTTTCGTCATTTGCCCCAACTATCAACTGAGTAGTGTGAGTAGAATTTGGATATGTTGTGCTTTTGTTTTGTAGACTGTTAATCCATGACAATCTTTTGAGAATGTCTTTATTATAATCTTTGGTTGATGACAATTCGGCAAGACCTGACGGTGTTGCGGCTTCGATATTGATACTTACCCTATTTGCCAATGCCATTGCCCTTTTAATGGAATCTTTGCTTGCTCCGGGCACGACTTTCAGATGGATATAGTCATCATAGCCATATTTTTTTCTCAAAATGCTGACAGTTTCTATTTGTTTTTCCATAGTAGAATCTACATCGCCTGAAATACCTGAACTTAGGAACAGTCCATTAACCATTCCTCTGTTATAATAACCCAAAAAGGCTTTTGCAAGTTCTTCTGGTGATAGTTCAAGTCGGGTAAAGTTTCTTTTGGATTGGTTTATGCAATATTTGCAATCGTTTTTGCATTTGTTTGTTAAAAGAGTTTTGAAAAGAGGAATTTTGCATCCATTATGACCAATTGCTTCATAAATTCCTGGAAGGTTAACCTGTGAGCTCTTATTGTGACTGACATAGTCGCAAAGGTCATATTGAGCGGAATCTGTTAAAATTTTCATCTTTTCTAAAGTGCTCATAATATTACTATTATCTTTTATATTATATAGGAATTGGTTTTACAGTAGATTTTCTTGTCGACATTTTGGTGTTTAGCTATTTTATACATATTCCAGATTTTTTATTGAAATATTTTTTTTACATGAAACATGTCCATTGAAATTACTGGATTGTTAGAAATAATCTATTTTTTGCAAAAATATTGAATTTAGTGATAAAATATATCAAATAGATATTAAACTGTATAGTTCTTATAAAATTTAGTAATTATTTGTAAAGTATATATATGATGACTAAATTATATAAGATAAGTTATTATTTGAGGTAGTTGTGAAAATTATTGTCAATAATAACTATTGGAAAAATATTGTTATACAATAGTAATATTATAATTGAAAAATGAATGAATATGAAAGGTGTCGATAATGAACTTCAAATCTAGAATATTAAAATTATCTATTATTATAATGTTAGTTTTAGTATTGATTCCAGTAGTTGCTGCAGAAGATTCAAGTGAATCTTTCTTCATCGAGTACGCTGATCAAATTGATGAAGAAGTCGTTGTCGAAGAGTCTTATTCAATTGAAGAAGTTGAATATGCTCAGGAAGATGTATCCGTTAGTTCTGAAGTTCCTGCTGTTGAGGAAAAATATGAGAAAAATTTTGCTCATATGGAATCTGGCGAAGAAATTGAAGAATTTAATAGTGATATCTCTATTTCAGAGCAGGATTGTTCTGTTGTTGAAGCTCATGATATTGTCGAAGAAAAAGAGGATATTCCAAATTTATATTGTGAAAATATTAATGATGTTGTAGATTTCAATAATATAAATTATGAAGACATGAGTGAGTTGGAAACTAAGGAATTGACAATAGAAATCAATCAGGTCATTAATCAAGATTCTATTTTTATTTCTAAACATGATTATAGTAATGTAAATTTCATTTTAAAAAATGATTTATTTACTGAAACTACAAGTTTTGAAACTACAGGCGGTTTTAAACGTAGTTTATTTAAGGTTTTAGAATTAAAAAATAATCTTTTAATCAATCAGGATATTCAATTTGTCTTTGTAGATAATTTTTCATCTGACGTTGATGGCGATGTAATTGTCAGCACAGATAAAACTGCAAATGATTTTGTTTTCAGTATCGATAACTCTGTTGTTGGCGATGAAGGATTAATCATTTTTGAAAATATCTCTTTTTGTTTAAACTTTAATACTTGTTTTAATGCTTTTTTCTGTTGTAAATTTTTAGATGTTGAATATTTTTGTGGTGATTTTTTGTGATTGCCGCTGATCTTTTTTGTGATGGAAATTTTCAATAATATATTTTTGATAATTTTTTCATGCAATTAGATATTATCATGTAAATGTGAATACAATCTATTAGTTTTAATAGAATGTTTTGTAAATAAAAATTTAACCTGAATCAGGGGTTTATCTGGTCAAAAGTTATATGTAATTAAATAGCTATAACCAATTCAATCGTTTTAAATCATTGAATAATGATTCATTGTGGTTGGATGTAGGTTTGTTGATGGTATATCTTGTCAGATTAGTCATTTTAAATCTGAAACGGTTTTTATATGGCTAATTGAATTAGTTATTTTAATTCAATATAATCTATTAGAAAATATTTACCCACAATAGTATCGTGTCAAAAAATATTTTTTAATAAAACTTAATTTTTTCCTATTTTTGTGTAAATTTTAGAAATCTTTATATATGATTAAAAAGATAATATTTTTTAGTACAGAAATGTACCTCTTTCATAATTCAATTCTTATTTTATTTATTAATATTTATTCGTATGCAAGTTTTTCTTCAGATATAGGTTTAATTGGAAAATATTCGATTAACTCTTTTAAACTAATGAGGTAAAAACATGAAATTTAATGCGAAACTTTTAGTCGTTGCTTTTATATTTGCAATGATTTTTGCTGTTGGATCTGTTTCAGCAGTTGAAAATGGTACTGCATCTTCAAGCGACTTAACTCAAGTTCCACATGAACAAGTTGTTTCAGTTCCTGATTCAACAGTTCAGGAAGTTGAAACAATAGATTTAGAGACGTCTGGCAGTAATGAAAAGGCTCAAACCAATGAAATCACATTAGGCTCAGACAATCTAAAAAGTACTGATTCCAATAAAGAATCTTTAAGAAAAGTCAAAATGGGAACTCCTTTATTAAAAGCATCTAATAATGTGGATGTTTTAGGAGTGCCTCCTAAAGGGAATACATTTGCAGATTTACGTGATGCTATTCGTGATACTCCTATTGGTGAGGTAATTGATTTACAGGGTGGAATTATCTACGGATACGGTGGCAAATTAGAACCTAATAAAAATATTACTATTGCAAATGGGGTTTTAAATGGTAATTCCTATAAGTCCACGTACTCTTTTACTAATTGTAAATTAGAAAATTTAACAGTAAAGAATTTTTATACTGGTGGAGGAACTGGAATAATTAACGCTAAATTAAACAATGTTGTTTTTGATAATTGTACATCAGATACTTCCTGTACATTTGCGGTTAGGAGTTCTACTTTAGAAAAAGTTAATTTTACTAACTGTAAGTGTTTAAGACCTGAAGATCCGGATAAGAAAGATTATGAACATGCAGTAATGATTGTTACTTATAACTCTAGGTATAATAACTGTTATTTTGTAAATTGTTCTTCAAATAGACATTCAGGTGCAATTTGTGTAGCTGGAGAGGTAGGTAACACTGCTAATATTACAAACTGTGTTTTTGATAATTGTACTTCGGGTATAGGTGGAGCAATTTATTTGCACGGAACAGGTCTTAGCGAAACCCGTCATAGTAATGTTATTAACTGTACCTTTACAAATTGTGTAGCCTCTCATAGAGGTGGGGCAATTGGTTCCAGTCAAAATTATTTGAATGTTGAAAATTGTAGATTTATCAATAATACTGCTAAACAAGGTGCTGCTTTCATGGTTGGAGGTATTGATAAGTATGCTTTAGATGGTGACAATACTCAAGGTCACTACAATACTATGAAAAACTGTTATTTCCACAACAATACAGGTACCGAAGAAGGTGGTGCTGTCCACATTACAGGTAATAATAATTCCGCTATCGGCTGTCATTTTGATGATAATTATGCACATAATGGAAATGGTGCTGCTATTTATGTAAAAGGATTAAATGCAAAAGTTTACAATTCCGAATTTTATCATCACGACTGTCAAAAAGGAACAGTATATATTGAAGGAGACCATGCCAATGTTACTTCTTCAAAATTTGAAAATAACACCGCATCTATGGGTGGTGCAGGTGTATATGTGCTTGGAAATTATTCAGTATTAGACGATAACATTTTTGCTAACAATAACGCTACCATCCACGGTGGTGCTATACACAGTGAAGGAAACCATGCGCTTATTCACAATTCCCTTTTCCAAAAAAATAATGCTATTCCTAATATTCATAATAAAGATCAAGGATTAGGTGGTGCAATTTACATTAGAGGGGATGATAATGAGATTTCTTTATGTGATTTCGAAGGAAATACTGCCCGTAACGGTTCTGCAATTTATAATAAAGGAAAAAGGTTACATTTAAATGATGATGAGTTTTTTAATAATCAGGCTTGGAGTTATTTATTATTTACTACAGCTCAACCAAAACTTTCCTATTATAATGAATCAGAGTCTGTTGAAGTAGAGGCAACTCATGTCGGTGGAGACAATATTATTAATGCAATCCACAATGCCGGTTTGGTAACTGATATTTCCTTCCATAATGTAACATACCTTCACTCAACTGGTCCAAAAAATTCCGGTAGTCAGATTCATCCGGTTCCTGGTGTCGAAAAAAGTGAAGGTGGAAAATTAATATACCAGGATGACCGTGAAGATTTACAATCCATTGAACTTGTTGTATCAAATTATAAAACCGGTGAGGAAACTTTAAGAATAGTCAAAACAACAAACTTGATGGGTGCTATTTCACATAATCTGACTGGATATCTTCCGGGCGTTTATAAAGTTGTTGCAACTCATCACGACAGTGCAAACTATACTGAAATTACCAACACTACATTCTTTGAAATCCTTCCGCAGGTTGATGTAAGTGTTACTAAAACCAGTGATAAGGATGTCTATATCAGAGGGGAAGATGCCACATTTACCATTAAGGTTAATAATATAGGAAGTAATGCCAATAATGTTAAAGTAGAGGACATTCTTCCGAAATCTTTAAAATATGTTTCAGATTCAGCTACTAAAGGTACTTATGACCCTGTAAATAATGTATGGAACATAGGCCTCATGCCACATGGTGCATCAGAAACATTAAAATTAATAGTCAAGACTACTCAAATAGGCACCTTTAACAATATCGTTAATGTAACCTGTGATGAAAGGGATTGGGATTTGTCCAACAATGTTGACAATAAGACTATCCATGTAGATTTGTACTACACAAAAGAGGCTAATGCAACCGATGTTTCTGCCGGTGAAAACCTCGAATACTATTTGACCGTATTCAATAAAGGAAATACAGACTATACTGAAGAAATCCAAATTAGGGATACTCTTCCTCAGGGAATAAAATATCTCGGAAAATATGAATTGGAAGGTGCAGACCTTGTAAGATACGTAAATTATGGCGATCAGCAAATCTGGTATATCACCAATATTCGTGCAGGAACTAACGCAAGAATTACAGTAAAATGTCAGGCTTTAGAGGATGGTGTTTGGGAGAACACTATGAACGTATGGGATTTACCTCCTGTAAAAGAAACCGTTGAAGTAACTCACAATGCTGATTTACAAATTATCAAATCAGTATCCGTTCCTAAAGTAAGTAAAGGCGATATCATCAACTGGACCATTGTTGTAATTAACCACGGTCCAAGTGTCGCATCTGATGTGGTCGTTAAGGATTTATTGCCTGAAGGATTGGAAATTTACGGTGTTGCAATTCCAGATTATCCAACCAGATTTGATAGGGATACCGGTACCTGGACTATCGGTACTTTGGAAGTTGAAAAACCTATAAAATTAATCATTCCTACCAGAGTGACAATTTCAGCAAGAAGCATTACCAATTATGCTAATGTAACTTCAACAACTCCAGACCCTGATTTGTCAAACAATGAAGACAATGAAAGCGTTGAATTCTATCCCGACATGAGTGTTGTAAAAACAGTATCAAAGAGAATAACTTCTCACGGAGCTGTCGTTTCATGGACTATCAAGGTAACCAATAACGGTCCTCACGACGCAACAGGCGTTTATGTAATTGACAATCTGCCTGCAGGATTAAAATACATTAGTTCAGTAGCTGCTGTTGGAACCTATAATCCTGGCAGTGGAAGATGGACAATCGGTGATTTGTCAGAAGGCAGAACCGTAACATTAACCATTAATACTGAAGTTACTGCATATGAAGGTTATATTTCCAATAATGCTACAGTATATGCGCCAAATGACGGCGACCCTTCAAACAACTATGATGAAGACTTCACTGAAGTAATAACCAAAGCCGATGTTGGTGTAGTTAAATTGGTATCTGATCAGATTTCCCACTACGGCGATGAAATTACATGGACTGTCCGTGTAACCAATTACGGTCCTAGTATGGCTGAAAATGTTGTATTAATCGATTACTTGCCTATTGATGATTTGGTTCAAACAAGACAACCATATGTGTCCAAAGGTCAAATTTCCCACCAAGGCATTACCGGAAGATGGGATATCGGTAATATGGCAGTAGGCGAAACTCAATACATTGAAATTTACACCAAGGTTCTCAAAATCAATAAGGACATTATCAATGTAGTTACTGTTACTTCAGATACAGAAGATCCGAATCCTTCCAACAACCGTGCTGAAAACGGTACATACGTTCCTCCGGAATGTGATGTTGAAGTTATCAAAAGGGTAAGCAACTCCACTCCAAACAAATACGACATCGTTGAATGGACAATTACCATTTTCAATGCAGGTCCTGAAGTTGCAGAACATGTGGTTGTAACTGATGTGCTTCCTGAAGGATTGGAATTTGTTTCTAACGAAATTCCTGATATTGGAATGTATCATAAAGAATTAAACAAATGGGATGTTGGCAATTTGGAAGTTGGTGTGAGACACTCTTTAAAAATCTCCACTAGAGTTGTCGATACAGAATTGATTACTAACGAAGTAAACATTACCACTTCAACCTATGATGTTGATTTGGAAAACAATTATGATAATGAATCTATCATGGTGCCTGCTCTTGCAGACTTGCAGGTTACAAAAACCGTATCCAACAAGAATCCTAAATTCGGTGACTTGATAGACTGGACCATTGTCGTTACCAATAACGGTCCGGATACTGCAAGAAATGTGGTCGTTAATGACCTTTTACCGGCAGGATTAATTTATTTAAAACACAAATCAAATCCTGCCGGTTTGGTATATGATTCAACTTTAGGTATTTGGCAAATTGGAACCTTATTATCCTCTAAAAGCGTTTCATTAGTCATTACCACTAAAGTAAACATTACCAATGCTGCCATTACAAACGTTGCAGTAGTAACTTCTACAACTCCGGATGACAATCCTGACAACAATAAAGACAATGACACAGCTAACGTTAATCCTGAAGCTGATGTCAAAGTAATTAAAACAGTGTCCAATCCGACACCTAAAACTGGAGATGTAATTACATGGACTATCACAGTTATCAATTTAGGTCCTGATGCAGCTGAAAACGTTGCTGTAGAAGATATCTTGCCTGGAGGATTGAAATTATTATCCGCAAAAGGAACAAAAGGAAAATTCTTGAATAAAATTTGGACAGT